>NZ_JBHWGA010000037.1:62643-74245 GCF_042733315.1 Streptomyces sp. NPDC059718
CTGTTTCTGTTGTTTATACGTTCCTGCTGGGGCCGCCACCGCGCCCCGCCCCCCGGCCCCCCCCGCCGCCTGCGCGGGGGTGCAGGCGGCCGCACCCGCCGCCTGCACGCCGACGACCCGCACCTCCGGCCGCACCGACTTCACCGCCACCGCCACACCGGCCGCGAGCCCGCCGCCGCCCATCCCCACGACGATCGTGCGCACCTCCGGGCACTGGTCGAGGATCTCCAGGCCCACCGTGCCCTGCCCGGCGACGATGTCCGGGTGGTCGAAGGGATGGATGAAGACCGCGCCCGTCTGCTCCGCGTACTCCTGGGCGGCGCGCAGCGTCTCGTCCACCACGTGCCCGTGCAACCGCACCTCCGCCCCGTAGTCGCGGGTCGCCGCGACCTTCGGCAGCGCGGCGCCGGACGGCATGAAGACGGTGGAGCGCACCCCGAGCAGCGACGCGGCCAGTGCCACGCCCTGCGCGTGGTTGCCGGCGCTCGCCGCGACCACGCCCGCCGCGCGCTCCTCCGGCCGCAGACCGGCGATCCTCACATAGGCGCCGCGCACCTTGAAGGAGCCCGTGCGCTGCAGGTTCTCGCACTTCAGGTGCACCGGGGCGGCCACCAGACGGGACAGGTAGCGGCTGCCCTCCACGGGGGTCACGCGGGCCACACCCGACAGCATCTTGTGCGCGCCGCGCACATCGTCGATGGTGACCGGAGACGGCCGCGCGGCCACCACCGCGCGACTGGTGCGACGTGCCGGACGTGCGGGGCTTTCCATGGTCCCCAGTCTTGCAGCAGCGGCCACCGCCCGGACGGACCGAGCAGTTTTCCGCGGCGGGGTCCCGGGGTGACGCTCTCCGCGTACTCTTCTCCCAACCTTCGCAGGACCGACAGAACGCGAGCTTCCGGCCATGCCCATTCCCCCCTCGGAGATCACGACCGACCTCCTGGAGCGCCTGCAGCACGAGGTGGCGCTCTTCGCCCGCCGCGCGGAACAGACGCGCCTCGGTGGCGTCGGCAAGGCCCGCAACTCCATGGACCGGGCCGCGTACCTGCTGCTCCACCGCCTCGACAACGAGGGCCCGATGGGCGTGAAGGCGCTCGCGGAGGGCATGGGCATCGACTCCTCCACCGTCACACGCCAGGTCGCCCCGCTCGTGGACAGCGGACTGGTCAAGCGCACCTCCCACCCCGAGGACGGGCGGGCGGTCGTGCTGGCGCTCTCCCCGCGCGGACGTTCCCGCCTGGAGGAGGTCCGCAGCTCGCGGCAGCAGCTCATGGCGGTCGTGACGGAGGACTGGACGCCGCAGGAGCGCGAGTCCTTCACCGACCTCCTCGGCCGGTTCAACGGCGCGCTCGCGCAGTACCACTCCTCCGTCACGCAAGGAGACGAGCAGAACTCTTGACCTGAGGTCGCCGTCTGCCGTCCCATGTCGCTGTGGGAGAGCGCCGGGAGGCAGCGGAGCGCCTGCGCGAGGCCGAGTTCGAGGCGTTCGCGGCGGGCGCGGCAGGGCGGTTGCTGCACGTCGCCGTCCTGCTCACGGGGGACCGGGCGGAAGGGACCGAGCTGCTGTGCGCCGCCCTGTCGCGCAGCTACGCGGACTGGTTCCGGATGCGCGGCGAGGACCCGTACGCCTGCACCCGCGCCGAGATCGTCCGCCGCTTCGCCCACCGGCCCTGGTGGCGCCGTCCGCGCGGCGGGGTGCTCGGGCCGCTCGACGTGCGGGAGCGGCTGGTGATCGTGCTGCGGCTGTACGAGGGCATCGCCGAGGAACAGGCCGCCGCGCAGCTCGGCATGCCGTCGGAACGGGTGCGGGTGATCACCCTGCGGGCCAGCGCGGCCCTGCGCAGCCGGCGCGCCCGCGGCGGGGCGGCGCGCCGGGTGCGGGAGGTCGCGTCGTGAGCCCGTACGACCGCAAGCAGGACGAGGTCCGCCGGCTGCTCGACGGGCCTCACCCCGCGGTGCCGGTGGACCTCGCCCCGCGCGCCGCCGAGCGCGGCCGCCGCGTCCTGGCCCGCCGCCGCGTGCTGCACGCCGTCCTGTGGACGCTGCTCGTCGTGGCGGTCGTCGTCGCGCTCGTCCTCGCGGTGCTGTGGTGGCCGGCGGCGGAGCCGCTCGACACGACGCCCGGCGAGTGGTGACCGGCTCCGCCGGATGGCCGGGGGTGCCCCTTGCGGCCCGTTGTCGTGTGCGGGTTGTTCGCGCCTGCGGCGGGCATCCCCCGCCCACCCTCCCGATTGCCCGGCGCGGTCAGTGACCGCCCCGCTGCGTACGTATGGGGTCGGTGCCGCGCCGGCGTACCTCCTCGGCGCTCGCGGCGCTGCCCTACATCATTCGGCGCCGCGCGCACCGCTCGTCGCCTGCGGGGGCACCCCGCCACACCCCCTCGTGCCGGTGGGGCGACTGACGGCCGGTGGGGGTTCAGTAAGGCACCTGCGGCAACCCCGGACGGCCTTCTCACCCACCCTCCGGCCGTCATGCGCCCAGACGACGGGAGGGGGTGTGGCGGGGTGCGCCCATGGGGGTCCCCCCGGCCGAAGGCTGGGGGAGACGTGCACCGGCGCGGCTCCGACCCCAACCCAACAGAGCGCAGGCCCGCACTGACCGCGCCGGTTGGGGGTCCCCCCGGCCGAAGGCTGGGGGAGGGAGGGCGGCGGGGAAACCGCCCGCCGCAGGCGCAACGCACCCGCACACAACCACAGGCCGCAAGCGGCACCCCGCGCACCCCGCGCACCCCGAAGGGCTACGCGCCCAGGGCCTGGCGGAGGTCTTCCAGGAGGTCGTCGACGGACTCGATGCCCACGGAGAGCCGCACCAGGTCCGCCGGGACCTCCAGCGCGGAGCCCGCGACCGAGGCGTGCGTCATCCGGCCGGGGTGCTCGATGAGGGACTCGACGCCGCCCAGGGACTCGCCCAGCGTGAACAGCCGCGCCCGGTTGCACACCTCGACGGCCGCCTCCTCGCCGCCCGCGACGCGGAAGGAGACCATCCCGCCGAACCGCTTCATCTGCTTGGCCGCGACGTCGTGCCCCGCGTGCTCGGGCAGCCCGGGGTAGAAGACCTGGGTGACCTTCGGGTGCAGCGAGAGCAGTTCCGCGACCCGGGCCGCGTTCTCGCTGTGCCGGTCCATGCGCACCGCGAGCGTCTTGATGCCCCGCATCACCAGCCATGCGTCGAAGGGGCCGGCGACGGCGCCCATCGCGTTCTGGTGGTAGGCCAGTTCCTCGCCGAGCCCCGCGTCGGCCGCGACCAGCGCGCCGCCGACCACGTCCGAGTGCCCGCCCATGTACTTGGTGGTGGAGTGCACGACCACGTCGGCGCCGAGCGCCAGCGGCTGCTGCAGGTAGGGGCTGGCGAAGGTGTTGTCGACGACGAGCCGGGCGTCCGCGCCGCGCGCGATGTCCGCCAGCGCCGCGATGTCGGTGATCCCGAGCAGCGGGTTGCTGGGCGTCTCGACCCAGATCACCTTGGTCTCGGGCCGGAGCGCGGCCCGGACCGCCGCCGGGTCGGAGGTGTCGGCGACCGACCACTGCACGCCCCAGCGCTCGACGACCTTGGCGAAGAGCCGGAAGGTGCCGCCGTACGCGTCGTTGGGGATGACCACGTGGTCGCCGGGCTTCAGGACCGTGCGCAGCAGGCAGTCCTCGGCGGCCAGGCCGGACGCGAACGCCAGGCCGCGGCGGCCGCCCTCGAGCGCCGCGAGGTTCTCCTCCAGCGCGGTGCGCGTGGGGTTGGCGGACCGGCTGTACTCGTAGCCGCCGCGCAGGCCCCCGACCCCGTCCTGCTTGTACGTGGAGACCTGGTAGATCGGCGTGACCACGGCCCCGGTCTGGGCGTCGGCCGGCTGACCCGCGTGGATCGCGAGGGTCTCGAAGTTCTGGTGCTGCTGCTCGCTCATACCGCCGAGCGTAGTGCGAGCCGCGGGCCGGGACGTGCCGGCCGGGCCCGCGTAGGCTTGCTCATCATGGAATTCCTGTGGGTGCTGTACGGCGTTCTGCTGATCTCGGCGATCGTGCTGGTGCCCCGCATGCTGCGCGGCCGCGGCGTGCGGGCCGTGGCCGCGGTCGACCCCGCCCGGTACGGCTTCGTGCCCCGGGAGGAGATCGACATCCGGCTGCCGGGACCGGACGACGAGCTGACGCAGGCGCTGACCGTGACCCAGCGCACCCAGGACTGGCGCGCGGTCGCCGCCCTCCTCAAGGGCACCCCGGCCGCGGGCGAGCTGCGCTGGCAGCGGGTCCAGACCCTGGCCGGGGCCGCGGCGGTCGAGCTGACGCAGTCCCCCGGCACGGGCGCGGCGTGGCTGCGCACCTGGCGGGTCGAGGACCCGAAGGACGCCGGCGGGGCGGCCGTCCACGCGGCGTTCCTGGTGCAGCGGGCCCGGCGTGAGCCGGCCGGGTCCCCGGACGTGCCGATGATCCTGGAGGAGGCCCGCACGGTCGCCGACGAGGCCGCGCTGCTCGCGCCGGGCGACCCCGTCCCGTACGTCGTCGCCCTCGCCGCGGACGCGGACTTCGCGACGGTCTGGGAGAAGACCGCCTCCCGCGCCCCGCACCACATGGGCGCCCACCTGGCCGCCCTCGCCCGCCTTCCGGAGGGCGCCGCACGCGACTTCGCCGAGCGGGCCGCCTCCTCCGCGCCCGAGGGCAGCCTGCTGCCGGCCCTGCCGCTCTTCGAGGTCCTCGCGCACCTGCCGGACGTCATCCTCGTCCGCAGCTTCTACGAGAGCGACGTCGTCTCCCGCGCCATCGGCGGCGCGCTCTACGCCACCGAGCACGCCTCCCCCTCCGACCCGGTGCTGCCCGTGGTGCGGCACCTGCTGGCGGCCTTCCTGCTGCGCGCGGAGCGCTTCCCCGAGGCGGTCGAGCAGTTCCGTGCCGTCGACGGCTACGCGGGCGCGGCCCCCTGGGCCTACGAGGCCGACCCGGCCGCCGCGTACGCCGCAGGCCGGGCACAGGCGCTCGCGGGGCTGGAGTGGAACTCCGAGCGCGGGCGCACCCGTTGACGCCGCGCCTGCCCTCCCGTGAGGAGGCGATACCGGGCCGCCCCGCCCCGCTCCACACGGTGCCCGACCGCCACACCGTGCTCGGCAGGCCGCTCACCGGCCCCTACCCGGCCGACCTGGAGGTCGCCGACTTCGCGCTGGGCTGTTTCTGGGGCGCCGAGCGCGTCTTCTGGCGGACGCCCGGCGTGTGGACGACGCTCGTCGGCTACGCGGGCGGGTACACGGAGAACCCGACGTACGAGGAGGTCTGCAGCGGCCTCACCGGCCACGCCGAGGTCGTGCGTGTCGTCTTCGACCCGGC
This sequence comes from Streptomyces sp. NPDC059718, assembly GCF_042733315.1. Lineage (NCBI taxonomy): Bacteria > Bacillati > Actinomycetota > Actinomycetes > Kitasatosporales > Streptomycetaceae > Streptomyces > Streptomyces sp. NPDC059718. The sequence continues at coordinate 67,944 of NZ_JBHWGA010000037.1, forward strand.
GCTGATCACGTACGGGGAGCTGCTGAAGGTGTTCTGGGAGGCCCACGACCCCACCCAGGGCCACCGCCAGGGCAACGACATCGGCACCCAGTACCGCTCCGCGGTGTACGCCCACTCCCCCGGGCAGCTCGCGACGGCCCTCGCCTCCCGCGAGGCCTACCAGTCCGCCCTGCGCGCCAAGGGGCACGGCACCATCACCACGGCGGTCGTCCCCGCGGGCCCCTTCCACGCCGCGGAGCCGTACCACCAGCAGTACCTGGACAAGAACCCCGGCGGCTACTGCGGCATCGAGGGGACGGGGGTCTCCTGCCCGGTCGGCATCGCGAAGGCCGATCGCTGAGCTCCCGCCGGTTGCGGCCGGGAAATTCGATTGCCTGCGCCCGGCCGGTACGCGCTAATACGGCGCATGGCCGATATCCAGGGCACGTACGACGACCTGTTCACCGCGGTGCCGGGCGCGCTGGCCGGATTGCTGGACGGCGGGGACGCGGGGGGCTCCGTCGCGGTCTTCGTGGACGGCGAGCCGGTGGTGGACGTCTGGGGCGGGTTCGCCGACGCGGACCGCACGGTCCCGTGGCAGCGGGACACGATCACCAACGTCTGGTCCGTCACCAAGACGATGACGGCGCTGTGCGCGCTGGTCCTGGCCGACCGCGGCGCGCTCGATCCGGACGCGCCGGTCGCCCGGTACTGGCCGGAGTTCGCCGCGGCGGGCAAGGAGAAGGTGCTGGTGCGGCACCTGCTCGCGCACACCGCGGGCCTGCCCGACTGGGACGGGCCGATCGACGAGCTCTACGACTGGCCGTCCGCCACCGCGCGTCTGGCGGCGCTGGCCCCGCAGTGGGAACCGGGCAGCGCGGCCGGGTACCACTCGCTCACCCAGGGGTACCTCGTGGGCGAGGTCGTACGCCGGATCACCGGCCGGAGCGTGGGCGGGTTCTTCGCGCAGGAGGTGGCCGGACCGCTGGGCGCCGACTTCCACATCGGACTGCCCGCCGAGCACGACCCCCGCGTGGCGCCCGCCGTCCCGCCGCCGTCCCGGGACGAGGACTACGCGGCGAGCGCGCCCGGCGGCAGCGCGTCGCCCGGGGCCGGCACCGCCGTGCGGCTCCGTGACGGGAACGGCGTGGCGTGGCGTCGCGCGCAGATCCCGGCGGCGAGCGGCTTCGGCAACGCCCGCTCGGTCGCCCTCGTGCAGTCGGTGCTGGCCTGCGGCGGAGCGGTGCACGGGGTGCGGCTGCTGTCGCGGGCGGGCTGTGACCGCGCGCGGGAGGAGCAGTTCAGCGGAGAGGACCGCCGCCTGGGCATGCCGGTCCGCTGGGCGCTGGGCTACGGGCTCTTCGGCGACAGCTTCGGGTGGGGCGGTTGGGGCGGCTCGCTCGTGATGATCGACCCCGAGGCCCGTATGACGGTGGCGTACGTGCCCAACCAGATGCGCGAACCCGCGGACGACACCCGCGGGATGGAATTCGTCATGGCCGCCTACGACGGGCTCCAGGGGCTGCGGGCCTGAGCGCGCGCCCCGCCGTCGTCACGCGGACGGCGCGGGGCCGCTGCTCGCGCGCACGGTGAGTTCGGGGCCGAGGAGGCGGACCTCCTCCGTCGGGCTGCCGCCCAGCTTGGCGATGACGAGTTCGACCGCGTGCCGGCCCATCTGCTGCGCGGGGATGGCGACCGAGGTGAGCTGGGGGGCGGCCTGCGTGGCCACCTGGTCGGGGCAGACGGCGACGACGGAGACGTCCTCGGGCACGGCGCGGCCCTGCTGGCGAAGGAGCGCGAGGAGGGGGGCGATGGCGGACTCGTTCTGGACGACGAGCGCGGTGGTGTCCGGCCGTTCCTCGAAGATGCGGGAGAGGGTGCCCGCGGTGGACTCGTAACTGCCCTCGCAGGGGCGGTGGATGAGCCGGATCCCGCGTGCGGCGGCACGAGTGCGCAGTCCCTGGAGGGTGCGCTCGGCGAAGCCCGTGTGGCGCTGGTAGACCGCCGCGGCCTCGCCGACGACGGCGACGGAGCGGTGGCCGAGGTCGGCGAGGTGGTCGGCGCAGAGCGCGCCGGTGGCGGCGAAGTCGAGGTCGACGCAGGTGAGTCCCGCGGTGTCGGCGGGCAGGCCGATGAGCACGCCGGGCCGGTTACCGGCGCGCAGCAGGGGGATGCGCTCGTCCTCCAGCTCGACGTCCATGAGGATCATCGCGTCGGCGAGTCCGCTGGCCGCGACCCGCCGGACCGCGGTGGGGCCCTCCTCGCCGGTGAGCAGGAGTACGTCGTGGCCGTGCTGACGGGCCGTCGTGGCGACGGCTATCGCGATCTCCATCATGACGGGGACGTACATGTCTGTACGGAGCGGCACCATCAGGGCGATGATGTTCGAGCGGCTGCTGGCCAACGCCCGCGCGCCCGCGTGCGGGTGGTAGCCGAGTTCCTGGATGCTCCGCTCGACCCGCCGGCGCGTGCCCTCGGAGATCGACCGCTTGCCGCTCAGGACGTACGAGACGGTGCTGGCGGAGACCCCGGCGTGGCGGGCTACCTCGGCGAGTGTGGCCATTGTCGTTCTCCGTCCCCCCAGGAAGTGTCGAAACCTTTCGAAGCGCTTCGACTCAGACGCTACCGGGGACCCGGCATCCCTGTCCAGACACGTGTCGAAGCGCTTCGACAACACCTGTGGCCGGATCCGGCAATCCGTTCACGAAGTGACTCTTGAGATGTCCGCGACAGACGGTACATACTGCGTCGGCAAGGCGGGGGCTTCGCCGGGGGGAACGCCGTGGGGGAACATCGCGTGCGCGCGCCCGGGGACGAGCGCTCCCGCGTGTCATGACGCAGACACAAGGGGATACGTTGCACCGACGATGGAAGAAGGCGCGCGCGGCAGCGCTCGCAACGGGGGTCGCGGCGGCACTGACCGCCGGCGCCGTCACACCGGCCTCGGCGGCCGGGCCGGCGGCCACGGGGCCGGCCGGCTCCGCGTCCGCCACGGCGGTCAAGGACCGCGTGTGGATCACGCTGATCACCGGCGACCGGGTCGCCGTGGACTCACAGGGCAGGCCCGTCGCCCTGAAACGCGCCAAGGGGCGCGAGGACATACCGGTGCAGATACGCCGGCAGCACGGGCACGTCTACGTCGTCCCGCAGGACGCGGTGCAGCTGATCGCGAAGGGCCGGATCGACCGCCGGCTCTTCGACGTGACCACGCTGAGCCGGGCCGAGTACCGCAAGGCGGCCCAGCGTCGCGGCCTCGGACTGATCGTCACCTACCGGGGCAGCCGCCCCGAGGCGCGGGCCGAACTGCACCGGGCCGAGGGCACCGAGGTGACCCACACCTTCGCGGCGCTCGGCGGCGAGTCCGTCACCGCGCCCGAGGACGCCGCGGCCGGCGTCTGGACGGCGCTGACCGACGACGTGCCGGGCTCCCCGTACGCCACCGCCGAGTCCGGCCTGCGCACGGTCTGGCTGAACGCGATCCAGAAGGCCGCGGCCGAACCGAGCTGGAACACCCGGCAGATCCACGCGCCGGAGGCCTGGGACGCGGGCTACGACGGAACCGGCGTCACGATCGCGGTGCTGGACACCGGCGTCGACAAGAGCCACCCGGACCTGACCAGCCGGGTCGTCGCCGAGAAGAACTTCTCCACCGCCGACAACCTGCTCGACCACTTCGGCCACGGCACCCACGTCGCCTCCATCGCCGCCGGCACCGGCGAGAAGTCGGCCGGTGCCTACAAGGGCGTGGCGTCGGGCGCGCGGATCATCAGCGGCAAGGTGCTGGACGACGACGGCTTCGGGGACGACGCCGGGATCATCGCCGGCCTGGAGTGGGCCGCCGCCTCCGGGGCCAAGGTGGCCAACCTGAGCCTCGGCGGGAGCGACACCCCCGGGGTCGACCCGATCGAGGAGACGGTCAACCGCCTGTCCGCGGACACCGGCACGCTGTTCGTCATCGCCGCGGGCAACGAGGGCGACGGCGCCTCGACCGTCGGCTCCCCCGGCAGCGCGGACGCCGCGCTGACCGTCGGCGCGGTCGACAAGGACTCCAAGCTCGCCGGCTTCTCCTCGCGCGGCCCGCGCGTGGGCGACGGCGCGGTCAAGCCCGACGTCACCGCCCCCGGCGTGGACATCACCGCGGCCGCGGCCAAGGGCAGTGTGATCGACACCGACCCCGAGGTCCCGCACACCGCGGACGGGAACTACCTGACCATCTCCGGTACTTCGATGGCCACCCCGCACGTGGCGGGCGCCGCGGCGATCCTCGCCCAGGAGCACCCGGACTGGACGGGCCGGCAGATCAAGGCCGCGCTCACCGGCTCCACGACGGACGGCGGCTACACCGCCTTCCAGCAGGGTTCCGGCCAGATCGACCTGGCCCGGGCGATCCACCAGGAGGTGGTCGCCGACCCGGTCTCGCTGAGCTTCGGCGTCGCCCGGTGGCCGCACGCCGACGACGTGCAGCAGTCCAGGACGATCACCTACCGCAACTCCGGTGACGCCGACGTCACCTTGGACCTGTCGGTCACCGGCAAGGACCCCGACGGCGCCGCGGCGCCGGCCGGGTTCTTCACCCTCGACAAGCAGCAGGTGACCGTGCCGGCCGGCGGCACCGCGGAGGCGACGCTGACCGCCGACACCACCCTGGGCACCGCCGACGGCGCCTACAGCGCGGCCGTGGTGGCGGGCGACGGCACGCGGTCGGTGCGCACCGCCGCGGGCGTGGTGCGCGAGGCCGAGTCGTACGACCTGCGGATCACCAACCTGGACCGCGACGGGCGTCCGGCGGCGGCCTACGACACGCTCGTCGTCGGACTGGACGGCGACGCCTTCGAGGAGGTCACCAACGACAGCGGCAGCACGGCGCTGCGCCTGCCCAAGGGCAGCTACGCCGTGGACAGCCTCATCGTGAAGCTCGCGGCCGACGGCCGGACGTTCGAGAGCGCGAACTGGGTGAGCCGCCCGCTGGTCACCCTCACCAAGGACACCGAGGTGACGCTCGACGCGAGCAAGGCCAAGCCGTTCGCGTTCACGCTGCCGGACCGGGCCGCACGGCAGTCGGACCTGATGGTCGGCTACAACCTGAACCACGGCGCCGCCGGCACCGGCCTGAGCTTCAACACCGGCACGCTGCGGGACTTCCGCACCGCGCACTCCGGTCCCGCGCTGACCGCCGCCGAGTACCAGGCGACCGTCGCCGGCCTGTTCGAGCACGGCTCGAAGGTCTACACGGTGGCGTACGGCCGCACGAAGTCGTTCTACACGGGCTACACCAGGACCGTGCGGAGCACCGACCTGGCGAAGATCACCACCACCGGCGGCTCCTCGGTGAAGCGCAAGCTCGGCGCGGTCTTCACCACCCCGTTCGTGAACGCGGCCATGGTGACGCCGAGCGGCTTCCTCACCGGGCTGCCGTTCACCAGGACCGTGTACGTCAACGGCTCCGGCGTCACCTGGGCCCAGGACTTCCTGCAGACCGACTCCTCCGGCGAGATTCCCGAGGGCTACTACGAGGCCCCGGCCCGGTCCTTCACCAAGGGCAGGAGCTACAGCCGCAGCTTCAACGTCGGCGTCTTCGGACCGAAGCTCGACAAGTACTCCGGCATCATGCGCTCCGGTGACGAGATCTGGGGCACCGTCGGCCTCTTCACCGACGGCCAGGGCCACAGCGGCTTCGCGTCGTACGACAAGGCCACCACGACCCTCTACCGCAACGGGACGAAGGTCGGGAGCCACGACGGCGCGCTCGACGACGGCGTCTCCTTCACCGTCGACGGCGCCAAGGCCGGCTACCGGCTGGCCACCTCGGTGACCCGCGCCACGACCGCGGCGGTCAGCACCCGCATCACCGCGTCCTGGACGTTCTCCTCCCGGCACGTCGGCGGCGACGTCCCGGCCACGCTGCCGGTCTCCGTGGTGCGCTTCACCCCGTCCCTGTCCGCCACGAGCACCTCCAAGGCGAAGGCCACGGTCAAGGTGCCGGTGACGGTCCAGGGTGCGGCCGCGGGGCGCAACCTGAAGTCGCTGAAGGTGTACGTCTCCACCGACGGCGGGGCGCACTGGTCGAAGCTGACGGTCAAGGGCGGCAAGGTGACGCTGAAGAACCCCAAGGCGGGCAAGGGCGTCTCCTTCAAGGCCCTGGTCAGCGACAAGAAGGGCAACACCCTGTCCCAGGTGATCTACAACGCGTACCTCGCGAAGTAGCACGAACAGGCGGGCATCAGGGCGGCCCGCCCCGAACCGCGGAACCTTGCGGGGGGGGCGGCCCCCCGCGCCCCCGCCCCCCCCGGCGCGGTCGCCTTTAAAAAAAAAAAATCCCACCC
>NZ_JBHWGA010000037.1:74255-91957 GCF_042733315.1 Streptomyces sp. NPDC059718
CCCTGGCTATCTCCCCCCACGGGGGGGGCCGCGGGGCGCCCCCCCGGGCCCGGCGCGCCGGCGGGGGGGGGTCGCCCGCCTGCGCACGCTGCCGGCCGGCGCTCGGCGCGACCGGCCGGCTCCCCACGCCCGGACGGGCGGGATAGGAAGCGGACCATGAACGCCACGCTCGGCGCGATGATCACCGCCGTCGTCGGAGTGCTCGGCACCCTGCTTGCGCCCGTGCTCGCCCAGCGGGGCACCGACCGGCGGCGCCTGGCGGAGGCCGCCGAGGCGGAACGGCTGCGCCGGTTCGAGGAACGGCGGGCGGCGTACACGGCGGTGAACCGGGCCTCGCGGCAGTTCCACACGCTGCTGAAGGACGCCCTGCACCGGATCAGGGACGGCGTCTACTCCGCCGAGGAGCGGGATCAGGTCGAGGAGTCCCGCCGGGAGTACCGGGACCGGTACGCCGAGGCGCAGATGATCGTCCCGGAGCGCGTCCTGGCGGCCTCGCGGGACGTCAACCGCGTCCTGGCGGCGGCGGACGCCGCGGCCAAGCGGCTCGACCGCGGCCTCACCCGGGACGGCGAGAGCCCGCAGGGCGCGCTGGAGGACCTGAAGGACGCCGAACCGCTGCTGCGGACGCTGCAGCGGCTGATGCGCGAGGACCTGGGCGTCACGGACTGAGACACCGCGCGGCCCCCGGCGTCGCGCGCCGGGGGCCGGGGGTGGGTGGGGACCGGGGTGGGGACCGGGGTGGGTACGGGGGGCTGGGGGCCGGGGTGCCGCGGTCTCAGGCCGCGGGGGTCCGCTCGGTGACGGTGACCCGGCCCTTCTTGATGGTGGCGACCCGGGTGGCGCGCCGGGCGATGGCGGAGTCGTGGGTGACCATGACGAAGGTCAGCCCGTACTCCTTCCACAGCCCCTCCAGCAGGGCGAGGATCTCGTCACGGGTGCCCTCGTCGAGGGCTCCGGTGGGCTCGTCCGCGAGCAGCACCTTGGGGCGCTTCACCAGCGCCCTGGCGATCGCCACTCGCTGCTGCTGACCACCCGACAACTCGCCCGGCAGGTGGTGCAGACGGTCGCCGAGGCCGACGGAGGCGAGCGCCTCGGCGGCGCGGGCACGGCGTTCGGAGGCCTTGACGCCCAGCGGGACGAGGGCGGTCTCGACGTTCTCCTGGGCGGTCAGGGTCGGGATCAGGTTGAAGCTCTGGAAGATGATGCCGATGTTCTGCGACCTGACCTTGGTCAGCCGGGCCTCGCTCAGCCGGGCCAGGTCGGTGCCGTCCAGCTCCACCGAGCCCTCCGTCGGGCGGTCGAGGCCCCCGAGCATCTGGAGCAGCGTCGACTTGCCGCCGCCGGTCGGGCCCTGGATGACGAGCTGGTCGCCGTCCTCGATCACGAGGTCGACGCCGCGCAGCGCGTGCACGGTGTCCTTGCCGCGCGAGTAGCGCTTGGTCACGCCGCTCAGCTTGTACATGAGGTGACTCCTGAAGTCCTGAAGGGGAAGGGCGGGGGCAGCGCCACGCCGGGGGGAACGTGCGGAACGCGGCCCCCGGTCTCGTGGGGCGGGTACGGCTACTCGACGCGGCGCAGGGCGTCCGCCGGGCGCAGCCGCGAGGCCCGCCAGCCGCCGAAGGTCCCGGCGATCAGACCGCCCGCGACCGCCAGGACCACCGCGAGGACGATGGTGTTGACGCTGACCGGTGCCTGGAGGGCGATCTCGACGGCGTCACCGGCCGCGCGCCGGGCGGGGCCGCCGAGGCCACCGGGACCGCCGAGGCCGCCCCCTCCGCCGCCGACGGTGGCGTCCAGCGTGGGGCTGATCGTGGTGATGAGGTAGGCGCAGCCGAGGCCCAGGGCGATGCCGAGGGCGCCGCCGATGAGGCCGTTGACGATCGCCTCGCCCATGACCTGGCGGGTCACCCGGCCGCTCTTCCAGCCCAGCGCCTTGAGCGTGCCGAACTCGCGCACCCGGCGGGAGACCGCGGAGGAGGTCAGCAGCCCCGCGACGAGGAAGGCGGCGATCAGGACGGCGATGGAGAGCCACTTGCCGACGTTGGTCGCCAGGTTCGAGGCCGTGGACAGCGAACCGGAGACGGTCGAGGCCAGGTCGGAGGAGGTGGTGACCGTCGTACCGGAGATGTTCTTCTGGATCGCGGACTTGACGGAGCCGATCTTCTGGGAGTCGCCGGCCTGGACGTAGATCGTGGTGACCTTGTCCTTGGCGTCCGCGAGCGTCTGCGCCTGCTTGAGCGGGATGTAGACGTTGGCGGAGGAGGAGCCGCTGTCGGCGGTCGCGATGCCGATGATCTCGAACTTGGTGCCGGAGATCGTGAGCGTCTTGCCGACGGTCAGCTTCTTCTGCTTCGCGTACGCGCTGTCGAGCACGGCGACCTTGGCGTTGTCCTGCGCGCTGGTGAAGGTCTTCCCCGAAGTGATCTTCGACGAGGTCAGCGGACCGAGGGCGGGGTGAGCGACGTCCGTGCCGAAGACGGTGAAGTTGTTGATGTCGAAGTTGGCTCCGCCACCGCGCACCGTGCCCTGCGGCTGGCCGCTGCCGCCCCGCTGCCGGTCGCCGCTGCCCGGGGCCTGCTGGAACTCACCGCGCTGGAACTGGCCGTTGACCTTGATGACGACCAGGCTGAGCCCGCCGACCGCGTCCTTGACCCCGCTCTGCTCGGAGACCTGGTCGACGACCGAGGACTTCAGGGACTGGAAGCCCTGCACCATGACGCGGTCGCTGCTCTGCTCCTTGTCGTCGCCGCGCGCGTCGAACTGGAAGCGCGGTCGTTCCGCGGAGGACGAGTCCGGGTCGGCGGCCTTGGTGACGGTCATGTCGGTGCCCAGGCCGTACAACGACTGCAGCACCTTGCCCTGGGCCTGCGTCATGCCGGCCGACACCGAGTTGACGGTGATCACCAGGGCGATGCCCAGTGCGAGGCCCATCGCGATGACGAGCGCCGCTTTTCTGCGGCGTCGGAGTTCGCGCCGGAGGTATGTGAAGAACATGCGATTCCTCGCCGAGTCAGGAAAACGGGAAGCGGGAGGGAGGCGGTGCCTGTCTCTCCACTGCGGCGACGGTAGGAACCAGCGGTGATGAGAGCCTGAGCGGTGGATGAGAGCCGGATGAGAAACCCTCCCGCCGGGGCGGTGCGGCCACTGCAGTACCTTGCCCTGGACCCCCGCACGCCCGCCGGGCCGGGCCGGTGGCGGATTTGCGGAAGGCCGGGGCGGGGGCGCGGGCCGGATGAGAAGGTCGGCGCCCGGCGGGGAACGTCCCGGCGGGGAGATCGGCGGGGGCACGAGTGACCGCACGACGTGGGGAGACGCGGATATGACGGACGGAACACCGTGGGGCGGCGGCGGTTGGGGCCCCGGTCACGGGACCGGCGGCACGGGAGGCGGCGGCTTCGGACCGCCGCCCCCGCCGTCGCCGCCGTACCCGCCGCAACCGCAGGCCCACCTCCAAGCGCCCTGGTACCCGCCGCACAACGGCTACCCCACACCGCCGCCCCGGCGGCGCGGCCCGCTGCTGGCCGTGGCGGGACTGGCCACCGCGGCCCTGGTCGCCGGCCTCCTCATATGGGCTCCCTGGAGCGGCTCCGGCGACGGCAAGGGCCCGGCGGCGACCGCGCGCAAGGACCCGGCGGCGGAGGCCGAGCGCATGCTGCGCGAGGCGGCGGACACCATGGGCGGGACCCAGGTCGTCTCCTACCGGGGCGACTTCGCCCTCGACAGCGGGACGAGCACCCCGTTCGACCTGCAGACCACGCCCGGCGGCTGGGGCCGTGGCTCGCTGCAGGACGAGGGCGCCACCGTCCGGCTGCTCACCACCGACGACCACCGCCTGACCAAGGCCGACAGGGCGTACTGGAAGGACCGTGGCTACGCGGGCGACCTCCTCGACCGGATCGACGACCGCTGGCTGGACTCCTCCGCCGACCTGCCCGAGATCGACGACCTGGCGACCCCCCTGGACCCGGCCAACGTCTCGGCGCTGCTCCGTGACGCCGCCGACCGCGGCCGTCCGGACGCCATCTCCTCCTCCACGGTCGCCGGACGCCCCGTCAAGGTGCTGACCACGACCGGCGGCCGCTTCTGGATCACCGACTCCGCCCCCCGCACCCTGCTGCGCCTGGCCGCGGGCGACTCCCCCGCCGCCTCGGGGCCGCTGCCCCTGCCCGACGGCCTGGACACCACGGTGGCCGCGCTCACCGGCGCCGACCGCGAGACCTTCACGACCGCCTACGACCGGGACCTCGCCGACCTGAAGTCGGCCGTCGACCCGGCGGTCAGCTTCAGCACCACGGGGAAGGCCCGCTTCTCCCCCTGCGGCAACAGCAGTTGCACCGCCCGCTTCACCCTCCAGAACTCCCTGTACGACGCCCTGGACGACCCCGAGACCACCGACGACCCCGTGTACGCGGAGATCAGCATCGCCATCACCCTGGACGGCCGCAAGGTGAAGACCTGCGTCTTCCACAAGAAGATGAAGCCCTCCGGGACCGTGTCGCTCACCTGCACCGCCACCTACAGCGCCGCGACCACCAAGGACCACACCGTCCGCGGGCTCCCCGACGCCTGGGCGCGCGCGGTGCCGGACGACGAACTCTCCCGGCTGCGCGCGGACTTCGCCAAGGGCGTCGTGGACGGTCAGGCGGCCTGAGCCGCCCGGCGGGGCAGCGCCGCGCGGCCGCCGTCGAGGGTGACGTGCAGGCCGCCGGACGTGACGTCGACCGCGGTCGCCCGCAGGGCGAGGGGGTAGCGCGTCCGCGGGGCCCGGTCGGCCAGCCGCCGCTCGATCCGGTCGGCGACCGCCGGCGCGGCGGCCCGGCCCAGGAGCTCCGCGCCGGTCACGGTGACCGCCACCCGGCCGTCACGGAGCACCGGACGCACCGTCACCCACCCTATTCCGCCGCCGAGTTCGATCCGCAGCGTGCCCGCGACCGGGTCCGGTACGACGTCCGTGACCGGCAGGCCCCCGTCCCTACCGCCGCTCCCGGAGCGTGCGCGCAGCGACCCGGCGGGAACGCGGACGTCGGCATGGGACGACGTCACGGTGGGTGCGCCGCCGAAGCGGAGGCCGTCCAGCCGGACGCGCACCGAGGCGCCGGGCAGCCGCCCCACGGTGACGTCGTCGCCGGCGACCTCGACGCGGTCCAGGCGGTGGTGCGCCAGCGCGGACAGCGCCGGCCCGCCGCCGGTGTCGACCGCCACCCGGTCCGGGGCGACGCCGAGGGCGCGGCCCGCCGCGGCCGCGACGCGGTGGTGGACGACGCCCCGCGCGACCAGCTCACCGGCGCCGCCGGTCAGGGCCGTCAGCGCGACGGACGCCACCAGCACGGTCCTGGTCCGGCGCCACCGGACGGCCGTCACCGCGTCTTCCCGGCGGCCTCGGCGCGGGCGTGCGCGGGGACGGCCTCCGCGGCGCGGCCGCCGCCCTCCGGGTCCAGGCGGGGCAGCAACCGGTCCAGCCAGGGCGGGATCCACCAGTTGGCCCGGCCGAACAGGTACATCGTCGCGGGGACGAGGAGCAGCCGGACGATCGTGGCGTCGACGACGACGCTCACCCCGAGCCCCAGCGCCAGCATCTTGACGACCACGTTCGCCGACAGGAGGAAGGCGAGGAAGACGCTGGTCATGACGATCGCGGCGCAGGAGATGACCCGGGCGGTGGCGGCCAGCCCGTGCGCCACGCTCCCGTGGTCGTCGCCGGTGGCCAGCCAGGACTCGCGGATCCGGGAGAGCAGGAAAACCTCGTAGTCCATGGACAGCCCGAAGACGATGGCGAACATCATCATCGGGACGTAGGACTCCACCGGCACGCCCTCCCCGACGCCGAGCCACGGACCGCCCCAGCCCCACTGGAAGACGGCCACGACCACGCCGTACGCGGCACCGATCGACAGCAGGTTGAGCACCGCGGCCTTGACGGCGACCAGCGGGCTGCGGAAGACGGCGAGCAGCAGCAGGAAGGCCGCGCCGGCGACCACCGCGACGATGACCGGCAGCCGGTCCACCACGACGTCCCGGAAGGCGAGTTGGGCCGCCGTGGTCCCGGTGACGTGGCCCTGGGCGCCGGTGCCCCGCAGGGCGTCGGGCAGCACGTCGTCCTGCAGGCGGTGGACGAGGTCGGAGGTGGAGCGCTCCTCGGGCCCGCCCCGCGGGGTGACGGTCGCGACGAGCAGGGCGCCGTCGGGGGTCGCGGACGGGGTGGTCGCGGCGGCCACGTCGCCGGCGCCGGTGAGGGCGTCGTGCAGTGACGCCCCGAGCCGTTCCCGGTCGGCCGTGGTCCGGGTGCGGTCGGGGTCCAGGGCGACGACCACGGTGAGCGGACCGTTGGTGCCCGGGCCGAAACCCTCGGAGAGCAGGTCGTACGCCCGGCGGTCGGTGTTGCCGGCCGGACCCGCGCCGGCGTCGACGTGCCCCAGCCGCATCGAGGCCAGCGGCACTGTGAGCACCCCGAGCGCCAGCACGCCCGCGGTGAGGAAGAGCCAGGGGCGCCGCCCGACGGCGCGGGCCCAGCGGTGCCAGACGTCGGCGCCGCCCGGGGCGGGCTCGTCCACCGGTGTGCGCACCGACCAGCGGTCGATCCGGCGGCCGAGCAGCCCCAGCAGCGCGGGGGTGAGGGTCAGTGAGGCCACGGCGGCGACCGCGACGGTGACGCCCGCGGCGGCGCCGAGGGTGCCGATGAAGACGACCCCCGAGGCGTACAGGCCCGCCAGGGCCATCGCCACCGTCACGGCCGCCACGATCACCGCCCGGCCGCTGGTGGCGAGGGTGCGTCCGGCGGCCTCCGCGGGATCGTCGACGGTGTGCAGCAGCCCGCGGTGGCGTGTGGTGAGGAAGAGCGCGTAATCCAGGCCCACGCCGAGGCCCATCATCGTGGCCAGCGTGGGGGCGGCGGCACCGAAGGACCAGGCCGCCGCGAGCAGCCCCAGCACGGCCGTCCCGGCGCCCAGCCCGAGGACCGCGGTGAGCAGCGGCAGCCCCGCCGCCGCGAGGCTGCCGAAGCCCAGCAGCAGCACGGCCACCGCGGTGCCCAGACCGATCGCCTCCGAGGCCCGGTCCGCCGCCTTGGGCCGCGCCAACTGGCCCAGCGGACCGCTGTACTCCACGGTGACGCCGTCGGCGCGCAGCGCCGAGACCGCGGCGTCGACCTCGGCGACGTAGGAGCGGTCGAGGGTCGCGGGGTTCGTGTCGAAGCGGACGCTGACGTACCCGATGGCGCCGTCGGGGGAGACCGCGCCCGGGGTGGTCGGCGGGCCGGCCGCGGACAGGACGTGCGGCAGGTCCGCCACGCGGGCGACCGCCGAGGCCACGGCGTCCCGGTGGTCCGCCAGCCCGCCGTTCCGTGCCCGCAGCACGATCTGCGAGGCGGTGCCCCGGGTGCCGGGCGCGCCATGGGCGTCGAGGAGGTCCGCGCCGGTCTGCGCGGAGGTGCCGGGCAGCGCGAAGTCGTCCTGGTACGCACCGCCCCAGGCCCGGTCGGCGGCGACCGCGGCCAGCAGCACCAGCAGCCATGCGGCGATCACCCGCCACGGGTGCCGGGCGCAGCCGCGTCCGGCCCGGTGCAGCAGACCGGGTCCGGCGGTGCGGGGCGGGCGGGTCCTGCGCAGCAGGAGGACGACGGCGACGAGCGCGACGACGCCGGCCACCAGGGTGGCGCCGAGCAGTGCGGACTCCGCGCCGGCGTATGGGAATGCCACGACCGGTTCCTCCCTCCGCCCGGCCGGTCCGCCGGGCACCGTCCGCATCGTGGCGGACGGACGCAAGGACGGCGTTGGCGGAATGTTCGGGGAGTGTCAGGATCCCCGCCGCCCGAGGCGCCGCGGCAACAGGGGTGGTTAGCATCGGGGCCATGGCGGAAGAACGAGGCCTCGTCCTGGTCGTCGAGGACGAACGGCACATCGCCGACCTGCAGCGGCTGTACCTGACCCGGGAGGGCTTCGGCGTCCACATGGAGGCCGACGGTCCCTCCGGGCTCGCCGCGGCCCGCCGGCTGCGGCCCGTGGCGATCGTGCTCGACATCGGGCTGCCCGGGCTCGACGGCACGGCGTTCTGCCGCGCGCTGCGCGACGAGGGCGACTGGACGCCGGTCCTTCTGGTCACGGCACGCGACGAGGAGGCCGACCGGATCCTGGGTCTGGAGCTGGGCGCGGACGACTACGTGACCAAGCCCTTCTCGCCCCGCGAACTCGTCGCCCGCGTCAAGACCGTCCTGCGCCGGGTGGACGGCCCGCCCCGCGGCGGACGGCCGCGCACCCTGGGCCCGGTGGCACTGGACCCGTTGCGCCGGACCGTCCACAAGGACGGTGAGCCGCTCACCCTGACCACGACGGAGTTCAACCTCCTGGCGTGCCTGATGAGCCACCCCGGCCAGGTCTTCACCCGTGACCAGCTGCTCGCCCACGTCTGGGGCGCGCCGGACTACCGCGAGGGCCGTGTGGTGGACGTCTACGTCTCCCAACTGCGCTCCAAACTCGGCGACCCCTCCCTGATCCGCACGATCCGCGGCGTCGGCTACAGCGCCGCCCCACCCTGCCCGGCCCCGGCATGACCGGCCGCGGTTCGCTCGCCGGGAACCTCGTGCTGCTCACCACCGCCGTGGCGGCCGTCGCCGTGCTGCTGGCCGGGCTGGCGTCGTGGCACACGATCCGCACGACCGCCGAGGCGCAGGAGCGCGACCGGCTCGCACGGCAGGCCGACGTGCTCAGCCGCACCCCGGCGCTGTCGTCCCTGCTGCTGGAACGTGAGCAGCGGCTGGCCGGGTCGAACGGCGTCGAGCTCGCGGTGGTCGCGCCGGACGGTACGACGGCCGGACCGGCGGCGCCCGCCGTCACCACGTCCGTGCTCGCGGCGCTGCGTGGCGGGGACCCGGCGTCGGCGACGGCCGCCCTCGGCGGGCGTGCCGTGCTGGTGGAGGGTCATCCGTCCCCGGGCGGCGGCGCGGTGGTGCTCACCAAGCCCTTCACCGCGGTCGACGACGCCGCCGCCCGCATCCGCGGCGGTCTCGCGCTGCCCCTGGCCGCCGGTCTGGCGGGCGCGGGTGCGGCCGGTGCCCTGCTGGCCCGACGCCTGGCCCGTCCCCTGACCGCGGCGGCCCGCACCGCCCACCGCCTCGCCGCCGGCGAACGCGGGCTCGCCCTGCCGGACGACGGCCCGGCCGAGGTCGCCGAACTGTCCGCCGCGCTCACCGCCCTTGACGCCGCCCTCGCCCGCAGCGAGAACCGGCAGCGCGCGTTCCTGCTCTCGGTGTCGCACGAGATCCGCACCCCGCTGACCGCCGTGCGCGGCTACGCCGAGGCCCTCGCCGACGGGGTGATCGGCCCCGACGGCCTTCCCGCCACCGGCCGCACCCTGCTCGCCGAGACCGGCCGTCTCGACCGCTTCGTCCACGACCTGCTGGACCTCGCCCGCCTGGAGGCCGACGACTTCCGGCTCGACGCCGCGCGGACCGACCTCGACGCCCTCGTGGAGGACGCCGGCGCCGTCTGGGCCCACCGCTGCGCCCGCCACGACGTACGCTTCCGGCTCGAACGCCCGGGCCGCCCGCTGCCCGCCGACACCGATCCCTTCCGGGTCCGCCAACTCCTCGACGGCCTGGCCGAGAACGCGCTGCGCGTCACCCCGGCGGGCCGCCCGCTCGTGCTGGCGCTGCGCGCCGAGGGCGGCGAGGCCGTGTTCGAGGTCCGCGACGGCGGCCCGGGACTGACCGAGGACGACCTCACCGTCGTCTTCCAGCGCGCCGCCCTCGCCACCCGCTACCGCGGCGTCCGCCCCGTCGGCACCGGCCTCGGGCTCGCCATCGCCCACCGCCTCACCACGTTGCTGGGCGGCACCATCTCCGCCGCGTGCGCCTCCCCCGAGGGGGGTGCCTGTTTCACGGTGCGGCTGCCGACGCGTACGTGAGCGCGCGTGTGCGGGTGTGGCGCCGTCGTGGTTGCGGTTGGGGGTTTCCCCGCCGCCCTCCCGATTGCCCGGCGCGGTCAGTGACCGCCTCGCTGCGTACGTATGGGGTCGGTGCCGCGCCGGGGCACCTCCTCGGCGCTCGCGGCGCTGCCCCACGTCATCCGGCGCCGCGCGCACCGCTCGTCGCCTGCGGGGGCACCCCGCCACACCCCCTCTTGCCGGTTGGGGCGACTGACGGCCGGTGGGGGTTCCGAGAGCGGTTCGGGGTTGCCGCAAGTGCCTTACTGACCCCCCACCGGCCGTCAGTCGCCCCAACTCGCGGGAGGGGGTGTGGCGGGGTGCGCCCATGGGGGTCCCCCCGGCCGAAGGCTGGGGGAGACGAGCGGCGAACCCGGGCGCCGAATGATGTGGACGTAAACCGCGAGCGCTGTGGGGGTCCCCCCGGCCGAAGGCTGGGGGAGACGTGCGCCGGCGCGGCACCGACCCCAACCAAGCAGAGCGCGGGCCCGCACTGACCGTGCCGGGCAATCGGGCGGGAGGGCGGGTGGACGCCCGCCGCAGGCGCCAACAACCCGCACACAACCACCGGGCAGCCCGGCGCAGCCGCCCGCAGGCGCAAACAACCCGCACACAACAACCGGCCGCAACCACAACCCCCCGCCCCGGGCAACGCACTTGCCGGGAGTTCACTCGAAGAGGTTCGCTGGTGCCCCATGAGGTACACACAGCTCGGCCGCACCGGCCTCAAGGTCAGCCGCATCGTCCTGGGGACGATGAACTTCGGCGGGCAGACGGACGAGTCCACCAGTCACGCGATCATGGACGCCGCGCTCGACGCGGGGGTCAACTTCTTCGACACGGCGGACATCTACGGCACCGCCGAGGACAAGGGCCTGACGGAGAAGGTCATCGGCTCGTGGTTCGCGCGGGGCGGGGGCCGCCGCGACAAGGTGGTGCTGGCCACGAAGGTCTACGGGAACATGTCGGCGGACGGGAAGGCGTGGCACGAGGAGTCGTGGCCGAACCACGACCGGCTCAGCGCCCTCAACATCCGCAGGGCGGTCGAGGCCAGCCTGCGGCGGCTCGGCACGGACCACATCGACGTCTACCAGTTCCACCACGTCGACCGGCGCACCCCGTTCGAGGAGATCTGGCAGGCGGTGGACGTGCTGGTCCGCCAGGGCAAGATCCTCCACGCGGCGTCGTCGAACTTCCCCGGCTACAAGATCGCGCAGGCCAACGAGGCCGCCGCGAACCGCGGTTCGATGGGTCTGGTCAGCGAGCAGTGCCTGTACAACCTGGCGGAGCGCCGCGCCGAGCTGGACGTGATCCCGGCGGCGCGGGAGTACGGGCTCGGTGTGATCCCGTGGTCGCCGCTGCACCAGGGGCTGCTGGGCGGCGCGCTGCGCAAGGAGCGGGAGGACGGCGGGGCCCGCACCAAGGTGGGCCGGTCGGCGGCGGGGCTGGCCGACCCGGTGGTCCGGGCGCGGGTGCAGGCGTACGAGGACCTGCTCGGCAAGCACGGGCTGGAGCCCGGCGAGGTCGCTCTGGCCTGGCTGCTGACCCGGCCCGGGGTCACCGGGCCGATCGTGGGGCCGCGCACGCCGGAGCAGTTCGCCTCGGCGCTGCGCGCGGTGGACCTGGAGCTGGACGAGGAGCTGCTGGCGGGTCTCGACGAGATCTTCCCCGGACCGGGTCCCGCCCCGGAGGCCTTCGCCTGGTGACCGGGTCCGGTGGCGCCGGCCCGATCAGGCCGGCGCCGCCGCGAGCCGCTTCGTCAGCACGCGCTCGGGGCGGCCGTCCGGCATGACCCCGCCGGGGCCCCCGTCGTCCGCGAAGCCGTTGCGCACGTAGAGCGCCGTCGCGGCCGCGTTGCCCTCCGCGACGGCGAGGTGGAGCAGGGCGACGCCCGCGGTGCCCGCGGCCCACTCCTCGACGGCCCGGATCAGCAGGTCGGCGACGCCGCGGCCGCGGGCCTCGCCCGCCACCCACATCGAGATCAGCTCGGCGCTGTCCGGCAGTTCGCCGGGGACGCCGCTGGCCATGCCGCGGGGCCGGCCGTCCACGAGGGCGACCAGGTTGTACGAGCCGGGCAGGGCGAGCCGGTCGCGCCAGCGTTCCTCGCGGTCGCCGTCGCCCCGCCAGTCGGCGAGCCGGGCGCCGAAGGCGTGCGGCGCGTCGGCGAGCGCGGCGAGCCGCAGCTCCCGCCAGAGCGGCCAGTCGTCGGGGGTGAGCACGCGCAGTTCGATCACCCCCGCAGGGTGCCGCCGGGCCGGGCCCGGCGGCAACCCGGTTTCCGGCGGGCTCAGCGGGTGCCGAGCAGGTGGTCCATCGCCAGCTGGTCGAGCTGCTCGAAGGCGGACCCGCGGGTCGCGACGGCGTCGGCGTCGAACTCCTCGTAGGCACCGCGGTCGGCGAGCAGGCCGGCCAGGGTCTCGCCCTCGCCGAGGGTCGGCTGCGCCAGCTCGTCCAGGCGGGAGGCCTTCAGCGCCTCCTGCACGGCCGGGTCGGCGCGGAACGCGGCGGCGCGCTCCTTGAGGATGAGGTAGTTGCGCATGCCGCCGGCGGCGGAGGCCCACACGCCGTCCATGTCCTCGGTCCGCGGGGGCTTGAAGTCGAAGTGGCGCGGGCCCTCGTAGCCGGCCGTCTCCAGCAGGTCGACCAGCCAGAACGCCGAGCGCAGGTCGCCGGCGCCGAAGCGCAGGTCCTGGTCGTACTTGATGCCGGTCTGGCCGTTGAGGTCGATGTGGAAGAGCTTGCCGTGCCACAGCGCCTGGGCGATGCCGTGCGGGAAGTTCAGCCCGGCCATCTGCTCGTGGCCGACCTCGGGGTTGAGGCCGACGAGCTCGGGGTGGGCCAGCTCGTTGATGAACGCCAGCGCGTGGCCGATGGTCGGCAGCAGGATGTCGCCGCGCGGCTCGTTCGGCTTGGGCTCGATCGCGAAGCGCAGGTCGTAGCCCTGCTCCAGGACGTACTCGCCGAGGAGGTCGAAGGCCTCCTTGAAGCGGTCGAGGGCGACCCGCACGTCCTTGGCGGCACCGGACTCGGCGCCCTCGCGGCCGCCCCAGGCGACGTAGACCTTGGCGCCCAGCTCGGCGGCGAGGTCGATGTTGCGGATGGTCTTGCGGAGCGCGAAGCGCCGGACCTCGCGGTCGTTGGCGGTGAAGCCGCCGTCCTTGAAGACAGGGTGGGTGAAGAGGTTGGTGGTGGCCATCGGCACCTTCAGGCCGGTGGCGTCCAGGGCCTGGCGGAACCGCTTGATGTGGCCCTCGCGGGCGGTGTCGTCCGAGCCGAAGGGGATCAGGTCGTCGTCGTGGAAGGTGACGCCGTACGCGCCGAGCTCGGCCAGCCGGTTGACGCTCTCGACGGGATCGAGGGCGGGGCGGGTCGCGTCACCGAAGGGGTCGCGGCCCTGCCAGCCGACGGTCCAGAGACCGAAGGTGAACTTGTCCTCGGGGGTGGGGGTGAAACTCATCGCGGCGGCTCCTATTCGTAAGACCACTGAACAAATTAATATGCCATCGCCGCTTTGTGAAGGGAGCCGCAGGATGGGTAACGGACCGATCGCGCTGGGTGTGGACAGCTCCACCCAGTCGACCAAGGTGCTCGCAGTCGACGTGGAGACGGGCGAGGTGCTGGCCAGGGGACAGGCCCGGCACACAGTGAGTGAGGGCGCCGGCCGCGAGACCGACCCCGAGGTGTGGTGGCGTGCGCTCGGCGCCGCCCTCGCCCAGATCGGGCCGTACGCGGAGCGCGCCGACGCCATCGCGGTCGGCGGCCAGCAGCACGGCCTGGTCGTCCTCGACCCGGTCGGCCGGCCCCTGCGGCCCGCCCTGCTCTGGAACGACGTGCGGTCCGCCCCGCAGGCCGCCGCGCTGGTGGAGCGGCACGGCGCCGCGTACTGGGCGGAGCGCTTCGGCAGCGTGCCCGGCACGAGCTTCACGGTGACCAAGTGGGCCTGGCTCACCGAGCACGAGCCGGAGACCGCCAAGGCCGCCGCGGCCGTGCGCCTCCCGCACGACTTCCTCACCGAACGGCTCGGCGGCGCCGGCGTCACCGACCGGGGCGACGCCTCCGGCACCGGCTGGTGGGCCACGGACACCGAGACGTACGACGAGGCGCTGCTCGCCGAGATCGGCCTCGACCCGGCCCTGCTGCCCCGGGTCCTGGGCCCCGGCGAGGCCGCGGGGGTCACCCTGCCCGGGCTGCCGCTGCGCGAGGGCGTCCTGGTCGGCGCGGGCACCGGCGACAACGCCGCCGCGGCCCTCGGCCTCGGGCTCCTCCCCGGTCAGCCCGCGCTGAGCCTCGGCACCTCCGGCACGGTCTACACCCCCGCCGCCACCCGGCCCACCGACCCCAGCGGCATCGTCGCCGGCTTCGCGGGCGGGCACGGTGACTGGCTGCCGCTGGCCTGCACCCTCAACTGCACCCTCGCCGTCGACAAGATCGCGGGGCTGCTCTCCCTGGACCGCGAGGCGGTCGAGCCGGGCGGCGGCACGGTCCTGCTGCCCTTCCTCGACGGCGAGCGCACCCCCAACCTGCCGTACGCCTCCGGGCTGCTCACCGGGCTGCGGCACGACACCACCCCCGGGCAGATCCTCCAGGCCGCGTACGACGGCGCGGCGTACGCCCTGCTCACCGCACTCGACCAGGTGCTCGCGGTCGACGGCACCACCTCGGACGAGCCCCTGCTGCTCATCGGCGGCGGCGCCCGCGGAACGGCGTGGCGGGAGACCGTGCGGCGTCTGTCGGGGCGGGCCGTCCGGATCCCCGTCGCGGACGAGCTGGTCGCGCTGGGCGCGGCCGCGCAGGCCGCCGGCCTGCTCACCGGGGAGTCCCCGCAGGCCGTCGCCCGCCGCTGGGACACCACGGCCGGCCCCTCCTACGACCCCGTCCCGCGCGACGACGCCGCGCGCGACCGCCTCGCGGCGGCGCTGGCCGACTCCTTCGACGTGCGGTGAGCCGGTCGCCCCGCCCGGGGTCCGGCCGCCGGGCGGGGCGTGCGAGGGTGGGGGCAGGACGACGTTGACCAGGACGGATGACGGACGAGAGCGGAAGGGGACCGGGGCGTGGCGGAAGGGCCGGGGTCGCAGGCGGGGTTGCGACGGCGGAATCTGGCGCTGGTGATGCGAGCCGTGGCGGAACACGGCGAGGTCTCGCGCGCGGCCGTCGCCGCCGAGGTCGGGCTGACCCGGGCCACCGTGTCGACCCTCGTCGACGAGCTGCTCGCGGCCGGCCTGCTGGTGGAGCTGGGCACCCAGCGCCCCGGCACGGTCGGCCGCCCCGGCACCGCCCTGGCGCTGAACGACACCGGTCCGGCGGGCCTCGGCGCCGAGGTCGGGGTGGACCACCTCGCCGCCGTCGCCGTCGACCTGCGCGGCACCGTGCGCGCCCGGGCCCGTGTCGAGGCGGACAACCGCGGCCGTCCGGCGCCGGAGGTGCTGCGCGAACTCGCGGCGCTCGTCGGCGAGGTGCGGCGGGAGGCGCGGGCCGCCGGACTGAGCGCGGCCGGACTGACGCTCGCCGTGCCGGGCCTGGTCGGCCGGGACCGGCAGGTCGTGATGCGGGCGCCGAACCTCGGCTGGGAGGACGTCGACGCCGCGGGCTGGTTCGACCGGGCCGGCGGCGACAGCCTCTCCGGAGCCCGCATCCCGGTCACCGTCGAGAACGAGGCCAACCTCGGCGCCCTCGCCGAGCTCTGGCTGGGCGGCCACGAGGGCGTCACCGACTTCGTGCACGTCTCGGCGGAGATCGGCATCGGCGCGGCGCTGGTCGTCGACGGCCGGCTGTTCCGCGGGGCGCGCGGCTTCGCCGGGGAGCTCGGCCACGTGCCCGTGCACCCGACGGGCCCGCGCTGCTCCTGCGGGGCCCGCGGCTGCCTGGAGCAGTACGCGGGCGAGGAGGCCGTGCTGCGCGCCGCGGGCATCGCCCCGGAGCGGCCGGACGCGCTCAAGGCCCTCCAGGCGGCCGCCGTGGAGGGCGACCCGGCGGCGTTGAAGGCGCTCGCGGCCGCCGGGCAGGCCTTCGGGATCGCGCTGAGCGGCGCGGTGAACCTGCTGGACCCGCAGGCCGTCGTGCTGGGCGGCACGCTGGCCTCGCTGGCGCCGTGGCTGCGCTCGGCCGTCGAACGCGAGCTGGGCCGCCGCGTGACGGACCGTCAATGGCGCGCGGACGCCGTGCGGGTGTCCCGGCTGGGCCGCGAGGGCGTGCTGCTCGGGGCGGCGTACAGCGTGGTGCGCTCGGTCCTGGACGACCCCCAGGCGCTGCGGACGCGGTAGCCCCCGCGGCGCCCCGTCAGGACCTGCGTCCGGACCCGGCAACAGCCTCGCAACAGCTCGTCACGGCTCGTCACACGACGTACGGAACCGTCACCTCGGGCCGTTACGATGCGCTGCGCGGCGCGGCCGGGGGGCGGCGCCGGTCCGTGTTCCGGAGGGGGATCCCTGTGTTCGTGCTGTCCATCCTGCTGCTCATGGCGGCGGTCGTGCTGTTCTTCGTCGCCCGGGGCCAGAGCTCCGTCGGCTGGAAGCTGGGAGCGGCGCTCAGCGCCCTGGCGGGCGTGCTGGCCGGCGTCTTCGCGTGCGTCCACGTCGTGAGCGCCTACGAGGTCGGCGTCCCGGTGACCTTCGGCAAGGTCGGCTCCCCGCTGACCTCCGGCATCCACTTCAGGTCGCCGTTCACCGACGTCACGTCGTTCTCCACGCGCCCGGTCGACCTCGATCTGCACGACAAGGACGTGGTCGAGGTGCGCTCCTCGCAGGGCGGGGTGCTCTACGCCGACGTGACCATCAAGTGGGCCGTGGTGCCCGCCAAGGCCGTCGAGCTCTACCGGCTGGCGGGCAACGAGGAGGCCATCCAGTCGCGGCTGGTGATGCCGGACAGCCGCGAGATCATCCGCAACGTCTTCGCCAAGCACAGCAGCGAGGAGGGGTACGCCTCCGGCCGCGAGCGGATCGGGTCGGAGATCGACGCCCTGATCAAGCAGCGCCTCGCCCCACGCGGCATCGACGTCACCGCGGTGAACCTGCGCAACGTGCGGCCCTCCGACCAGTTGCAGGAGCAGATCGACAAGAAGATCCAGCAGCAGCAGGCCACCGAGCGGGCCACCGAGGCGGCCAGGACGGCCAAGGCCGAGGCGGAGCGCAAGCGGATCGAGGCGGAGGGCATCGCGAGCGCCAACCGGATCATCGCGCGGTCGCTGAGCGACAAGGTGCTCTACAACCAGTGCCTGGACGCCTACCGCGAGGCCGCGAAGTCCAACCCCGTGTACGCGGTGCCTTGCGGCACGGGCGCGAACGGCTCCCCGGTCATCGTGGACGGCACGAAGGACTGACGGCCCGCCCGAGGAGGGCGCCGAGGACGCCGCAGGGGCCCGGAACCATGAGGTTCCGGGCCCCTGCCGCCGTCCGGGGCGGGAGCGGTCTCAGACCGCGCTGCCGGCCTTCCAGGCGCTCCAGCTCATGTTCCAGCCGTTGAGGCCGTTCGCCGGGTCGACGGTCTTGTCCTTGGAGTTCTTCACGGTCACGACGTCGCCGACGATCGAGTTCGTGTAGAACCAGTAGGCGTCCGTGGAGGTGTCCTTGGCGCCCTTGGTGTCGTTCAGGCCCACGCAGCCGTGGCTGGTGTTGACGGCGCCGAACACCGAGTCGGCGCCCCAGTAGTTGCCGTGGATGAAGGTGCCGGACGTGGTCAGGCGCATGGCGTGCGGCACGTCCTTGATGTCGTACTCGCCCTTGCCGTCGTCGTCGGTGAAGCCGACGGTGGCGCCGTTCATCCGGGTCTCGGTGAACTTCTCGGAGATCACC
>NZ_JBHWGA010000038.1:0-91093 GCF_042733315.1 Streptomyces sp. NPDC059718
GTGCCGGGCCGCCCCGGACGGTCACGCCCCCGGGCGCACCGGGATGCCGGTGAACGTCGGCGCGGGCGCCGGGTCCGTGAAGAAGTCGTTGCCCTTGTCGTCGACGACGATGAAGGCCGGGAAGTCCTCGACCTCGATCTTCCAGACCGCCTCCATGCCGAGCTCGGCGTACTCGACGACCTCGACCTTCTTGATGCAGTCCTGGGCCAGGCGCGCCGCCGGGCCGCCGATCGAGCCCAGGTAGAAGCCGCCGTGCGCGGCGCACGCGTCGGTGACCTGCTTCGAGCGGTTGCCCTTGGCGAGCATGACCTTGGAGCCGCCCGCCGCCTGGAACTGCTCGACGTAGGAGTCCATGCGGCCGGCCGTGGTCGGGCCGAAGGAGCCTGAGGCGTAGCCCTGCGGGGTCTTGGCCGGGCCCGCGTAGTAGACCGGGTGGTCGCGCAGGTACTGCGGCATCTCCTCGCCCGCGTCCAGCCGCTCCTTGATCTTGGCGTGCGCGATGTCGCGGGCGACGACCAGCGGGCCGGTCAGCGACAGCCGGGTCTTGACCGGGTACTTGGACAGCTCCGCCAGCACCTCGTCCATCGGCCGGTTGAGGTCGACGCGCACGACGTCCTCGTCCGACAGGTGCTCGTCGGTGGTCTCCGGCAGGTACTTCGCGGGGTCGGTCTCCAGCTGCTCCAGGAAGACGCCCTCGGCGGTGATCTTCGCGACGGCCTGGCGGTCGGCGGAGCAGGACACGGCGATGGCGACCGGCAGGGAGGCGCCGTGCCGGGGCAGCCGCACCACGCGCACGTCGTGGCAGAAGTACTTGCCGCCGAACTGCGCGCCGATGCCGATCTTCTGGGTGAGCTCGAAGACCTTCTCCTCCAGCTCCTTGTCCCGGAAGCCGTGGCCGGTCGGCGAACCCTCGGCCGGCAGCTCGTCCAGGTAGTGCGCGGAGGCGTACTTCGCGGTCTTCAGCGCGAACTCCGCGGAGGTGCCGCCGACCACGATCGCCAGGTGGTACGGCGGGCACGCGGCCGTGCCGAGCGAACGGATCTTCTCCTCCAGGAACTTCATCATGGAGGCCTCGTTCAGGACCGCCTTGGTCTCCTGGTAGAGGAAGGACTTGTTGGCCGAGCCGCCGCCCTTGGCCATGAAGAGGAACTTGTACGCGCCGCCGTCGGTCGCGTACAGCTCGATCTGCGCGGGCAGGTTGGAGCCGGTGTTCTTCTCCTCCCACATGGTCAGCGGGGCCATCTGGGAGTAGCGCAGGTTGAGCTTGGTGTAGGCGTCGAAGATGCCGTGCGACAGGGCCGCCTCGTCACCGCCCTGCGTGAGCACGTTCTGGCCGCGCTTGCCCATCACGATCGCGGTGCCCGTGTCCTGGCACATCGGCAGCACGCCGGCCGCGGCGATGTTGGCGTTCTTCAGCAGGTCCAGGGCGACGAAGCGGTCGTTGGGGGACGCCTCGGGGTCGTCGAGGATCCGGCGCAGCTGGGCGAGGTGCGCCGGACGCAGGTAGTGGGAGATGTCGTGCATCGCCTCGGCGGCGAGCTTGCGCAGCGCCTCCGGCTCCACCTTGAGGAAGGTCCGGCCGTCGGCCTCGAAGGTGCTGACGCCCTCGGAGGTGACCAGACGGTACGGAGTGGTGTCCTCACCGAGGGGGAGCAAGTCGGTATAGGCAAACTCGGGCATTTGTGGACATCCTCACTGGCGCTGCGTCATAGAAGCCCAACAAGCGTAGAACGTGCGCGGGGTACCGGATGTGTGAGGTGACCCTCACCGGCCCTAGTCGCGATCTATCGCGTTTGTGTACGGTAGTCGGGTGGATGAGTCGTCGCTCCAGAAGCGTGAACAGCACCCCGTGCGCCCCGTCGCCGAAGCCGATATCCGTGCGTCCGACGCGGACCGCGACCGGGTGGCGGACATCCTTCGCGATGCCCTCGCGGAGGGCCGTCTGACCACAGAGGAGCACTCCGAGCGGCTCGACGGGGTCTACGCGGCCAAGACCGTCGGCGAACTGGAGCCCTACGTCCGCGACCTCCCCGCGGGACGCACGACGAGCGCACCCGCCCCGTCGCCGGGGGCGCACCACTGGGTGCCGGACGGTTCCGGGGAGAACCCCAACCTGATCGGCATCCTCGGCGGGGCCGAGCGCAAGGGGCGCTGGCGGGTCGGCTCGAAGATCAACGCCGTCGCCATCATGGGCGGCGTCGTCATCGACCTCACCGAGGCCACCTTCACCAGCCCCGAGCTCGTCATCAACTGCACGGCCATCATGGGCGGCATCGAGATCAAGGTCCCCGAGAACGTGACCCTGCACGGCGGCGGCGTCGTGGGCATCATGGGCGGCTCCGACGTGAAGGCGTACGAGTCGCCCGACCCGAACGCCCCGGTCATCAAGGTGCAGGGCTTCGCCTTCTGGGGCGGCGTCGAGGCCAAGCCGCGCCGGGGCAAGCGTGTGAAGAAGAAGGGGCTCGGCCCCGCCGAGCTC
This sequence comes from Streptomyces sp. NPDC059718, assembly GCF_042733315.1. Lineage (NCBI taxonomy): Bacteria > Bacillati > Actinomycetota > Actinomycetes > Kitasatosporales > Streptomycetaceae > Streptomyces > Streptomyces sp. NPDC059718. The sequence continues at coordinate 2,480 of NZ_JBHWGA010000038.1, forward strand.
GACGGCTGACCGCGGCGCGGGTCAACTCCCTTGCCGTGCAAGGGGGTCGGCGGAGCGTGGTCCCGGTGCCACGGAGGCGTGGCCCGGGCGGCGGCCCCGGCACGGTGCGCATGAACGCGCGCACAGCGGGTAGGGCAAGGGGACACGTCGCTCGCCGCAGCCCTCCTCACGCCGACAGACCCGTGGAGACGCACCGGCACCGCAGCGACGGGCAAGGGTGACACCAAGCCGAGCCGTCGTCAGGAGTATCCCGTGCTTCAACCGATCGAGCCCCCGGCAGCCTCCAGGTCCTCCCTGAGTCACCCCCGGGACCTGGGCGGCCCATGGCACTCGGAGGCGGCGTGCCGCAGTGACGAGGCGGGTCTGTTCTTCGCGCCTTCGAAGGAGCCGACCGCGGCGCGGCTGTCCCGGGAGGAGGCCGCCAAGCGGGTGTGCGCGCGCTGCCCGGTGATGCTGGAGTGCCGCGAGCACGCGCTGCTCCAGCCGGAGCCCTACGGTGTGTGGGGCGGGATGACCGCCGCGGAGCGCAGGGTCGTACTGGCCCGGCGCCGCCGCCGTGAGGCGGAGCTGCAGCGGCCCGGGACGCAGATCGCCGCGGCCGGCTGAACGACGAAAGGGCCGGGACCCCGCCGATACGGCGGGGTCCCGGTTCTCGTGTGCCGGTGCGCGGCGGCTGCCGCGGCGGCTCAGCGCGCGCGGTCGAAGTCGATGGTGCTGTAGGCGCGCAGCTTCGACAGCCGGTGCGTGGAGTCGATCTGGCGGATCGTGCCGGACTTCGAGCGCATGACCAGCGACTGGGTGATCGCGGTCTCGGCGCGGTACCGCACCCCGCGCAGCAGCTCGCCGTCGGTGATGCCGGTGGCGACGAAGAAGACGTTGTCGCCCTCGACCAGGTCGTCCGTGTGCAGGATCCGCTCCAGGTCGTGGCCCGCGTCCAGGGCGCGCTGCTTCTCCGCCTCGTCCTTCGGCCACAGCCGGCCCTGGATGGTGCCGCCCAGGCACTTGATCGCGCAGGCCGCGATGATGCCCTCGGGCGTGCCGCCGACGCCCATCAGCATGTCGACGCCGGTGCCCTCGCGGACGGCCATGATCGCGCCGGCCACGTCGCCGTCGGAGATGAACTTGATCCGCGCGCCGGTCTCCCGGATCTCCTTGACGATGCCCTCGTGGCGGGGGCGGTCGAGGATGACGACCGTGACGTCCTCGGGGGCGCTGCCCTTCGCCTTGGCGACCCGGCGGATGTTGACCGAGGGCGGGGCGGTGATGTCGACGTAGTCGGCGGCCTCGGGGCCGGTGACCAGTTTGTCCATGTAGAAGACGGCCGAGGGGTCGTACATCGCGCCGCGGTCGGCGGCGGCGAGCACCGCGATGGCGTTGGGCATGCCCTTGGCGGTCAGGGTGGTGCCGTCGATCGGGTCCACGGCGATGTCGCACTCCGCGCCGTTCCCGTCGCCGATGCGCTCCCCGTTGAAGAGCATCGGGGCCTCGTCCTTCTCGCCCTCGCCGATGACGACGACGCCGTTCATCGACACGGTGGAGACGAGGGTGCGCATGGCCTTGACGGCGGCGCCGTCCGCGCCGTTCTTGTCGCCGCGTCCGACCCAGCGGCCGGCCGCCATGGCGGCGGCCTCGGTGACCCGGACGAGTTCCAGGGCGAGGTTGCGGTCGGGGGCCTCGGGATTCACCTCGAGTTGCGGCGGCAGGTTGTGGTTTTCGTGCTGCTCGGTCATCACAGCGCACCTTTCTGTACGAGGACGGCCGGGATAAGAGGGTGTTACGACCTTATCCGGACCCCGCCAGGATGAGCAGGGCACCTGTCACATGAGCGGAATTCCGCCGGGTGCGACCCCGGGCGGACGGACGGTCCGGGGCATGGTGGACCATAGGGGGCGTGGCAAAGAAGCGCGGCACGGAAACACTGCGGGACATGGTGCTCTCGATGGCGGCGATCGGCGTCGTCGCCGGGGGCATCTGGCTCTTCATCCCGCACGACGAGAACCACGACCCCGTCAAGGTGGTCGGCTACCGGGTCGAGCTCGACCAGGCGCGGCGCGACGCCCCGTACCAGGTGGCGGCCCCGGTGGGGCTCGGCGAGGACTGGCGGGCGACCTCGGTGACGTACGAGTCCACCGACCCGCGGGCGGTGCGGTGGCACCTGGGCTTCGTCGACCCGAAGAACGAGTACGCGGCCGTCGAGCAGAGCAACGAGGCCGCGGAGAAGTTCGTCGCGCAGAAGAGCCACGAGGCGAAGCGGGTGGGTACCCGCACCGTCGGCGGTGAGACCTGGCAGCGCTACGAGGGCCACAAGTACGACGCGCTGGTGCGCGAGGAGGGCGGGGTGACCACGATGGTCACCGGCACGGCCCCGATGGCCCGGCTCGCGGAACTGGCCGCCGCGCTCGAAGAGCGGGGCGGCCGGCAGGGCTGAACCCTGAACCCTGAACCGCGTCACCGCCGCCGGCCCTGCCGGCGGCGGTGACGTGAGGGGCGGTCGCCGTCAGACGGTGGTGACGACCTCGTCGTAGGCCAGCCGCGGCCCGCGCTCGCGCCAGGCGTTCTCGCCCGGCTTGCCGATGTTGACCACGGCCAGCACGGAGTGGTCGCCGTCGGGGAAGAAGTCCTTGTCGATGGCGTCGGCGTTGTAGCCGGTCATCGGTCCGGCGGCCAGGCCCGCGGCGCGCACGCCCAGGATGAAGTAGCCGACCTGCAGGGCGGCGTTGAAGCCGGCGGACGCCTCACGCACCGGGCGCTCGGCGAAGAGCACCTCCTTGGCCTGCGGGAAGGACGGGAACTGGGCCGGCAGCTCCTCGTGGAACTCGTTGTCGGCGGCCAGGACCGCGACCAGCGGCGCCGTGGCGGTCTTCGCCCGGTTGCCCTCGTTCATGTGGCCCACCAGGCGCTCGCGGGCCTCGGGGGAGCGCACCAGCACGACGCGCAGCGGCTGCTGGTTGTAGGCGGTCGGGGCGTACTTGACCAGGTCGTACACGGCCTGGACCTGCTCGTCGGTCACCGGTTCGTCGGTGAAGGCGTTGGCGGTGCGCGCATCGAGGAAGAGGAGGTTCTGGGCGGCGGCGTCGAGCTGGAGCGTCATCGGTACCTCTGGGGGGATGTGGAACCGCACCCTGGGGAGGGGCGCGTCGGGACACTTCCGTCAGCATAGATGAATTTTCAACTGAACTTTCAAGTATCGCGACGTGAAGCGGCTCACGCCGCCCGCGCCCCGCTCACCCGGTCATCCCTCCTCCGCGGCCTCCGGCCCCTGCCCGGCGCCGCCGGACTCCTCCGCCAGGGCCGCATCCAGCCGGGCGCGGGCGCCCTCCAGCCAGTCGCGGCACACCTTGGCGAGCTGCTCCCCCCGTTCCCACAGGGCGAGGGACTCCTCGAGCGTGGAGCCGCCGGCCTCCAGACGGCGAACGACGTCGACGAGCTCGTCGCGGGCCTGCTCGTACCCCAGCGTGTCCTGATCTGCCATGGCACCAGCCTAGGGCCGCCCTCCGACACGGCGGCCGGGCGCGCGGCGGCCGGCCCGGGACCGGCGCGCCGGCGGTCAGCGCGTGACGCGGACGGTGAACTCGCCCTCGGCCACCCGGGCGCGCAGCTTCTCCTCCTCGGCCACCTCGTCCGCGGCGCGCACGACCTGCCCGTCCTCGCGCTGCAGCACCGCGTACCCGCGCTGCAGCGTGGCGGCGGGGGAGAGCGCCACGACCCGGGCCCGGGTGTGCGCCAGCTCGTCCTCCGCCCGGTCCAGCCGGTGCCGCAGATGACGGCGGGAGCGCTCCAGCAGCGCCGTGACCTGCTCGGCGCGCTCGTCCACCATCAGATGGGGCCGTGCCATGCACGGCCGGCTCACCGCCGCGGCCAGCCCCCGCTCCTCCCGGTCCAGCAGCCCGCGCATCACCCGCAGCGACCGCTGCCGCAGCTGCTCGACCCGGGCCAGCTCCTCGCCCACGTCCGGCACGACCCGCTTGGCCGCGTCGGTCGGCGTCGAGGCGCGGAGATCGGCCACCAGGTCCAGCAGCGGGGTGTCCGGCTCGTGCCCGATCGCCGACACCACGGGCGTACGGCACTCCGCGACCGTCCGCACCAGCCGCTCGTCCGAGAACGGCAGCAGGTCCTCCACGCTGCCGCCGCCCCGCGCCACGATGATCACGTCGACCTCGGGGTGCGCGTCCAGCCCGCGCACCGCCTCGATCACCTGGGGCACCGCGTACGCGCCCTGGACGGGCACGTTGCGCACCTCGAAGCGGACCGCGGGCCAGCGCAGCCGCGCGTTCTCCAGCACGTCCCGCTCAGCGGCCGACGCCCGGCCGCAGACCAGCCCGATCAGCTGCGGCAGGAACGGCAGCGGCCGCTTGCGCTCCGGCGCGAACAGGCCCTCGGCCGCCAGCCGCTTCTTCAGCTGCTCCAGCCGCAGCAGCAGGTCGCCGACGCCTATCGGGCGGATCTCCGCCGCGCGCAGCGACAGCTGGCCGCGCGGCGCGTACCACTCCGGCTTGGCGTGCACCACGACCCGGGCGCCCTCGCCGACCGCCCCGTCGAAGGCGTCGAAGACCGCCCGGCGGCAGGTGACGCTGAGCGAGATGTCGTGCGACGGATCGCGCAGCGTCAGGAACACCACGCCCGCGCCCGGGCGCCGTGACAACTGGGTGATCTGCCCCTCGACCCACACCGGGCCGAGCCGGTCGACCCAGCCGCCGATCAGCCGGGACACCTCGCCGACAGGGATCGGCGCCTCCGAGGACGTGTTCACAGCCATACGCCGAGACTAGCCCCCGCCACGGACAGTGACGCCCCTCCCGCCCGACCCGAATGGCACGCCCCGCTGTCCCCCCGCCCGGCCGCCGCGCAGGCTGGGGGCAACCCGGTAAACCGCTGACGTCGGTGACGCCGGCGTCTCCGACAGGTCCCGGGAGCTCCCATGCGCCGACCCGGCCGGTACGGCTGGACCCCGTCCGAACGCCCGCCGCGTGTCCACGCCGGGTTCCGCGTCGGCCGCTACGGTCCCGGCTGCGGCTGCTTCAGCTGCCTGCCCCTGGCGGGCGCCGCCCTCGCGACCGGGTGGGCGCTCGCCGCCCGCCGTGCCGCCCGGGGCCCGCGGCGCTGCCGCTGAGCCCCGTGCCCGGTCCGTGCCGTCCGCGCGTGCGCCCCGCGGTGCTCCGCCGCCGCCTCCGCACCCCCGGCCGGACCACTCGGGGCAGCGATGGGCCCCCGTCCGGGCCCCGTACGATGGGCACATGACCGCTACGACTTCCCGCCGCGTCCTGCTCGCCGCCCCGCGAGGCTACTGCGCGGGTGTGGACCGTGCCGTGATCGCCGTCGAGAAGGCCCTGGAGCAGTACGGGGCCCCCGTGTACGTCCGCCACGAGATCGTCCACAACAAGTACGTCGTGCAGACCCTGGAGCGGAAGGGCGCGATCTTCGTCGAGCAGACGGAGGAGGTGCCGCCGGGGTCGATCGTGATGTTCTCCGCCCACGGCGTCGCCCCGGTCGTCCACGAGGAGGCCGCCAAGGGGCGGCTCGCCACGATCGACGCGACCTGCCCGCTGGTCACCAAGGTCCACAAGGAGGCCGTGCGGTTCGCAGGCGAGGACTACGACATCCTCCTGATCGGCCACGAGGGCCACGAGGAGGTCATCGGCACCTCCGGCGAGGCCCCCGACCACATCACCCTGGTCGACGGCCCCGGCGACGTGGAGAAGGTCGAGGTCCGCGATCCGTCCAAGGTCGTCTGGCTCTCCCAGACCACGCTCTCCGTGGACGAGACGATGGAGACCGTCGACGCGCTCAAGGAGAAGTTCCCGCTGCTGATCTCGCCGCCGAGCGACGACATCTGCTACGCCACGCAGAACCGTCAGCTCGCCGTGAAGCAGATGGGCGCCGAGGCCGAACTGGTCATCGTCGTCGGCTCGCGCAACTCCTCCAACTCCGTGCGCCTGGTCGAGGTCGCCAAGCTGGCCGGGGCCCGCGCCGCGTACCTGGTGGACTTCGCCGACGAGATCGACGAGGCGTGGCTGGACGGCGTGTCCACCGTCGGTGTCACCTCCGGCGCCTCCGTGCCCGAGGTGCTCGTCGAGCAGGTGCTGGAGTGGCTGGCCGCCCGCGGCTTCGAGGACGTGGAGATCGTCAAGGCCGCCGAGGAGTCGATCACCTTCTCGCTGCCCAAGGAGCTCCGCCGGGACCTGCGCGCCGAGGCCGCCGAACTGATGCGGGGCGGCACCTCCGAGGGGTGACCGACCGTGCCACGTCGTAGCGTTGGGGCATGAGCGTTTTCGGTGTGGACATCGGCGGATCGGGCATCAAGGGTGCCCCGGTCGATCTCGGGCGCGGTGACTTGGCGGAGGAGCGCTTCAAAGTGCTCACTCCCCATCCCGCGACCCCCGACGCCGTCGCGGAGTGCGTGAAGCAGGTCGTCGACCACTTCGGGTGGACTGGCCCCGTCGGGGCCACCTTCCCCGGAGTGGTCACGCACGGCATGACACGCACGGCGGCGAACGTCGACAAGGGCTGGATCGACATGGACGCCGCCGGGCTCCTGTCCCAGAAGGTCGGCTGCGCGGTGACCCTGCTCAACGACGCGGACGCCGCCGGCATGGCCGAGATGGAGTACGGGGCGGGCCATGGCCGCAAGGGCACGGTCATCGTGCTCACCCTCGGCACCGGCATCGGCAGCGCCGTCTTCATCGACGGCAACCTGCTGCCCAACACCGAGCTGGGCCACCTCGAACTGCACGGCCACGACGCCGAGACGAAGGCCTCCACCAAGGCCAAGGACGACGAGGACCTCACCTGGGAGCACTGGGCGAAGCGCCTGCACAAGTACCTCACCCACGTCGAGATGCTCTTCTCGCCCGAGCTGTTCATCCTCGGTGGCGGGGTCAGCCGCAAGGCCGACAGGTTCCTGCCACTCCTGACCGGCATCAGGGCCGAGATCGTGCCGGCCGCGCTGCAGAACAACGCGGGCATCGTCGGCGCGGGCATGGCGGCGGCCGCCGTCCGCTCCTGACCGCGGCGGCCGGCGGGAGGGGGCCGGTGGAGGGCGGCGCTCAGCGGCGCCGTTCGCGCATCACATAGGCCACCTTCCGCGCGGCCGCGATCACCGCGGCACCGACCGTGCCCCCGTACAGCCAGCCTGTCTGCGTGGCGAGGCCGGTCAGCAGGCCCATCAGGTGACCCGTGAAGCCCCCGCCGTCGCCGCCGGCCGTCACGGCCAGCGCGATGGTGAAGGCGATGGGCGCGCTGACCGGCGCCGCCGACAGGTCGTACGGCCGTACGAACGCTCCGGCGGCGAGGCAGGCCAGCAGGAAGACGACCCCGAAGAGGGTGCCGGGCTCGCCCGTGATCAGCGAGTCCGCGGCGCCGCCGGCGAGCGCGGTCAGCGTGATGAAGACGCCCGTGCCCAGTCCGGTCAGCCGGGGCTCCGTCCGGCGCAGCCGCGCCACCCGCAGCAGCAGCGGCCCCCGGGGCAGACCGCCCCGGACGGCGGTCGCGCCCTGCGGGCGACGCTGCGGGCGGACCGGCCGCGGCAGCGGGGAGGCGGCGGTGGGTGCACCGCTGTTCTTGTGGGGTGTGCGCGCACTGTGTTGCTCCACGCACCCAACGTAGGCGTCGAGGAGGGGGGAAACGGGGTCAGGACACGACTTTTCACCGCCACAGGGGGCCACTGGGGGCGCGGCCCGCCCCGGGGCCGGTGCGTTCCGTAGACTGGTGGATCGGTCCGCCGGTCGCCCGCCCGGGCGTGGCGGCCCATTCCACCCACCTCTCGCTACGGGAAGTCGTCACGTGTCGCTCACGATCGGAATCGTCGGCCTGCCGAACGTCGGCAAGTCGACCCTGTTCAACGCCCTGACCAAGAACGACGTGCTGGCGGCCAACTACCCGTTCGCCACGATCGAGCCCAACGTCGGCGTCGTCGGTGTCCCCGACCCCCGTCTGGACAAGCTCGCCGAGATCTTCGACTCGCAGCGCAAGCTCCCGGCGACCGTGGACTTCGTCGACATCGCCGGCATCGTCCGCGGCGCCAGCGAGGGCGCGGGCCTGGGCAACAAGTTCCTCGCGAACATCCGCGAGTCCGACGCGATCTGCCAGGTCATCCGGGCCTTCGTCGACCCGGACGTGGTCCACGTTGACGGCAAGGTGTCCCCCAAGGACGACATCGAGACGATCAACACCGAGCTGATCCTCGCCGACCTGCAGACCATCGAGAAGGTCGTGCCGCGGCTGACCAAGGAGGCCCGCCTCCAGAAGGAGAAGGCGCCGGTGCTCGCCGCCGTCCAGGAGGCCCAGCAGATCCTCGAGGACGGCCGCACCCTGTTCTCCGCCGGCATCACCGCCGGCACGGAGAAGGGCCGGCTGCTGCACGAGCTGCACCTGATGACCACCAAGCCCTTCCTGTACGTCTTCAACGTCGACGAGGACGAGTTGACCGACGAGGCCTTCAAGGCCGAGCAGCGCGCCCTGGTCGCCCCGGCCGAGGCGATCTTCCTCAACGCCAAGATCGAGTCCGAGCTCATCGAGCTCGAGGACGACGAGGCCCTGGAACTGCTGCAGTCCATGGGCCAGGAGGAGCCGGGCCTGGCCACCCTCGCCCGGGTCGGCTTCGACACCCTCGGCCTGCAGACGTACCTGACCGCGGGCCCCAAGGAGGCCCGCGCCTGGACGATCAAGAAGGGCGCCACCGCCCCCGAGGCCGCCGGTGTCATCCACACCGACTTCCAGAAGGGCTTCATCAAGGCGGAGATCGTCTCCTTCGGCGACCTGGTGGAAACCGGCTCCATCCCCGAGGCCCGCGCCAAGGGCAAGGCCCGCATGGAGGGCAAGGACTACGTCATGCAGGACGGCGACGTCGTGGAGTTCCGCTTCAACGTCTGACCGACTGTTCCCTCCGGCGTCACGGGCCGGGCCCCTCGGGGTCCGGCCCTTCGTCGTTTCGTACGCACATCCCTGGCGATGGTCGGCGGATGTACGGGAGGCAGCGGGATGGTGAATCGTTTCGGTCGCGGGGATGCACAGTAGGCGCAGGTCCTTTTGGGATGCGCGGAACGCGCGGTGGAATCGGCGCATCCCGGATCTGAGATGTGAGGAAACGATGGCGTCCCTCGGCAGGCTCTACTCGATGTTCGACGACGTGGCACTCCCGGAGGAGATCCCGTATGCCCAGATGAGCGACTGGGAGCAGAAGTTCCTCTACCTGGTGGCGCGTCACCACGTGACCGGCACCGGCGCCCTCGTCGAGCTGGGCTCGGGCGGCGGCGGCTCCACCTACGCCATCGCCAAGGGGCTGCGGGAGAACCCCGCGTTCGACGAGCAGAAGGGCCGGCTGCAGGCCTTCGACTTCTTCCGCGTGGGCAAGGGCACCTTCGCCACGCAGAGGTTCTTCAAGGCGGGCAAGGCGCCGGAGGGCGACAACTCCTTCCGGGAGGACTTCGAGGCGGCGCTGGCCCCGTTCATGGGGTTCATCGAGGTCCACGCCGGCGACATATGGAACACCTCCGACCCTGAGGACAAGAGCCCCATCGAGTTCCTGCACGTCGACATCGCCAAGACGGCGCGGGTGTTCCGGTGCGTGGCGGAACGTTTCCTGCCGCGCCTGGAGCCCGGTGCGGTCGTGCTGCACCAGGACTTCGCGAGCCCCCGCCTGCCGTGGCTGCACCACAGCACCGGCGCCCTGCTCCCGTACATCGGGATCGCCGGTGCGCCGATCCGCTCCACCCTCGTCTTCGAGGTCGTCCGGCCGGTCCCGGCCGAGCTGCTGGAACGCATCGCCAAGGACGACTACACGGTGGACGAGAAGCTCGCCCTGATCACCGCGGTGCAGGACGAGGTGGACGTCGACCACACCGGACGGGTCCCCTTCAAGCAGGTCCTGGAGCTGGCCAAGGCGTACGTGTGCCACTACGCGGGCGACCACCAGCGCGCCTGGAAGATCGCCAAGCCGCTGCTGAAGGACCCGTACCTCTCGGAGACCCGCGCCGACCACTTCGCCCAGCTCCAGCGCGCCCTCGGCCAGGAGGCCGCCCCCGCGCCGTCGCGGGTGCGGCGGCTGCTGCGCAAGGTGACGGGCGGCTGACCGCCCTCCCGCAGGTCACAGCACGGCGACGGAAACCGCGCACCGGGGGGTGCCGGGGAGTGCCGCGGGCCACCATGGCGGGCATGCGTACACGCCTCAGCACCGGAGTGCTCCTCGCGGCCGTGCTCCTCGCGGTCCCCGCCTGCAGCTCCGGCACCGACGACTCCGGCAGCGAGCCCGACGCCGGTGGCACGCCGTCCGTCGCGGCGTCCGGTTCGAAGGTGCCGGACATCAGCGAGGGCATCCCCGAGGAGCCGACCGGGGCCCGGCGCGCGGCGCTGCTCGCCGCGCTCAAGGCCGTCGACCCGGCCCTGGCCGCCGACGCGGACAAGGCCGTCGCCAACGCACGTCAGCAGTGCGCCACCATCACCGGCGGCGGCAACGCGGTGGCCGCCGCGCAGTCGCGCTTCGGCAGCGCCGGCCACCGGCTCACCGAGCAACAGGCCGAGGCCGTCAACGAGGTGCTGGAGCAGACGCTCTGCACGTCCTGAGCCGCCCCCGCCCCGCCCCGGTCTACGGGGACGGGGCGGCGGCCACCGGGTTGACGCTGTCGAAGCAGACCAGTCCCCGGGCCTGCGACAGCAGGAACGAGCCGCTGTAGGCGTCCGCGGTGATCTCGGCGTCGAAGGACCCGCTCCGCAGCCACCGTGCGTCCGCCGGGAGGAAGCCGGCCGGCCCGGGAGCACGGGCGGGCTCGCCGGGCGGAAGTCGCGGTGGGCGGTGAGCGCGGCGACCCGGCCGTCCGTGAGGGCGGCGACGCCGACCACCCGCACCTCCGAAGGACCGGGGACCGACCTCCCGTCGTTTCCGGCGACCAGGTCGTACCCCAGCCAGTGGGCGCCGTGGAGCCGACCCAGCAGGGGGAAACGCCGCTCCAGCGGGGCGGTGTCCGTCCGTACCGGGCCCTCCGCGGCCTCGCGCCGCTCCGCCTCCGGACGGCGCGAGCCGCATCCGGCCGCGAGCACCGCCGCACCCGCGGCGAGCACCGTCCGTCGTGTCGTCATGCGCCCGCCCCCTGACGGCCCGCGTCGATCGCGGGGTTGTCCAGCGTCGTCCAGAAGACGGCGTCCGGCTCCGGCGGCAGCGCAGGGGAGCCGAGGTCGGCGTGGAGCGCGGCGCGCCAGTCGGAGGAGATCCGGGAGCGGACGTCGGCCGTCCTCACCAGCGCCCGGTGGGGCAGGTCGGTGAGCAGCAGCACGAGGCACATCACGGCCTGCCCGCGGACGCCGTCGTGGTGGGCGGAGGCCTCGCGGCGGACCTGGCGCAGCCTGAGCCCGAGCGGACCGGTGCCGGTGAGCCCGACGGCGCGGCCGCCGTCGAGGGTGTCCAGGGCCGCGGCGACCTCGGGGTACCTTGCCAGGCCGGACTCTTCGGCCAGCCGGCGCATCTGCCGGGCCGCGGCGGTGGCGACCGTCCCGCGGGGGAGTGTGGCCACGAGTGCGCCGAGGCCGCCCAGCTTGCGTACGTGGACGGCACGCAGCGGTTCCTCGGAGCCGCGCGGCGGCAGCGGCGGCAGCGAGGCGTCGTCGGGGGAGGGCGGCCGGTCCGACGGATCGCCCCACTCGGGGTGGGCGCGCTCGGAGTCGTCCCACTCCAGGGCGCCGTCGCTGACGACGGGCCAGGTCCAGCCGCCCTGGAAGGGCAGCCCGCGCTCCAGGCTGTCGGCGACGTCGCCCAGGTACGCGCCCAGCGACGGGGCGTGGCCGAAGTCGGTGCCGGACTCGTCGAAGAAGCGGCCGACCGCGCCGAAGGACGCGCCGGGGCGGCAGTCCACGGTCAGGCCGTCCGCAGTGATGGCGTAGGAGGCGAACTGCACGAAGCGGTGGTGCCAGTAGGCGCCGTCGTTCTCCTCCTCGTCCTCGTTGAGGACCTCGGCCAGCATGCCGCGCAGGAACCCGGACCGCTCCTCGCATCCGTGGGTGCCCAGCAGGCCGTCGTGCGTCGGCAGGAGGAATTCCTCGTCCGCGCCGTCGTGCCGGCGCAGCGTGGCCACCAGGTCCGGCGGGAAGGTGACCCCCATGCGCCGCTGTACCGCGGCGATCTCCTCCTCCGGCGCCGGCGGACGGAGCATGGCGAACGTCGCCGGGGCGTGGGCGCCCAGCCAGAAGTCGATGCGGTCCCAGGCCTGTTCGGCCGCTTCGGCGGACATCGTGGCTCCCCCTCGGGTGTCTGCGCCCGGCTGGCAGAACCCTAACGGTGGCCGCCGACAGCGGGTGGCGGAGGCCGGGATATATTCGCGCGGCCGTTCGCCACGCCACCCGTCCGTGAGGAGCCGTTCGTGCAGCCTCCGCCGTATCCGTCGTACCCCCTCCAGCCGGCGCTCCCGCCCGCGGCGCAGCGGGCGCCGCTGAACGGGCTTGCCGTCGCCGCGCTGGTGACCGGGCTGCTGTGCATGCTGCCGGTGGTCGGCGTCGTGCTGGGGACGATCGCGCTGGTGCGGATCAAACGGACCGGCGCGCGCGGCAAGGGCATGGCCGTCACCGGCCTGGTGCTGTCGGCCGTCGGCACGCTGCTGTGCGCCCTGGTGCTCGCCGGCGGGGCCGCCGCGTTCGTCAAGAGCTTCAAGGAGGGCGTCAGGGAAGGGGCGCGGGACGACGGCGCCTTCTCGCTGCGGCGGGGCGACTGCTTCGACACCCCCGGCGGCGACCTGGAGGCCCCGACCGCCGACATGGACACCGTGCCCTGCGCACAAGGGCACGCCGGCGAGGTGGTCGGGACCTTCCGGCTGCCCCGGCCCCAGGGCTACCCGGGCGACACGGAGCTCAAGGACCTCGTGGAGGACCGCTGCCAACGGCTGTCCGACACCTACGCCATGGACAGCTGGGCGGTGCCGGCGGACGTCACGGTGTACTACTACGCCCCCGACCGGGAGACCTGGAAGCTCGGGGACCGGGAGGTGACCTGCGTGTTCGGCAAGGACAACGGCGCGCTCAAGGGCTCCCTGCGGCAGGACACGAGCACGCTCGACGCGCACCAGGTCGCCTATCTGAAGGCCGCCAACGTCCTCAACGAGGCCATGGCGAAGGGGCCGGAGGAGGAGTACGTCGAGGACGACCTCGAGGGCTACCGCACCTGGGCCGGCCAGGTCTCGGTCGCCCTCGCCGCCGAGGCCCGGGCGCTCGACGCCCACGACTGGCCGGCCGGCGCCGGGCGACCGGTCGCCGCGCTCGTGGCGGAGGCCGGGAAGGCACGGGCGCACTGGGCCAAGGCCGCCGCGGCGAAGGACGCGGACGCCTACTACGAGCACTACGAGGCCGCGGACTCGCACAGCGGCCACGAGGAGGCCGTCAGGGCACGGGAGGCGCTGGGGCTGGCCACGACGGTCGCGGCGGCGAACCCTTCGGTGTGATCAGCCCCGACTCGTAGGCGTAGACGACCAGTTGGGCGCGGTCGCGGGCGCCCAGCTTGGTCATCGCCCGGCTGACGTGGGTCTTGGCGGTGAGCGGGCTGATGACCATCCGCCCGGCGACCTCGTCGTTGCTGAGCCCGCGGGCGACGAGCGCGAGCACCTCGCGCTCCCGGTTGGTCAGCGCCTCAAGGCCCGCCGCGTGCGTGGCGTCGGGCGGCCGCGCGACGAACTCGCCGATCAGCCTGCGCGTGATGGCGGGGGAGAGCAGGGCGTCGCCGCGCTCGGCGACGTGGATGGCCTGGACGAGGTCGGCGGGTTCGGTGTCCTTCAGCAGGAATCCGCTGGCGCCGGCGCGCAGCGCGTCGAAGACGTACTCGTCCAGGCCGTAGTTGGTCAGGATGACCACGTGCACCCCGGCCAGCCGCGGATCTGCGGCGATCAGCCGGGTCGCGCCGATCCCGTCGAGCACGGGCATCTGGACGTCGAGGAGCACCACGTCGGGCACGTGCCGCCGGGCGAGTTCGACGCCCTGCTGACCGTCGCCCGCCTCGGCCACCACCTCGATGCCGTCCTCGGCGTCGAGGAGGGCGCGGAATCCGGCCCGCATCAGCGCCTGGTCGTCGACGATCAGCACGCGGATCACGACACCTCCTCCAGCGGCGCCCCGGCCGCCCCGGCCGCCGTCCTGCCGTCGGCCGCCGGCAGCCCGTCCAGGGGCAGTTCGGCCCGTACGGAGAAGCCGCCCTCGGGCCGCGGCCCGGCGCGCAGCCGTCCGCCGAGCGCGGTCACCCGCTCCCGCATCCCGGTCAGCCCGACCCCGGGCACCGGGCCGTCCCCGGGGGCCGCGGTGCCGTCGTCGTCGATCTGCACGACCAGTTCCCGGTCGCCGTACTCGATGCGGACGGTGGCCCGGGGCTCAGGACCGGCGTGCCGGGTGACGTTGGTGAGCGCCTCCTGCACGATCCGGTAGGCGGCCCGGTCGACCCCGTCGGCCAGCGGCCGTTCCCGTCCGCCGACCGTGACGCTGGTGGGCAGTCCGGCCGTGCGCGAGCGCTCCACCAGGTCCTCGATCCGGTCCAGGCCGTGGCCGCCGCCGGTGCCGCGCAGCACCTCCAGGGTCGCGCGCAGCTCCCGCATCGCCTCCCCGCTCGCCTCCTGGATCGCCAGCAGCGCGGCGGGCACCTCCTCGCCGCGCTTGCGGGCCAGGTGGACGGCGACCCCGGCCTGCAGCTTGATGATCGAGATGCTGTGGGTGAGCGAGTCGTGCAGCTCCCGGGCGATCCGCAGCCGCTCCTCGCCGGCCCGGCGCAACGCCGCCTCCTCGCGGGTGCGTTCGGCGTCCAGCGCCCGCCGCTCCAGCTGCTCCAGGTAGGCCCGGCGGTGCCGGCCCACCACGGCCATGGCGACCGAGGCCAGGAACCAGCCGAGCAGCAGCGCGGTGGACTGCGCCGACGTGGGCGCGGGCTGCCCGGAGGCGAGGTAGCCGGTGAGGAACGCCAGCGCCGACAGCTGCACCGGCAGCCGCTTCCCGCCCGACCTGACCGCCATGTGGACCGCGACCAGCACGGGGAACGCCGCCGAGGGACCGGGGTGCACCCGCAGCGCGTACGCCAGCATGCAGCCGGTGCACAGCAGCAGCGCCGCCGCGGGCCGGCGGCGGCTCCCGGCCACCGCCAGCGCGCCCACCAGGCCCAGTGCCAGGTCGAGGGCGTTCGAGGGGCGCGGTACCCCGGGCAGCAGCAGGACGTCGACGGCCAGGACGACGCCGAGCACCGCGTCGAAGGCGACGCCCCGCCACCCCCGCAGCCCGGCCCACCCCTGACGCCCGATCAGCGTGCCACCCATGCCCGCACCCTACGCCGCCCCGCGGGGCGGCACGTCCTCCCCGAAGACGGCTCCGCGGCTACTCCCGGTGGAGTAGTCCCGCCCGCGGCCCCGGCGTCCGGAGCAGTGGCATCCCCCTTCCCCCGGAGGACGACCGGCGGGACCCCGGGCGGCCACCATCGAGCCGTCGAGAACACCGCCGTCCACGATCCGTCAGCGAGGAGGCCCGGCCATGGCCACGCCCTTCCGTCTCACCACTCCCGCGCCACCCGGCGACGCCACGGGCCGCACCGCCGAGGTCTACGCCCAGCTCGCCGCCGACTTCGGCATCGGCCGCGCGCCGACCTTCGTCGCGCTGTCGGCCGCCCCCGACCTGCTCGCGGCGACCTGGGCCGTGCTGCGCGAGTCGCTGCTCGCCGGCCGCGTGCCGCGCACCGACAAGGAGCTCGTCGCCCTGGGAGTGTCGGCGGCGAACCGCTGCCCCTTCTGCGTGGACGCGCACACCGTCCTGCTGCACGCCACCGGTGACCACCGCCTCGCCGAGACGGTCGCCCGCGGCGGCACGCCGGACGACCCCGCCCAGGCCGCGCTGGTCTCCTGGGGCGGGGCGACCGCGACCCCCGGCGCGCCCGCGGCCGCGGCGCACCCCTTCGGCCCGCAGGACGCGCCGGAGTTCATCGGCACCGCGCTCGCCTTCCACTTCGTCAACCGGATGGTGTCCGCCCTGCTGACCGAGGACATGCTCCCCGGCGGACTGCAGCGGCTGCGGCTGGTGCGCAGCCTGGGCGGCCGGGCCCTGGCCCGTACCGTCCGCAGGCCGCTGCCCCCGGGTGCCAGCCTGCCCCTGCTGCGCGGCCCTGCCGGGCCCGCGCCGCAGTGGGCCGCGGACGCCCCGGTGGGCACCGCCTTCGCCGCGCTGCGGCGGGCCGCCGCCGTGGGCGGGCGGCGGCTCGGCGACGCGGCCCGGGAGGCGGTCGTGGCCGCGGTCGATGCCTGGGACGGCGCGCATCCGCCGCTCGGCGGCGACTGGACCGCCGCGCCGCTGGCCGCCGTGCCCGCCGCCGAACGCCCCGGCGCACGGCTGGCGCTGCTCGCCGCCCTCGCCCCGTACCGGATCACCGAGGCGGACGCCGAGGCCTGGCGGACCGCCGATCCCGACCCCTACGACGCCGACCTGGTGAGGGTGCTGGCCTTCGGCGCGATGACCGCGGTGTGCCGGATCGAGACCTCGGTCCACGAGCCTTTGCTTCGCCCCAGGTTGACAGCCCATTGACAGAGCCACGACGATGCGTGGTGCCACTGGGGCCGTTGAGCCCCGTGTGCACTTCGACCACTCGCCCGGTGACGCCTCGGCCTGCTCACGTACGGGGAGAGCTGCCGTCAGCCGCGCCCGCCGGGCCACGCAACGCCAAGATTGGGTTCTGCATGTCCATATCGCGACGTGTCACCGTCGGACGGCTGCTGGGCGTGAGCGCCGCGGCCGTCGCCCTCACCGCCGTGGGTGCCACCTCCGCCTGGGCCGGCGACTGCCCGGGCGGCAAGGGCTGGGACCGCGGTGGCCACCACGGCTACAAGCCCGGCCAGGG
Source organism: Streptomyces sp. NPDC059718 (assembly GCF_042733315.1). Lineage (NCBI taxonomy): Bacteria > Bacillati > Actinomycetota > Actinomycetes > Kitasatosporales > Streptomycetaceae > Streptomyces > Streptomyces sp. NPDC059718. The sequence goes on from NZ_JBHWGA010000038.1 coordinate 19,305, forward strand.
CGGCGGCACCAAGACCTCCACCGACCGCTGCGAGTTCTCGCTCGACGGCACGGCCTGGTACCCGTCGGTCAAGGTGGACGACGTCAACCTCAAGCCCGGCGAGGACGGCAAGGTCCACGTCAAGGTCCGGGTCGCGGACGGCTCCTCGTCCTGCACCGTGTCCCTCGCCTCTTACCGCACCCACGGCGCCACCTTCCAGACCTCCGGCAAGCAGGTGTTCCACGACTGGGACACCGTGAAGATCACCACCGGCACCGACACCCTCGACGTGGCCGTGCCGGACGTCACCTGCTTCGCGCAGATCGACCTGTACTACGGCAACAAGAAGTACGACGGCGTCCTGGACGCCAACGACGGCTACGAGCACGGCGACCTGCCCGAGGGCCCGGACCACGCGGTCATCGGCGACAAGAAGATCGCCTGGTGGAACGGCGGCACGAAGGACTGCACCACGCAGACCGTCCCGTCCACCCCCGCCACCTCGACCCCGACCACCCCCTCGGGCGGCGAGACCACCCCCGCCGGTGGCGAGACCACCCCGGCCGGCGGCGAGGAGACCACCCCCGCCGCGACCGAGACCCCCTCGGCCACCGCCCCGGCCTCGGAGTCGGCGTCGGCGTCCGCCTCGCCGTCCGAGTCCGTCGAGGCCGCGACCTCCGAGTCCCCCAACGGCGGCTCGGGCGACCTCGCCGAGACCGGCAGCAGCAACGTGGGCATGATCTCGGCCGCCGCGGCCGTGCTGCTGGCCGCCGGTGGCGGTGTGGTCCTCGCGACCCGTCGCCGTCAGGCCGCCGGCCGGCACTGACCGCGCACCGGCACCCGCCGGGCGGAGGAGGGGTACGGCTGCTGACGCAGCCGTACCCCTCCTCCGTGTCGGGTCCGACAGCCGCCCGACGCGCTCTAGCCCCGGCTCCGTACGGATTGGAACAATCCGAACCTGACCGTAGGGACCGATGCGGGGGGCTGCATGACATCTCCGGGGGAGACCGCTGTCGGCGAGCGCTACCCGACCGTGGACGAGGTCGCCGCGGCGGCCAGGGCCCTGGCGCTCCGCCGGCCCGACGTCTGCCGGCTGCGGACGGTGGGCCTCTCCCGGGCCGGGGAGCCGCTGCTGCTGCTCTCGGTCGGGCACGGATCGCGCAACGTCCTGGTGGTGGCCGGCCCGCATGCCAACGAGATGGTCGGCGGTGCCACCGTGCTGCTGCTGGCCCGGCGGGTCACCGCCGACCCCGTGCTGCGGGACGGCGCCGACGCCGCCTGGCACTTCCTGCTCTGCGCGGACCCGGACGGCGCCCGGCTCAACGAGGCCGTCCCCGACGCCCGGTTCACCATGCTCGGCCACTACCGGCACTTCTTCCGCCCGCGCGCCGCCGAGCAGCCCGAGTGGCTGCCGGACGACGGCACGCTGGACGGCGCGCTGCCCGAGACCCGCGCGCTGATCGGGGTCATCGACGAGCTGCGGCCGGTGCTGCAGTGCTCGCTGCACGGCATCGACGTGGGCGGCACCTTCATCCAGGTGACCCGGGAGATCCCACGGCTGGCGGAGCGGATCGCCAAGTCCGCCGCCGAGTTCGACATCCCCCTGGAGGCCGGTTCCTCCGACGCCTTCCACTGGCCGAGCCCCGGCCCGGGGGTGTACGTGCTGCCGCCGCCCGGCGGCCCGCGCGAGGACGCCTCCAACTCGACCTGGACGTACGCCCACCGGTACGGCGGGGTCACCGCGATCGCCGAGGTGCCCATGTGGGCGTGCGACCGCGCCGCCGACACCTCGCCGCACCCGAGTGCCGACGGCGCGCTGCGCACCGCGGGTGAGGCGCTGCGCCGGGCCAGCCTGCTGGTCGGCGGGCTCATCGGGGAGGTGGGTCCGCACCTGCCCGGGGACGGCGGGCCGTTGCTGCGCGCGGCGCGGGAGATCGTCGCGGTCGGCCCGGCGCTGGCCGCCGACTGGGACCCGGCCCTGCGCACCGCGGCCGCGCCGCCGCTGCCCGCGATGACCCGGGCCCGGGTCAGCAGCGTCGAGATCTACGCGCAGCGACTGCCGCTGCGCGCCGCCGCGATGCTGCTGCGGGTGGTCCGTACCGTGGACCACGGGCCGACCCCGCTGGTGGCCGTGCGCGAATTGCTGGAGGGGCTGGTGGCGGACTGGTGCGAGGCGTACGAGACCGCGCACCGGGCCCGCTGGATCCCGGTGCGCCAGCAGGCGGAGCAGCACGCACGGGTGGTGCTCGCGGCCTTCGATCTGCTGCCCGGGTGACGCGACACGGGTAAAGCCTTGCGGAAGGCTTGCGGGTGGCAACCCTGAGTTGTCAAGCTGTCGCACACAGTCAACCCGAGGGAGGGGCACGTGCCTTTCGGTGAGCAGCCCGCGTACCTGCGCGTCGCCGAGGATCTCCGCCGCAAGATCCTCGACGGCAGCCTCCCTCCGCACACCCGCCTGCCCTCGCAGGCCCGCATCAGGGCGGAGTACGGGGTGTCCGACACCGTCGCCCTGGAGGCCCGCAAGGTGCTGATGGCCGAGGGCTTCGTCGAGGGCCGGTCCGGCTCGGGCACGTACGTGCGCGAACGCCCCGACCCGCGGCTGGTCGTGCGCACCGGCTACCGGCCGGGCAGCGGCCAGGCGACGCCGTTCCGTCAGGAGCAGGCCGACGAGGGCTTCAAGGGCACCTGGGAGTCGAACAGCTTCCAGGAGGCGGCGAACGCGCGCGTCGCCGAACGGCTCGGCATCAAACCGGGCGACCGCGTGATGCGCACGCGCTACCTCTACCGGACGGAGGGCGAGCCGATGATGATGGCCACGTCCTGGGAGCCGCTGTCGGTGACCGGCCGTTCGCCCGTCCTGCTGCCGGAGGAGGGCCCGTTGGCCGGCCAGGGCGTGGTGGAGCGCATGACCGCGCTCGACGTCGTGGTCGACAACGTGGCCGAGGACGTCGGCGCCCGGCCGGGACTCGCCGAGGAGACCGCGGTGCTGGGCGGGGTGCCCGGCCACGTGGTCATCGAGATCCACCGGACGTACTACGCCTCCGGGCTCCCCGTCGAGACCGCGGACATCGTCATCCCGGCCGACCGCTACCGGGTCTCGTACCGGATGCCGGTGAAGTGACGCCGCCCGGGCGCCGGGCGGCCGCCGGCGGGCCACGTCGGCTGAGTCCGGGGCACCCGGCGGGCGGCGCCGCTTCCGCGCCGGTGTCCGCAAGTCCGCTGGTGGGCCGCGTGGGCGCGGGGCGCCGGCGGTGCGCGGGGCGTGGAGGGCGGCGCCGGGGCGCGCGCCGATGCGCGGGAGGCGCGGACAAGAGCCCCTTCTGAGTCAACTCCCAATCGAACATGGCCCGATCGAGTCGAATACTGCCCGAACGTGTCCGGCGCGTCACGTTCGGGCGTAGGCTCCGGCATATGCGCATCGCCGTTTCCTCGGACATGGACGAGCCGGTTGCGCGGCTGGTCGTCGACGAACTGCGCCGCCGCGGCCACACCGTGATCGCCTACGGCGCCCTGCGCGCCGGCGACCGCAAGGACTGGGCGTGGAGCGCGGAGAGCGCCGCCCGGGACCTCGCGGAGGGCCGCGCGGACCAGGCCGTCGTGTGCTGCTGGACGGGCACGGGGGCCGCCATCGCCGCCAACAAGGTGTCCGGCGTCCGTGCCGCCCTGTGCGTCGACGCCTACTCCGCGGACGGCGCCCGCAAGTGGAACGACGCCAACGCACTCGCCCTGAGCCTGCGTCTGACCAGCGAGCCCCTGCTCAAGGAGATCCTCGACGCCTGGTTCGCCGGCGTCCCGAGCGGCGAGGACGACGACCGGGCCAACGTGGCGCACCTGGAGGACATCCGATGAGCGAGCTGGTCTGGGTCGTCATACGTCAGGACGACAACGGCAACCGTTACCGGGTCGGCCGCTACGCCACCCGGCAGGAGGCCGAACGCGTCGCCGACGCCCTGGACGCGCGCGGCCACAAGCAGCTCTACCTCATCGAGCGGATCGACCGGCGCGCGTCGTAGCCGTCCGCCACGGACAGCCGCCACGGGCCGCCACGGATAGGGTGCCGCCCATGACGACGCAGGACGTGACGGTGGTGGTCGGCGCGGCCGTGCTCGACCGGGGCAGGCTGCTCGCGGCGCGGCGCAGTGCGCCCCCGGAGCTGGCGGGGCGGTGGGAGCTGCCCGGCGGCAAGCTCGAACCCGGGGAGACGGCGCCGCAGGCGCTGACCCGTGAGCTCCGCGAGGAACTGGGCGTGGAGGCCGAGGCGCTGGAGCGGGTCCCCGGCGAATGGCCACTGGGGCCCGGCTACGTCCTGCAGGTGTGGACGGCCCGCATCCTGTCCGGGGAGCCCCGGCCGCTGGAGGACCACGACGAGCTGCGCTGGCTCACCCCCGACCGTCTCGACGAGGTCGACTGGCTCGACCAGGACCGTCCCGCGGCCGCCTGGGCGGCGGCCCGGGCCGTCCGGGGGCCCACCCCGGGCTGACCGCCCCCGCTCCCCCGGGACCGCCCACGGCGCGCCAGGACGGATATGCGGCGCGGAATATCGGGTATGGGGGGATTGATCCGCCGACGGTCGGCCGGCCCTGAGCCGGTGGCCCTGCATTGGTCTGGGGTCCCCACACGTGAGCGGGAGCGAGGACGGCACAGCCAAGGGCGAGGACCCGGGACACCCCGAGTCCCCGGCCGGGCACGGGCGTGCCCACGCCGGTCTCCATCCCGGACCCGCGGGACCGGTGCCGGGCGGGCCCACCGCCTCCGGGACGCTCCTGGACACACTGCGGCTGGCCGTGGTCATGCTCGACACCTCCGGCCGCGTCCTGCTCTGGAGCCCCCTCGCGGAGGAGATGCTCGGCTGGGCGGGCGAGCACATCGTGGGCCGCCGGGTCTCCGCCCTGATCGGCCCCGGCGAGGACGGCCGGCCGTGGAGGACACCGCCCGCCGCCCGCCGGACGGCCTCTGTGCCCCGCCCCGGCCCCGCCGAACGCATCCTCGCCGAGCTGCTGCGCACCGGCCGCTGGGAGGGCATCCTCTCCGTCCGGCACCGCGACGGCCACCAGGTGCAGGTCGAGGCGCGCGCCTCGCTCCTCGTGGACGGCGACGGCCGGCCCTTCGTCCTGGTGTCGATCGCCGAGACCAGCCGGATCCGCGGCATGGAGCACGACCTGGCGGCACTGGACTCGCTCTTCGGCTCCTCGCCCCTCGGCGTCGCGATCTTCGACACCGAGCTGCGCTACGTCCGTGTCAACGAGGCCCTGGCGCGGATGAACGGCGTCCCCGCCGAGGACACCCTCGGCCACCGCGTCGAGGAGATCGTGGCCGCCGAGGCCGCCGACGAGCTCGCCACCCTCCAGCGGCACGTGCTGGCCACCGGGCGCGCGGTCATCGACGTCGTCGTGCCGGGCCCGGCCGGGGGGTGGCGCTCGGTGTCGTACCACCGGCTGGAGGACCGGGCGGGCCGGGTGCTGGGCATCAGCTGCACCGTGATGGACGTGACGGAGCGCCAGCAGAGCGCCGAGAAGATCGAGCGGGCCCGGCGCCGGCTGGCGCTGCTCAACGACGTCGGCTCACGCCTGGCGGACCTGCTGGACGTACGGCGGATCGCCGAGGAACTGGCCAGGACCGTCGTGCCGCGGTTCAGCGACTACAGCGGGGTGATCCTGCACGCGGCGGTGCCGGACGGCGGGGAACTGCCCGGCGCCCCGTACGGGGAGCGCACCGAGATGCGCCAGCTCGGCATCGGGGCGGCCAAGGAGGGCCCCCTGGTCGACCTGATGATCGGCATCGGCAAGGTCATCCAGGTCGACCGGGCGTCCGTCTTCGGGTCCGTGCTGCACAGCGCACGGCCCGCCCTGGTGGGCAGTGCGGACGAACTGCGCGACACCGTCACCACCTTCCCGGGCGACCCCAAGGTGCAGGCCGCCCTGGACCTCGGCATCCACTCGCTGATGGTCGCCCCGCTGCGGGCCCGCGGCATCGTCCTCGGGCTGCTGGTCGTCAGCCGCGCCGGCGGGCGCGAGCCCTTCGACGCCGACGACGTCGCCCTCGCCATGGAACTGTGCGACCGCTCCGCCGCCGCCCTGGACAACGCCCGCCTCTACATCCGCGAACGCGAGGGCGCCCTGATGCTGCAGCGCAGCCTGCTGCCGCGGAGCGTGCCCGAGCCGCCCGGCGTCGACCTCGCCTTCCGCTACGTCCCCGGCAGCACCGGGGCGGCGGCGGGCGGCGACTGGTTCGACGTCATCCCGCTCGCCGGCGGCCGGGTCGCCCTCGTCGTCGGGGACGTCATCGGCCACGGGCTGCGCGCCGCCGCCACGATGGGCCGGCTGCGCACCGCCGTACGGACCCTGGCCGCCCTGGAGATGGCGCCGGAGGAACTGCTGCGCCGCGTCGACGACCTCGGCGACGACCTGGCCGCGGGCACCGCCGAGGGCTGGACCGCGACCTGCGTCTACGCCGTCTACGACCCCTCCACCCGGCGGCTGGTCGTGGCCCGCGCCGGGCACCCGCCGCCGGTCCTTGTGGAGCCCGGCGCCCACGGGGGCGGCCGGGCCCGGCTGCTGGACTCCCCGGCCGGGGTGCCGCTGGGCGTCGGCGGCGTGGACTTCGAGTCGGTCGAGCTCGACGTGCCCGACTCCTCCGTCCTCGTGCTCTACACCGACGGCCTGGTCGAGGCGCGCGGCGAGGACATCGGGATCGGCATGGACCGGCTGCGGTCGGTGCTCGCCCGCCGTCCGCTGCGCTCCCTGGAGGAGGCCTGCGACGACCTGCTGGCCACCCTCGCCCACGGCCGCGAACCAGACGACGTGGCCCTGCTCATGGCCCGCCTCGGCGGCCTCCCGGAGGGCAGCACCGCCCACTGGACGTTCGCGGCCGAGCCGAGCGCCGTCCGCCGTGCCCGGCGGCAGGTGCGGGAGACCCTCGGGGACTGGGGGCTGCGCGACCTCACCGACGTCACCGTGCTGCTCGTCAGCGAACTCGTCACCAACTCCCTGCGGTACGCCCGCGGGCCCATCGGCGTGCGCATGGTGCGTGGCACCTCGCTGCTGGTCGAGGTCTCCGACCCGCTGCCCGACCCGCCCCGCCGGCGCGCCGCGGGCGAGGAGGACGAGGGCGGCCGCGGGCTGCAACTGGTCGCCCACACCTCCCGTCGCTGGGGCACGCGGCACGGGCCGCTGGGAAAGACGGTCTGGTTCGAGCTCGCCCTCCCCGCCCCGGCGACCGCCGCGGGCGGCCCGCGCGGATGACCGGTCACGCACGGTTCGGCGGGCCGGAGCAGGGTAGTTGAAGTGGGGCGTCGGCGGAATTCGTACGCCTCGAGATGATGCTGTGATCGACAAGTGCATGTGCGGAACGGGGGTAATGCTGAATACTCGGCACCAGCCGGTCCGTATGTGTGAGCTGGAGGGGTCGGGCGTGAACGATGAGCCGTCGGGGGTTGTTGGGCCCCGGAACCCTGAGGCCGTGACACAGAGCGCCTGGCAGTCCAGTCCGCCCGGCTCCCTCTACGACTACATCCGGGTGGCCTCGTTCTCCCTCGGCCCCGACGGGCGGATCGAGCAGTGGAGCGAGCGCGCCGAGGAGTTCTTCGGCGTATCCGCCGCCGAGGCGCTGGGCCAGGACCCGATCACCGCCTTCGTCCCCGAGGACCGGCGTACCCGGGCGCACGAGCGTATCGCGGAGATCCTCGACGGGCGCGAGTGGATCGGCACCGTGCCGTACCGCGACAAGGCCGGCCAGGAGGGCCTGGCCGAGGTCTACGTCATGCCCTCGCGGAGCGAGACCGGCGGGCGCGGGGCGCTCTGCATCGCCGTGGACGTCCGCGTCCTGCGTCAGATCGAGACCGATCTCGCCTCCTCGCAGGCGGTGTTCGGCCAGTCGCCGATGGGCTTCATCCTCTTCGACACCAACCTCAAGCTGCTCCGCGTCAACCAGCGCTTCGCCACCGTCTTCGGCCGCAGCCCAGGCGACCACCGGGGCCGCACCCCGCACGACTTCCTCTCCCGCGTCGAGGCCGACCGGCTCACCGCCGCGCTCAAGCAGGTGCTCGACAGCGGCGACCCGGTGCTGGACATGACGATCGTCGGCACCGTCTCCTCGGGGTCCGGCGCCAACAACCGCAGGCGCTGGGCGATCTCGCTGTACCGGCTGCACAGCGGCAGCGGCCGTCCCATCGGCGTCGCCGGCCTCGCCCAGGACGTCACGGGACGCCAGCGCGCCGAGCGGGAGGCCGCGCACACCCGGCGCAACCTGGCCCTGCTCAACGAGGCCAGCCGGCGCATCGGCAGCTCCCTGGACCTGGAGACCACCGCCCGCGAACTGCTCGACGTCGCCGTGCCGCATTTCTGCGACCTGGCCTCCGTCGACCTCTACCAGGCGCTCCTGGTCGGCGAGGAGGGCCCGGTCGGCACCGCCGACGGCAGCGGCGAGGTCCGCCGGGTCGCCTTCGCCAGCGCCGTCTCCGACGCCCCCGTCGCCCCCCTGGACGGCGGCCACACGGGCGGCCCCGTCTCCGTGGGCGCCGTCCACCGCTACCCCTTCAACTCCCCCTGGGCGGGCGCCCTGCGCACCGCACAGACCCAGGTCATAGGCGCCGACGGCGGCGATCCGGAGGTGGAGCTCGGCGAACTCGGCGGAGGCCTGGTGCAGTCCACCCTCGCCGTGCCCGTCGTCGCCCGCGACACCGTCCTGGGCCTGGTCCAGTTCGCCCGTGCCAAGGGCAGCGAACCGTTCTCCGAGCGCGACCGGATGCTCGCCGAGGAACTCGCCGCCCGCGCCGCGGTCTTCATCGACAACGCCCGGCTCTACCGGCGCGAGCACGAACGCGCCCTCATCCTGCAGCGCAGCCTCCTCCCGCCCGGCAACCCCGAGGCCGCCGGACTCGACATCGCCTGCCGCTACCTGCCCGGCAACATGGAGACCGAGGTCGGCGGCGACTGGTTCGACGTCATCGAGCTCCCCGGCCACCGCACCGCGCTCGTCGTGGGCGACGTCATGGGCCGCGGACTGCGCGCCGCCGTCGCCATGGGCGAGCTGCGCACCGCCGTACGCACCCTGGCGCTCCTGGACATCGAGCCCGCCGACGTGCTCTCCGCCCTCGACGAGGTCGCCCGCGGCCTCGGAGGCAGCGGCGACGGCCGCAGCAACCGGCGCGGCAAGGAGGCCGACGGCTCCGACCTGTCCGAGGTCTACCTCGCCACCTGCGTCTACGCCGTCTACGACGCCATCACCCGGCGGGTCACCATCGCCAACGCCGGCCACCTGCCGCCGGTCCTGGTCGAACCCGGCGAGCAGGCCATGATGCTGGAGGTGCCCACCGGCATGCCGCTGGGCGTCGGCGGCGAGCCCTTCGAGGAGGTCGAGGTCGACCTGCCGGACGGCGCCCTCCTGGCCCTCTACACCGACGGTCTCGTCGAGTCCCGCAACCACCCGCTCGACGAGGGCCTGCGCGCCTTCCGTGCCGCGCTCGACGAACCCCAGCGCCCGCTGGAGGACGTCTGCGACCACATACTCGCCCGGCTCGACACCGCCCACGGCGAGGACGACATCGCCCTGCTCATGGCGCGCGTCCACGGCCTGCCCGAGGACTCCGTGGGCGACTGGACGCTGGAGCCCAACCCCCGCTCCGTGGCCCGCGCCCGCGAGCTCGCCCGCGACTGCCTGGTCGCCTGGGGCCTGGCCGCGCTGGTCGACACCACCGAACTGCTCGTCAGCGAACTGGTCACCAACGCCCTGCGGCACGGCCAGGGCGACATCCGGCTGCGCCTGCTGCGCGACCGCACCCTGGTCTGCGAGGTCTGGGACGACGCCCTCGCCCAGCCGCGCCGCCGACGCGCCCGGGCCACCGACGAGGGCGGCCGCGGACTGCAGCTGGTCTCCCTGCTCAGCACCCGCTGGGGCTCCCGGCGCACCCACCGCGGCAAGACCGTCTGGTTCGAGCTGGACCTGCCCTCGGACGGCGAGGGCAGCACCGGCGAGGACACGATAGAGGCGCTGCTCAGCCTCTTCTGAGCAGCGCCTCCACAGCGGGGGAGTACCGGACCGGTCAGCTCCTGCGCCGGATCCTGTTGCCGAGCCAGACCAGCGGGTCGTACTTGCGGTCCACCGCGCGCTCCTTGAGGGGGATGAGCGCATTGTCGGTGATCTTGATGTGCTCGGGGCAGACCTCGGTGCAGCACTTGGTGATGTTGCAGTACCCGAGCCCGTGCTCGTCCTGCGCCGACCGCTTGCGGTCCAGGCCCTGCTCCTCCGCCGCGTCCAGCGGGTGCATGTCCAGCTCCGCCACCCGCATCAGGAAGCGCGGACCGGCGAACGCCTTCTTGTTCTCCTCGTGGTCACGGACCACGTGGCAGGTGTCCTGGCACAGGAAGCACTCGATGCACTTGCGGAACTCCTGCGAACGCTCCACGTCCTCCTGGAGCATCCGGTACTCGCCCGGCGCCACGCCCTCGGGCGGGACGAAGGACGGCACCTCCCGCGCCTTCTCGTAGTTGAAGGACACGTCCGTCACCAGGTCCCGCACCACGGGGAAGGCCCGCATCGGCGTGACCGTGATGGTCTCGTCCCGGCCGAACACCGACATGCGGGTCATGCACATCAGCCGCGGCCTGCCGTTGACCTCCGCGCTGCACGAGCCGCACTTGCCGGCCTTGCAGTTCCACCGCACCGCCAGGTCGCCCGCCTGGGTCGCCTGCAGCCGGTGGATGATGTCGAGGACCACCTCGCCGTCGTGGACCTCGACCCGGTAGTCCTGCAGCCCGCCGCCGTCCGCGTCGCCACGCCAGACCCTGAAGTGCCCCGTGTACGTGCTCACCGGTCCAGCTCCTCGTCCGTCAGGTACTTCAGCAACTCGTCCTTCTCGAAGAGCGCGAGCAGGTCGGGCCGGATCGGGTCCATCTCGCGCCGTGTGACCGACACCTCGCCGAACGCGTCCGCCGGTTCGGCCAGTTCGCAGACCAGGTTGAGCTTGCGCCAGCGGCGGTCCATCTCCGGGTGGTCGTCGCGGGTGTGGCCGCCCCGGGACTCGGTGCGCTCCAGCGCCGCCCGGGCCACGCACTCGCTCACCAGCAGCATGTTCCGCAGGTCGATGGCGAGGTGCCAGCCCGGGTTGAACTGCCGGTGCCCCTCGACGCCGGCCCGCCGGGCCCGTACGCGCAGCGCGTCCAGCCGGGTCAGCGCCTCCTCCATCTCGCCCTGCCGGCGGATGATGCCGACCAGGTCGTTCATGGTCTGCTGCAGTTCCTGGTGGAGCGTGTACGGGTTCTCCGGGACCCCGTCCGGCACGGCCCCGGCCTCCGCGCTGAACGGCCGCAGCGCCTCCGCCGCGGCGGCGTCGACCTGCCACTGCGCGACGGCCGGACGTGTGCCGCCGGTCCCGGCCGCGTACTCCGCCGCGTGCAGGCCCGCCCGGCGCCCGAAGACCAGCAGGTCCGAGAGCGAGTTGCCGCCCAGCCGGTTGGAGCCGTGCATGCCGCCGGCCACCTCGCCGGCCGCGAACAGCCCGGGCACGCCGGTCGCCGCCGCCGAGTCCGGGTCGACGTCCACGCCGCCCATCACGTAGTGGCAGGTGGGGCCGACCTCCATGGCCTCGGCGGTGATGTCGACGTCCGCCAGTTCCTTGAACTGGTGGTGCATCGAGGGCAGTTTGCGCCGGATGACCTCGGCGGGCAGCCGCGTGGAGACATCCAGGAACACCCCGCCGTGCGGGGTGCCGCGGCCGGCCTTGACCTCGGAGTTGATCGCGCGGGCCACCTCGTCGCGGGGGAGCAGCTCCGGGGGCCGGCGGTTGTTGTCCGGGTCCTCGTACCAGCGGTCGCCCTCGTCCTCGCTCTGCGCGTACTTCTCCTTGAAGACGTCCGGGACGTAGTCGAACATGAACCGCTTGCCCTCGGAGTTCCGCAGCACCCCGCCGTCGCCGCGCACCGACTCGGTGACGAGGATGCCCTTCACCGACGGCGGCCAGACCATCCCCGTCGGGTGGAACTGCACGAACTCCATGTTGATCAGCGGTGCCCCGGCCAGCAGCGCCAGCGCGTGCCCGTCGCCGGTGTACTCCCAGGAGTTGGACGTCACCTTGAAGGACTTGCCGATGCCGCCGGTCGCCAGCACCACGGCCGGCGCCTCGACGACGAAGAAGCGCCCCGACTCGCGGACGTAGCCGAAGATCCCGGATACGCGGTCGCCGTCCTTGAGCACCCGGGTGACCGTGCACTCCTGGAAGACCTTCAGCCGGGCCTCGTAGTCACCGTGCTCCCGGTGGTCCTCCTGCTGCAGCGAGACGATCTTCTGCTGGAGGGTGCGGATCAGCTCCAGGCCCGTACGGTCGCCGACGTGTGCCAGGCGCGGGTACTCGTGACCGCCGAAGTTGCGCTGGGAGATCTTCCCGTCCTTCGTGCGGTCGAAGAGCGCGCCCCAGGTCTCCAGCTCCCACACCCGGTCCGGCGCCTCGCGGGCGTGCAGCTCCGCCATCCGCCACTGGTTGAGGAACTTCCCGCCGCGCATGGTGTCGCGGAAGTGGACCTGCCAGTTGTCGTGCGGATTGACGTTGGCCATGCTCGCGGCGATGCCGCCCTCGGCCATCACCGTGTGCGCCTTGCCGAAGAGCGACTTGCAGATCACGGCGGTGCGCATGCCCTGCTCGCGCGCCTCGATGGCGGCGCGCAGCCCCGCCCCGCCCGCGCCGACCACGACGACGTCGTACGCGTGCCGTTCGACTTGTGCCATCAGAAGAACCTCGGATCGTCGAACGCCCCACTGGCGACCAGGTAGACATAGAGATCGGCGAGCGCCACGCTCACCAGCGACAGCCAGGCCAGCAGCATGTGGCGGGAGTTGAGCTTCCCCACCCAGGTCCACATGCGGTAGCGCACCGGATGCCGGGAGAAGTGCCGCAGCCGGCCGCCGACGATGTGCCGGCAGGAGTGGCACGAGAAGGTGTACGCCCAGATCAGGGCGATGTTCACCAGCAGCACCAGGGTGCCGAGGCCCATGTGGCCCCACGCCCCGTGCTCGTCCCGGAAGGCGAGCACGACGTCGTAGCTCAGGATCCCGGCGACCGGGATGGCGAAGTAGAAGAAGTACCGGTGGATGTTCTGCAGGATCAGCGGGAACCGCGTCTCACCGGTGTACTTCTCGTGCGGCTCGGCCACCGCGCAGGCGGGTGGCGAGGCCCAGAAGCCTCGGTAGTACGCCTTGCGGTAGTAGTAGCAGGTCAGCCGGAAGCCCAGCGGGAAGATCAGCACCAGCAGGGCGGGGGACAGCCCCCACCAGTCGCCGAACAGCGGCCAGCGCGCGCCGAGCGGCATGTCCACGCAGTTCGAGCCCAGGCAGGGCGAGTAGAACGGCGAGACGTACGGCTCGGCGTAGTAGTGCGCGTTCGCGAAGGCCCGCCACGTCGAGTAGACGACGAAGGCGCCCAGGCCGAGCGCGGTGAGCAGCGGCTGCAGCCACCAGCGGTCGGTGCGCAGATGTCGTGCCGGAATGGCCGCGCGCCCGGCGGAAAGGACGCCGTGGCGCGCGGGTGGAGCGGGTGGAGTCGGCGGAGCGGGTGGTTGTGTGTCGGTGGCCAAGGACTACTCCTAGGGCGCTCGGCGGTCCGGCGCCCCCAGCCCTTCGTCTTCCGCGCCGGACCAGAGACTGGGGTCGTACGGCGTATCCGGGATCGTCACCATCTCCTGCCGCGCCTTCTGCCCGGCCGGGGTGGTGCCGACGCTGTCGCGCAGCAGCGCGAGGTCGTCGCTGAGGTGCTTGGTGTCGGCACGGACACGCCTCATGTCCAGGCTGTCGCCGACGTGCTGCTCCAGCTTGGACACGGCCCGGCCCAGTTCATCCAGCCGGCGTTGTACCGATGCAAGTTCGTCCTGCAGGGACATGGCTGTCCTCACCTCCGCCACGTTGCGGGTGCACGACGCTAACGCCAAGCGAGTGTCGCGCGTCACAGTCGCGCTTGGGAAGAGATCTGCAGGGATTGTCCCACCTACGGGTGGCGCGCGCCCGGTGCGAACGCGCCGTGGCGCGTGATTCCCCCGAAGGCCGCGCACCCGTGCGGGGGTGGTGTCCGGCGCACGGGGCGGGGGCCCGCGGAGGCGTTGCGCCGGGCGGGTGGGAGGGCGGGGGCGCGCGACGTGTCGACGGCGTCCGCGGTCGCGGAATGGCTTTCAGTAGGTGCGATAAGCGGCAAATAGACGTCCTGTGATCATGGCCCCCTCGCGGAGGTACGCACGCATGGCCCGCAGCGCCACCTTGATCCGCTCCGCGACCGCCGTGGCACTCGCCGCCGCGGTCGCCGCCTCCGCCGGGTGCTCGGCCGGCAAGGACGACCCCCTCGCAGGGACCGACCTCGCCTCGGCGCCCCGGGACGGGGTGCGCGACGGAGGCACCCTGCGCTGGGCCGTGGACGCGGCGCCCGGCACCCTGAACGCGTTCCAGTCCGGGGCGAACGACGCCACCTCCCTGGTCGCCGCGGCCGTGCTGCCCGCCGCCTTCCGGCTGGACGGGCAGGGCCGCCCGTACCTGGACACCGATCTGCTGCGGTCGGCCAAGGTGGTGCGGAGCGAGCCGCAGCAGGTCGTGTCGTACCGGCTCAACCCCAAGGCGGTCTGGAGCGACGGCCGCCCGATCGGCGCCGCCGACTTCGCCGCCCAGTGGAAGGCGCTGCGCGGCACCGAGGACGCCTACTGGACCGCGCGCAACGCCGGGTACGACCGGATCTCCTCCGTCACGGCCGGCAAGGACGCGCACGAGGTGAAGGTCACCTTCGAGAAGCGGTACGCGGACTGGCAGTCGCTGTTCACCCCGCTCTACCCCAAGGCCGTCACCGGCACCGCCAAGGCCTTCAACGAGGGCGCGCGCCGCGAGCTGCCGGTGGCCGGCGGGCCCTTCGCCGTCCGCAGCGCGAGCGGGAAGTCCGTCACGCTGGTCCGCAACACCAAGTGGTGGGGCGACCGCGCCAAGCTGTCCCAGCTGGTCCTCGCCGCCACGCCCGCCCACCAGAGGGCCGCCGACCTGGCCTCCGGCGCGCTGGACGTGGCCGAGGTCGACCGCGACGTGACCGGCAAGCACGTGGCCGTCTACCGGACGCGCGCCGCCTCCTACACGCAGCTCGCCCTCAACGGTTCCACCGGGCCGCTCGCCGACGAGCAGGTGCGGCACGCCGTGGCCCGCGCGGTGGACCGCCGGGCCATCGCCAAGGCGGTGCTGGGGCCCCTCGGCCTGCCCGACGAACCGCTCGGCAACCACCTGCTGCTGCTCACGCAGGCCGGGTACGCCGACCACAGCTCGGCCCTGGGCACGTCCGACACGAAGGCCGCCCGCGCCCTGCTCGCCGCCGCGGGCTGGCAGCGCACCGCCCTGGACCCCGGGGCCGGGGCGGGCGGCGGCGGTGCCGGGGCGGCGGAGCGCAACCAGGCGGCGCCCGCGCACAAGGTGGAGGTCAGCGTCGTCGAACCGGCCAAGACGGTGCTGCGCAAGAACGGCAAGGCGCTGACGCTGCGCTTCGTCCTGCCCAAGTCCTCGGCGACCTTGAACACGGTCGGCGAGCGCATCGCCACGATGCTCTCCGGCATCGGCGTGCGCACCGAGCTGCAGCGGGTCTCCGACGACAGCTTCTTCCGCGACCACATCGCGGCCGGCGACTTCGACCTCGCCCTGTACGGCTGGCCCGGCACGGCCTTCCCGGCGACCGACACCCGCCCGATCTTCGCCAAGCCCGAGCCCGCGCCGGACGGCTCCCTGGTGGTCGAGCAGAACTACCCCCGGGTTGGCACCGACCTCATCGACCAGCTCTTCGACCAGGCCGCCGGCGAGCTCGACGCGGCCGAGGCCCGGGACTTCGCCGCCCGCGCCGACGCCCGCATCTGGGCGGCCGCCGGTTCCATCCCCCTCTACCAGCGCCCCGAGCTGGTCGCCCTGCGCAAGGACGTCCTCAACGCGGGTGCCTTCGGCTTCGCGACGCCGCGCTTCCAGGACATCGGCTTCAGGAAGTAGGGGGAGCGCCGGATCAGGGCCGGGGCCGTGACGCCGGTCGTCGCGGCCCCGGCCGCGTGCACCGCGCACACGCGGGACGCGAGGGACCGGACGCCGGAGGCGCAGGAGAAGGGCGGCGGCCCGCCGCGGAACCCGCCGGCGCGGCCGTCGACCTCCGTGACGTCCGTCACGGTGGCCGGGCCCGTACTTCCGGCGCGCCCCGTGCCGTCCTCCCCCGCCCTGCGGATCGGGGAGGCGGCCCGGCCCTGACCGACCCGGGACGATCATGCCCGGGCGGCCCTTGCCGCCCGGGCCCCGTACCATGGGGTGAGGCCGTGGCTTGACTCGCCCGGCGGGCTAGGTGTGCCGACGAGGGCACGCCGCCCCACCTACCTACCCGGGAGAAGCGCCCCAGTATGCCCACGCGTAACGACATTCGTAATGTCGCCATCGTCGCCCACGTCGACCACGGCAAGACGACGCTGGTGGACGCCATGCTCAAGCAGGCCGGAGCCTTCGCCGCGCACCAGCATCTGGACGACCGGATGATGGACTCCAACGACCTGGAGCGCGAGAAGGGCATCACCATTCTCGCGAAGAACACGGCCGTGAAGTACCACCCCAAGGGTGGCGGCGAACCCATCACGATCAACATCATCGACACCCCCGGCCACGCCGACTTCGGCGGTGAGGTCGAGCGCGGCCTGTCGATGGTCGACGCGGTCGTGCTGCTGGTGGACGCCTCCGAGGGCCCGCTGCCGCAGACCCGCTTCGTGCTGCGCAAGGCGCTGTCCGCGAAGCTGCCGGTCATCCTCTGCATCAACAAGACCGACCGCCCGGACTCCCGGATCGACGAGGTCGTCAACGAGACGTACGACCTGTTCCTGGACCTGGACGCGGACGAGGACCAGATCGAGTTCCCGATTGTCTACGCCTGCGCGCGGGACGGCGTGGCCTCGCTGACCAAGCCGGAGAACGGCACGGTCCCGGCCGACAGCGACAGCCTGGAGCCGTTCTTCTCCACGCTGCTGGAGCACGTCCCGGCCCCGGTGTACGACGAGGCCGCCCCGCTGCAGGCGCACGTCACCAACCTGGACGCCGACAACTTCCTGGGCCGTATCGCACTGCTCCGCGTCGAGCAGGGCGAGCTCAAGAAGGGCCAGACGGTCGCGTGGATCAAGCGCGACGGCTCGATCGCCAACGTCCGCATCACCGAGCTGATGATGACCGAGGCGCTCACCCGCAAGCCCGCCGAGAAGGCCGGCCCGGGCGACATCTGCGCCGTCGCCGGCATCGCCGACATCACCATCGGCGAGACGCTGGCGGACCCGGAGAACCCGATCGCGCTGCCGCTGATCACGGTGGACGAGCCGGCGATCTCCATGACCATCGGCGCCAACACCTCGCCGCTGGTCGGCCGTGGTCCCGGCGGCAAGGGTGCCGACAAGTCGGCGGTCAAGGACCGCAAGGTCACCGCCCGCCTGGTCAAGGACCGCCTGGAGCGGGAGCTGATCGGTAACGTCAGCCTCCGCGTGCTGCCGACCGAGCGCCCCGACACCTGGGAGGTGCAGGGCCGCGGTGAGCTGGCGCTGGCCATCCTCGTCGAGACCATGCGCCGGGAGGGCTTCGAGCTGACCGTCGGCAAGCCGCAGGTGGTCACCCGCGAGGTCGACGGCAAGCTCCACGAGCCGGTCGAGCGCATCACCATCGACGTGCCCGAGGAGCACATGGGCGCCGTGACGCAGCTCATGGGCACCCGCAAGGGCCGGATGGACAACATGTCCAACCACGGCTCCGGCTGGGTCCGCATGGAGTTCGTCGTGCCCTCCCGCGGTCTGATCGGCTTCCGTACCGAGTTCCTGACCGGCACCCGCGGCACGGGCATCGCCCACTCCATCCACGAGGGCCACGAGCCGTGGTTCGGCCCCCTGGTGACCCGTAACAACGGCTCCCTGGTCGCCGACCGTGCCGGTGCCGTCACCGCCTTCGCGATGACGAACCTCCAGGAGCGCGGTGTGCTCTTCACCGACCCGGGCACCGAGGTGTACGAGGGCATGATCGTCGGCGAGAACTCCCGCGCCGACGACATGGACGTCAACATCACCAAGGAGAAGAAGCTCACGAACATGCGGTCCTCGTCGGCCGACTCGTTCGAGGCGATCGTCCCGCCGCGCAAGCTCTCCCTGGAGCAGTCGCTGGAGTTCTGCCGCGACGACGAGTGCGTCGAGGTGACCCCGGAGACGGTCCGCATCCGCAAGGTCGTCCTGGACCAGAAGGAGCGCGGCCGCACCGCCTCCCGCGCCAAGCGCTGAGGCCCCTGCGGTCCGCGCCGGCTGCGCGGACCGCATCCTCGGCGGTGCGCGGACACCGGCCCGGCCGTCCCCGGTCCACGGGGGCGCCGGGCCGCTTCGCGGCCGCTCCCGGACGGGAGCGGCCCGGATACGACATCACGGGACATCCACGTCGATCCCGGTGTGCGTGGAGCGCCGTTTTCCGTGAGGGCGGTCACATCGAGGGGCCCTTCCGGGGCCGGTTGTGACCGAACTCACCGGGGCGCGGCCCGCTGTGCGCGGTTCGGTTCCCGGGGCGGCGATGTGTCGCGGTTGCGCCAGTGGCGTGGGCGCGACAGCTCGTTCCCTGTCGGCCCGTCAGGCACGTACATTCGCGTGGAATCTACGCGCTTTGAGGGCAACCGGATTTCAGTCCGGCGACGTCCGGATACCGGACGGAGTTCACCGGTACTTGTGTTACAAGTCCGTTTCGTCGGTGTCTGTCTACAATCTAAATGTCCGAATTGCGGGATTGTTTTGGACCGGTTGTGACCAAAACGAGATCGTAAGTGTGTGGTTCGTAGGCCCAACGTGACCGATAGTTGGAGCCGTTGAGCTCGGGTCAATGGGTCCAAGCGCTTATGGGGAGCGCCGACTCACGAGCACAGGTGACCGGTATCACTGTCAGGGGTGTCAGTGAGGCCGGCCCTTTCACGTAAGAACAGTGACTCCTGAGGAGGCAAACCCATGCGCGGTGCCAAGAGCGCCACTTGGGTCGCAGGTGCGATCATCGTCGCTATGGCTGCTACCGCTTGCGGTGGCGGCGGTGGTGACAAGGGCAGCAGCAACGACGCTGGCGGCGTCAACCCCAACGGCAAGTTCTCCGTCGAGGTCGGCGAGCCGCAGAACCCCCTGCAGCCTGCCAACACCATGGAGTCCAACGGCAGCATCGTCGTCCGCTCGCTGTTCGCGCAGCTCGTGGACTACGACCCCAAGGGCAACATCGTCATGGTGAACGCCAAGTCGGTGGACACCAAGGACAACAAGACCTACACGGTCACGCTGCAGGACGGCTGGAAGTTCCACGACGGCACCCCGGTGACCGCCGAGTCCTACGTCAAGGCGTGGAACTGGGCCGCCAACATCAACAACGCGCAGACCAACGCGTCGTGGTTCGCCGACATCAAGGGCTTCGCGGACGTCCACCCCGAGAAGGAGGGCGCGAAGCCGAAGGCCGACACCATGTCCGGCCTGAAGGTCGTCGACGACAAGACCTTCACCATCGAGCTCACCACCCCGATCCCGTACTTCGTGTACAAGCTCGGTTACGAGGTGTTCTCGCCGCTGCCGGAGTCCTTCTACAAGGACCCGAAGGCCGCGGGCGAGAACCCGGTCGGCAACGGCCCGTACCAGTTCGTCAAGTGGGACCACAAGAAGCAGATCGAGGTCAAGCGCTTCGACGGCTACAAGGGCCCGGACAAGGCGAAGAACGGCGGTGTGATCTTCAAGAACTACACCGGCCTCGAGGCTGCGTACGAGGACCTGAAGTCCGGCAACGTCGACGTCCTGCGTCAGATCGCGCCGAAGGACCTCCCGGTCTACCGCGACGACCTCGGTGACCGCGCCGTGGACCAGGCGTACTCCGCCATCCAGTCCATCGTCCCGGCCTTCTACTCCAAGCAGTGGAAGAACGTCGACCCCAAGGTCATCCAGGGTCTGTCGATGGCGATCGACCGCGACACCATCACCAAGACGGTGCTCCAGGGCACCCGTGAGCCCGCCACCGGCTTCGTCGCCAAGGGTGTGCTCGGCTACCAGGACAACGTGGGCGGCGACGTCTTCAAGTACGACCCCGCGAAGGCCAAGGAGCTCATCAAGGCCGGCGGCGGCGTCCCCGGCAACAAGATCTCCATCCAGTACAACGCCGACGGTGGCCACAAGGAGTGGGTGGAGGCCGTCTGCAACAGCATCACCAACGCGACCGGTATCAAGTGCGCCGGCGACTCCAAGGCCGACTTCCAGAGCGACCTGGACGCCCGCGAGGCCCACGAGGTCAAGTCGATCTACCGCAGTGGCTGGGTGCTCGACTACCCCGTGAACGCCAACTTCATCCGTGACCTCTACGGCACCACCTCGGCGGGCAACCAGTCCGGCTTCTCCAACAAGGAGCTCGACGCGCTGATCAAGAAGGCCGACACCGCGGCCACGCTCGACGAGTCGGTCAAGGAGTACCAGGCCGCCGAGAAGAAGATGGTCGAGCTCATGCCCGCCATCCCGCTCTGGTACTACAAGGTCAACGCCGGCTACTCGGAGAACGTCTCGAACGTCCAGTACGCGCAGAACGGTGACCCGATCCTCACCGGCGTCGAGGTCAAGAAGTAACCATCGCGTAGTGAGCACGCCGGTGCGGGGCTGACGGAGACGTCGGACGCGCGGGGTGCAGGCAACGGCTGGGGGGCCCTTCTCCCGTCTTCCCGAAGAGGAGGACGGGGGAAGGGCCCATCTCTGCTGCCACAGCGACTGACATGGAGGCACGATGGGGCGTTACGTCGCGCGGCGACTGCTCCAGATGATCCCGGTATTCATCGGGACGACTCTGCTCATCTTTTTCATGGTCTACGCCCTGCCTGGCGACCCCGTGCGGGCGCTCTTCGGCGACAAGGGCGCGGACCCGGCGACCGTGGCGCGGATCCGTCATGACCTCGGTCTCGACCAGCCGATCCTGAAGCAGTACTGGGATTACATGACGGGCATCATCCTGCACTTCGACTTCGGCAACCAGATTGCCAGCGGTCGTCCGGTGCGTGACGTGCTCGGGGACGCCTTCCCGGTGACGCTGCGGCTCGCGGGGCTCTCCTTCGCGATCGAACTGGTCGTGGGCATCGCCCTCGGTGTCTGGGCCGGCATGCGCGCGGGCAAGCTCGCCGACTCGCTGGTGCTGATCTTCACCCTGCTGCTGATCTCGGTCCCGGTCTTCGTCCTCGGCTTCATCTTCAAGCTGGTCTTCGCCTTCCAGCTCGGATGGATGACACCGAACGTCCAGGACTCCACCAACTACAGCCAGTTGCTGATGCCGGCCATCGTGCTGGCCAGCCTCTCGCTGGCGTACGTGGCGCGCCTGACCCGTACCTCCATAGCCGAGAACCTGCGTGCCGACTACATGCGGACCGCCATCGCCAAGGGCCTGCCCCGGCGTCGGGTGGTCGGCGTGCACCTGATGCGCAACTCGATGATCCCGGTGGTCACCTTCCTCGGTACCGACATCGGCGCCCTGATGGGCGGCGCGGTCGTCACCGAGGGCCTGTTCAACATCCACGGTGTCGGCGGCACGATCTACGAGTCCATCCTGCGCCGCGAGGGGACCACGCTGGTCGGTCTCGTCACCGTCCTCGTGCTGGTCTTCCTCGTCACCAGCCTGATCGTCGACCTGCTCTACGCGGTCCTGGACCCGAGGATCCGTTATGCCTGACGTCACCAAGACCGCCGTCGAGAACGCGGACCCGATGGCCGCCACGGCCGCGGACACCGCTTCCGCCACCGGGCCCGCGCCCACGGCGGAGAAGGCGCGCAGCCTGTGGGGCGACGCCTGGCGGGACCTGCGCCGCAACCCCTACTTCGTGGTCTCCGGGATCCTGATCCTGCTCCTGCTGGTGATCTCGGTCTTCCCGGGCCTGTTCACCAGCGCCTCGCCGACCTACGCCGACCTGCGGAACCACTACCTGGGCAAGCCCGAGTACGGGCACGTGTTCTCCGCGGAGTGGCTCGGCTACGACGGGCAGGGCCGCAGCGTCTTCGCCCGTGTGATCTACGGGACCCGGGCCTCGATCACGGTCGGTGTCAGCGTGACCCTCCTGGTCACCGTGCTGGGCGGCCTGGTCGGCATGATCGCCGGCTACTTCGGCGGCATGGTCGACACGATCCTGTCCCGGATCACCGACATCTTCTTCGCGGTCCCCTTCCTGCTCGGCACGCTGGTCGTCCTGAACTCCTTCACCGACCGCACGGTCTGGGTGGTGTCGGGTGCGCTGGCCTTCCTCGGCTGGACGCAGATCGCCCGCGTCATGCGCGGTTCGGTGATCACCATCAAGCAGGCGGACTACGTGCACGCCGCCCAGGCCCTGGGCGCGAGCACCACGCGGATCCTGTTCAAGCACATCCTGCCGAACGCGGTCGCCCCGGTGATCGTGGTCTCCACCATCGCGCTCGGCGGCTACATCTCGGCCGAGGCCACCCTGTCCTACCTCGGACTGGGCCTGCCCACGTCCGTGGTCTCCTGGGGTCAGGACATCTCCGGTGGTGCCGCGCAGATCCGTACGGCTCAGCACATCATGCTGTACCCGTCGATCATGCTGAGCATCACGGTCCTGGCGTTCATCATGCTCGGCGATGCGGTCCGCAACGCCCTCGACCCCAAGCTGCGCTGAGGGAGGCGTACGTGACCACCATCGACAAGACCGCGGACGTGCCCGCACCCCGTACCGGGGATGCCGCCGCTCCGCTGCTGGAAGTGCGCGACCTGCACGTGGAGTTCCACACCCGCGACGGCGTCGCCAAGGCCGTCAACGGTGTGAACTACACGGTGTCGGCCGGTGAGACCCTGGCGGTGCTGGGCGAGTCCGGCTCCGGCAAGTCCGTGACCGCGCAGGCGATCATGGGCATCCTGGACATGCCCCCCGGGCGGATCCCGCAGGGCGAGATCCTCTTCCAGGGCCAGGACATGCTCAAGATGTCCGGCGAGCAGCGCCGGAAGATCCGCGGTCGCAAGATCGCGATGATCTTCCAGGACGCGCTGTCCTCGCTGAACCCGGTGCTCACCGTCGGCTACCAGCTCGGCGAGATGTTCCGGGTCCACCAGGGCCTGTCCAAGAAGGAAGCCAAGGCCAAGGCCATCGAGATGATGGACCGGGTCCGCATCCCGGCGGCGAAGGAGCGGGTCAACGACTACCCGCACCAGTTCTCCGGCGGTATGCGCCAGCGCATCATGATCGCCATGGCGCTGGCCCTGGAGCCCGAGCTGATCATCGCGGACGAGCCCACCACCGCGCTCGACGTCACCGTGCAGGCCCAGGTCATGGACCTGCTCGCGGAACTGCAGCGCGAGTACAACATGGGCCTGATCCTGATCACCCACGACCTCGGCGTGGTCGCCGACGTCGCGGACAAGATCGCGGTGATGTACGCGGGCCGGATCGTGGAGACCGCGCCGGTCCACGAGATCTACAAGCGGCCCGCGCACCCGTACACCAAGGGCCTGCTGGAGTCGATCCCGCGCCTGGACCAGAAGGGCCAGGAGCTCTACGCGATCAAGGGCCTGCCCCCGAACCTGCTGCGCATCCCCACCGGCTGCGCGTTCAACCCGCGCTGCGAGATGGCGCAGGACATCTGCCGCACCGAGGTCCCCACGCTGCACCGGGTGACCGAGCAGGACGGCAGCGAGCTGCCGGGCCGCGGCAGTGCGTGCCACTTCTGGAAGGAGACGATCCATGGCTGACGTCACCAAGAACGACGAGGCCGTCTCCGACGAGGTGGCGGCGGTCGAGGCCGCGATCGCCCAGCCGGTCAAGCGCGGCGAGCCGATCCTCCAGGTGCGCAACCTGGTCAAGCACTTCCCGCTGACCCAGGGCATCCTCTTCAAGAAGCAGATCGGCGCCGTCAAGGCCGTCGACGGCATCTCCTTCGACCTGTACCAGGGCGAGACCCTGGGCATCGTGGGCGAGTCCGGCTGCGGCAAGTCCACCGTCGCCAAGCTGCTGATGAACCTGGAGCGGGCCACCGCCGGCGAGGTCTTCTACAAGGGACAGGACATCACCAAGCTGTCCCGCCGGGCCCTGAAGGCCGTCCGCCGGAACATCCAGATGGTGTTCCAGGACCCGTACACCTCGCTGAACCCGCGCATGACGGTCGGCGACATCATCGGCGAGACCTTCGACATCCACCCCGAGGTGGCCCCGAAGGGCGACCGGCGCCGCAAGGTGCAGGAGCTGCTGGACGTCGTCGGCCTGAACCCGGAGTACATCAACCGGTACCCGCACCAGTTCTCCGGCGGTCAGCGGCAGCGCATCGGCATCGCGCGCGGCCTGGCGCTCAACCCGGAGATCATCATCTGCGACGAGCCGGTCTCGGCGCTGGACGTCTCCGTGCAGGCGCAGGTCATCAACCTGATGGAGAAGCTGCAGGACGAGTTCAACCTCTCCTACATCTTCATCGCGCACGACCTGTCGATCGTCCGCCACATCTCCGACCGTGTCGGCGTGATGTACCTGGGCAAGATGGCCGAGATCGGTACCGACACCGAGATCTACGACCACCCGACCCACCCGTACACCCAGGCCCTGCTCTCGGCCGTGCCGGTGCCGGACCCGGAGGCGCGCGACCACCGCGAGCGCATCATCCTGAGCGGTGACGTCCCGTCGCCGGCCAACCCGCCGTCCGGCTGCCGCTTCCGCACCCGGTGCTGGAAGGCACAGGACCGGTGTGCCACCGAGGAGCCGCTGCTGGCCATCCCGCAGCGCTTCCAGGGCGAGGACACCCCGGCCGCGCACGAGTCGGCGTGCCACTTCGCCGAGGAGAAGGACGTCGTCCACGCGGTGAACTGAGCACCACCCGCACCACCCACGAGGGGCGCCTGCACGATTGCCGTGCGGGCGCCCCTCGGGCGTTCACGGCCGTACGGGGCGGCCGTCCGGCCCGGCGAGCGCCAGAGCGGTGAGGAAGGCCCGCTGGTGCGGGTCGGCCCAGTCGCCGCTCTCCGTGGCGTCCAGGAGCGTCCACACGCCCCACTCGACCTGCATGTAACGCACGGCCACCGGCCACAGGGCCACCTCGGCCGCGGTCAGCGTGCAGTGGCGGCGGTAGGCGCCGTGGAAGACCGCCCATTCGCGGGGCGTGAACGGCCGCGGCGGGGCGCTCGGGGACTCGGTGTGGAAGAGCAGCAGCGCCAGCGCGAGGTCGAGCAGCCGGGGCGCGTACTCGGCGTTCTCCGGGTCGATGAGGACCGGGCCGCCCTCGGCGTAGACCAGGTTGTTCGCCTTGAAGTCCATCGACGCGACGACACGGGGCAGGCCCGCGTCGCGCAGGGCGGGCAGCAGATGCGTCATCAGGGTCCGCGACCACAGCTCCAGCCGGGCCGTCGCGGCCTCCCGGACCGCCGGGGCGTGGCGGGCCAGGGCGGGGCGCAGCGCGTCGAGGTCGGCTTCGAGGTCCGCCGGTCCGTGGTCCGGCCAGGTGAAGGCGGGGACCGCGGCGGGGCCGTCGGCGCTGTGGGCGTGCAGCCGTCCCAGCAGGTCGCCCGCCGCCTCGATGTCCGCCTCCGTACCGCGGTAGGGCCGGCCCTCCACCCAGGGGTAGGCCACCCAGTCCCCCTCGCCGATCCGGGCCGGGTTCGCGGCCGGCCCGTCGAGCGGGGTGACCACCGGGACGCCCCGCGCCGCCAGGGCGCGCGTCCAGCCGGCGACGGCCGCCGCCGCGGTCTGCGGCGAGGCGGCCTTCTTCAGTGCCGCTTCCGTCCCGGCCACACGGCAGCGGAAGACCGGCGAGTGCGGGTGGACCGAGCGGGCGGGACGGTCGCCCTCGGCCACCCCGAAATGGGCGAAGACGTCGGCGAAGGGCCGGGAGCGCGCGAGGGGCATGGCGGGGATCCTGTCCTGCCGGGAGACCCGGCCGCGGCGTGCGGGGCCGTCAACGGTCCCATGGCGGCGCCCACTTCGGCCACCCACATAAAGCGGTCCGCCCCGCCACCGAGGTGCGGTGACGGGGCGGACGCGGTGCCGGGAGCCGGCGCGGCCTACTTCAGGAAGCCGATGTTCTCGTAGCGCAGGTCCTGGAAGCCGTAGGCGCCGATGTTGGCCAGGTTCTTCTTCACCGCGTAGATGTCGGGACGCTGGTACAGCGGCAGCAGGTTGGCCTGCTGCCAGATCAGCAGGTCCGCGGCGTTGGCGTCGTCGATCGCCTGGGCCGGGTCGGTGTCGGCGGCGGCCTTGTTCATGGCCGCGTCCAGCTCGTCGCTGCCGACGCCGGTGTAGTTCTGCTGGATGTTGTCACCCACGGGCTTGGCGTAGATCGACTTGGTCGACGACACCGGGAAGGACGTGCCGAGCCAGGAGAAGGCCGTCAGGTCGAAGCTGCCGGTGTTGACGTACTTGTCGAAGAACTCCTGCAGCGGCACCGACTTGATGTTCAGCTTGATGCCGACCGCCTTGAGCATCGGCTGCATCAGCTTGCCCTCGTTGGCGGAGGTGCTGACGTTCGCCGGGATGACGAAGTCCAGCTCCAGGGTCTTGCCGCCCTTGGTGCGGAACTCGCCGCTCTGCTTCCAGCCGGCCTCGTCCAGCAGGCTCTTGGCCTTGGCCTGGTCGAAGGTGCCGATGCCGGCGGAGTTGTCCTTGTAGCCCTTCTGGTTGGTGACGAAGAAGTGGTTGTTCAGCGGCTTGGCGTCCCAGTCCAGACCCTGCAGGTCGGACTCGGCGATGGCCTGCCGGTTCAGGGCGGACATGATGGCCTGGCGGACCTTGACCTCCTTCAGCGCGCCGCGGGTGCCGTTGAAGGTGACGTGGCGGTAGTTGGGGCCGGCCGCCTTGCGGATGTCGGCGCCCTTGACCTCCTTGGCCTGCTTGTAGGCGGCCGAGTCGGGGCCGACGTTGAAGAAGTCGACCTCGCCGTTGGCGAAGGCGCCGGCGGTGGCGTCCGAGTCCAGCGCGCGGTAGATGATCTTGTCCAGGATGGCCTTGTTGCCCCACCAGCTGTCGTCGCGCGCGATGGTCAGGGTCTTGGTGGTCTTGTCGATGCCCTGGAACTTGAAGGCACCCGCGGTGACCGGGAACTTGCCCAGGTAGCCGGTGTTGAAGCCGTCGGCGGTGCCGATGACCTTGGCCGGGTAGAGCGGGCTGAACAGGCCCTTCCAGTCACCGTAGGGGCTGGAGAAGGTGACCACGGCCTCCTGGTCGTCGGCGCCCTTGGCGACGCTGCTGATCAGCTCGTAGCCGGTGCTGGAGGAGATCTTGTACTTGGCGTCCTTGCCGTTCATCGCCTTCCAGCTGGCCTCGAAGTCCTTCCAGGACAACGGGGTGCCGTCGGACCACTTGGCCTTGGGGTTGATCTTGTACGTGACGACCTGCTTGCCGGCGGTGTCGGCGACCTCGGCAGAGGTCAGGTAGTCCGGGTTCGGGGTGACCGTGCCGGT
This sequence comes from Streptomyces sp. NPDC059718, assembly GCF_042733315.1. Classification (NCBI taxonomy): domain Bacteria; kingdom Bacillati; phylum Actinomycetota; class Actinomycetes; order Kitasatosporales; family Streptomycetaceae; genus Streptomyces; species Streptomyces sp. NPDC059718. Next base: position 46,689 of record NZ_JBHWGA010000038.1, read on the forward strand.
GGCGTCCGACAGCATGATGATCGGCATCACGGCGCGCTCGACGTCGTAGCCGTCGGCCAGGGTGCCGTCGATCTGGTTGTAGTTGAAGTTCTCGGCGATCTCGCCCAGCGGCCAGTTCAGGGTGCCGCCCTGCTTGAGCTGGTCGCGGTCGGTGGCCTTGATGTTGTTGACGCTCGACTTGGGCACCGAGTTCTTCTTGGACGCGGCGTCGCTCTTCCCGTCCCCGCCGCCGCACGCGGTCAGGGTCAGCGCGCTCGCCGTGGCCAGCGCCACCACGGCGACGGACATACGTGTTCTGTTCAACGGACTCTCTCTCCTCTTACTGGGTGGGAAATCACACGACGGTGACGGCGGCGGCAAAGTGGCAGGCCGCGGTGTGGTCGCCCGCCAGTCCGGTCGGTGCCGGGTCCTCCTCGCGGCACCGGCCGCGGTCGGACTCGTCGAGGGAGGCGAACTTCGGGCAGCGGTTGCGGAATCGGCAGCCGGTCGGCACGTCCGCGGGGCTGGGAAGGTCGCCGGTGAGCAGGATGCGCCTGCGATCGCGCTCCTTGCGGGGATCGGGCAGCGGCACCGCGGAGAGCAGGGCCTGGGTGTACGGGTGGGAGGGTGCTTCGAAGACGGCCTCGGCGGACCCGAGTTCGACGATCCGGCCGAGGTACATCACCGCGATCCGGTCGGCGATGTGCCGCACGACGGACAGGTCGTGGGCCACGAAGAGGTAGCTCAGGTTCATGCGCGCCTTGAGCTCGTCCAGCAGGTTGAGCACACCGGCCTGGATGGACACGTCCAGGGCCGAGACCGGCTCGTCCAGGACGACCAGCTTGGGCTCCAGCGCCAGCGCCCGCGCGATGCTGATGCGCTGCCGCTGCCCGCCGGAGAACTCCGCCGGGAAGCGGTCCACGTGGTCCGGGTCGAGGCCGACCTGGTTCAGCAGTTCCGGCACCCGGGCGGCGATGCGGTCCCGGGACCAGCCGTGGGTCTTCATGGGCTCGGCGAGGATGTCGCCGACCGGCATCCGCGGGTCGAGCGCGGCCATCGGGTCCTGGAAGACCACCTGCAGGTCGCGGCGGAGCGCCTTGCGGTCGGCTCCCTTCAGGCCCCGGATGTCCTTGCCGAAGACGGTGACCGTGCCGGACTGCCCGGAGGGCAGGTCGAGGATCTCCAGCAGTGTCGTGGTCTTGCCGCAGCCCGACTCGCCCACCAGGCCGAGCGTCTCGCCCTCGCGGATGTCGAAGCTGATGCCGTCGACCGCGCGGACCTCGCCGACCTTGCGCTTGATGACCGCGCCGTGGAGCAGCGGGAAGTGCTTGACCAGCCCGTCGACCTCCAGCACCGGGGCGCGGTCCGCGCGGGGCACGGAGTCGGCCGGGGCCTTCGGCACCGGCGGTACCGGGTAGATGGTCGCGGGGTCGAGGGAGCCGCCCGCCACCAGCTCGTGGCTGCGGTGGCAGGCCGTGGGGTGGTTGCCCCCCTCGCGCACCGTCAGCTCGGGCTCGATGCGCCGGCACACGTCGATGGCGATGGGGCAGCGGGCCGCGAAGGGGCAGCCGGTCGGCAGGTCCACCAGCGAGGGCGGGTTGCCGTCGATCGGGGTCAGCGCGTGGCGCCCGCCGTCGTCGAGCCGGGGGATCGAGCCGAGCAGACCGATGGTGTACGGCATGCGCGGGGTGTAGTAGACGTCGTCCACGGTCCCGGTCTCCACCGGGCGTCCCGCGTACATCACCTGGACCCGGTCGGCGAAGCCGGCCACCACGCCCAGGTCGTGGGTGATCATGACGATGGCGGCGCCGGTGACCTCCTGGGCCTTCTTCAGGACGTCGAGGATCTGCGCCTGGATGGTCACGTCCAGGGCGGTCGTCGGCTCGTCGGCGATGATCACCTCGGGGTCGTTGGCGATCGCCATGGCGATCATCGCGCGCTGGCGCATGCCGCCGGAGAACTCGTGCGGGAAGGCGTCGGCGCGCCGCGCGGGGTCCGGGATGCCCACCAGGTCCAGCAGCTCGATCGCGCGCTTGCGGGCGGTGTCCTTGTCCAGGTCCTGGTGGATCCGCAGCGCCTCGACGATCTGGTTGCCGACGGAGTAGACCGGGGTCAGCGCGGACAGCGGGTCCTGGAAGACCATCGCGATGTCCTTGCCGCGGATCTCCGTCATGTCCCGGTCGTCCAGCTCCAGCAGCTCGCGGCCGTGCAGCTTGACCGAGCCCTTGATGTCGGCGGTCTCCGGGAGCAGTCCGAGGACCGCGAGGGAGGAGACGGACTTGCCGGAGCCGGACTCGCCGACGATGCCGAGGACCTCGCCGGGACGCACGGAGAAGGACACGCCGCGCACGGCCCTGACCGGCCCGGCCTCGCTCGGGAAGGAGACGTGGAGGTCGGTGACCTCGAGGGCGGGGGGCGTCTCGCTCACGACGTGCGTCCTTCCGTGGACGTGCTCTTCTTGCTGGTGCGGGGTGCGCGGGCCTTGGCGCCGCTGGAGTTGGGGTCGAGGGCGTCGCGCAGGCCGTCGCCGATGAAGGCGATGGACAGGCAGATCAGCACGAGGCAGCCGGCCGGGAAGTAGAACAGCCACGGGAAGGACGGGGCCGCCGGGGTGCCGGTGGCGATGACCGTGCCCAGCGAGACGTCGGGGGACTGCACGCCGAAACCGAAGTACGACAGGCTGGTCTCGCCGATGATCGCCGCGCCGACCTGGATCGTCCCGTCGATGATCAGCATCGAGGCCATCGACGGCAGGATGTGCCGGAAGATGATGACCGGCGCGGGCACGCCCATGTACTTGGCGGCCTTCACGAATTCACGGTCCTTCAGGGTGAGCGTCATGCTGCGGACCACCCGGCCGGTGATCATCCAGCTGAACGCCGCCAGCAGCACCACGAACACCAGCCAGGTGGTGCCCTGGAACAGGGGCGACAGCACCGCGATGATCAGGAAGCTGGGCATGACGAGCAGCAGGTCGACCACCCACATCAGGGAACGGTCCGTCCAGCCGCCGAAGTAGCCTGCGCTGGCGCCGACCGCGGCGGCGACGAACGTGCAGATGAGACCGGTCAGGATGCCGATGACCAGTGACTTCTGCATACCGCGTGCGGTGAGTGCGAAGAGGTCGGAGCCGGTCTGGTCGGTGCCGAACCAGTGGGCGGCCGAGGGCGGCTTCTGGAAGGCGGTGAAGTCGAGTTCGGTGTAGTCCCACTTGTAGAACAGCGGTGAGACGTACGCCATCAGGAAGAGCAGGACCAGCATGACCAGGCCGAACAGGGCCATGCGGTTGCGCGCGAAGCGGACGGCGGTGAGCCGGAGCCTGCTGTTCGCGCGGCGCTTGGCGGGCTGGTCGTCCGGCGCGGCGGGCACGTGCGCCGGAGGCTGTACGGAGGGGGTCTGGACGGCCATGGGTGGAGGCTCCTGGTAACGCGGGATCGGGGCGGCGGAGGGGTGCGGTGGGTCTCAGCGCACCCGTACGCGGGGATCGAGCGCCGCGTAGAGCACATCGGACAGCAGACCGGCGATCAGGACCACGGACGCCGTGAACATGCCCACGGCGGCGACCGCGTTGACGTCGTTCGTGCTGATGGAGTTGACCAGCCACTCGCCCATGCCGTGCCAGCCGAAGATCTTCTCGGTGAAGGTCGCGCCGGTGAAGAGCAGGACGACGTTGTAGACCAGCAGCGGGACCACCGGGAGGACCGCGGTGCGCAGGCCGTGCTTCATCAGTGCCGCCCGCCGCGACAGGCCCTTGGCCCGGGCGGTGCGCAGGAAGTCGCTGCCGAGGACGTCCAGCATGGTGCTGCGCTGGTAGCGGCTGTAGAGGGCGACCTGGATCACGATCAGGGTCAGGCTGGGCAGCAGCAGGTGCTGCAGCCGGCTGGCGAGGATCTCCCCGGTCCCGGTGAGCCCGGGATCGTACTCACCGGTGTACTCGATGACCTTGTGACCCACGGCGTCGTTGATGTCGATCGCCCAGAGCTTGAAGGTCACCGCGATCACGAACACCGGCATGGCCAGGACGAAGAACGAGGCCAGTGTGGTGACCCGGTCCGATGCCCGGTACTGCCTGATGGCCCCCCAGGCGCCCACCAGGACACCGCCGATGGAACCCAGGATGGTGGCGATCAGCAGCAGGCGCGTGCTCACCCCGACGCGCCGGCCGAACTCGTCGTTGACCTCACCGCCGGTGACGGTCCGTCCGAGGTCCCCGTGGGCCACGCCGTTCGCCCAGTGGGCGAAGCGGACCACGACCGGGGTGTCGGGGTTGAGGTTGTAGTCGTTCAGGGTGGCCGTCACCGAGGACGCCGCCACCGGGGGGTTGCGGCCCGCGAAGTTGGCCCGCGGGTTGAGGCTGATCGCCGCCAGGAAGTACGTGAGGGAAGCCGCGATGAGAACCAGCGCCACGTGGTTGATCAGTCGGCGCAGCAGGTAACGGCCCACGGCTCACACTCTCAGTCGGTTCGTTTCGAACAAATAACAAGGTTGAACTTTCTTCGCCGACCGCGTCTGACATAGTTGTGTAGCACGGCCGAAACATTTGCACCTGGGCCGTCTGCGCAGGTCGTGCGCATTCCACCCGGGCTTGAAGGGTTGATGGGACTTTCGCAACCGAATTATGGCCGCGTCAACGAGCGCCGGTTCGTCGTGATGGATCCTTTATTTTTTTGGTCGAAATTTAACCCGACTATCGGGATAACCCTCATTGACGGGCCGGTGCATAGGGAAAACCCTCTGTCCGCCCTCGGGAACGCCCGGGCCGGTGAGCCGCTGTGCAATATGTACGGGTTTGCGATGTCATGGTGAGTCTCGTGTCCTTCATGGCGTAGAGAGCTCCCCGAGGAGGCATCCGATGCGACGGAGCGCGGCGAGGTGGGCCGCCCGCGCGGCCGTGGCCGCCCTGGTGGCCACCGGCTGCGGGGGTGGGGGCGGAGGCGGCGGTTCGACCGGCGCCTCCGGGGTGTTCAGCGCCTCGTGGACCGATCCGCAGAATCCATTGGAGCCCGCCAACACCAATGAGGTGCAGGGCGGCAAGGTGCTGGACATGATCTTCCGCGGTCTGAAGAAGTACAACCCGAGGACGGCGGCCGCGGAGAACGTCATCGCCGACGCGATCACCACCACCGACCAGCGGACGTTCAAGATCACGCTCAAGGACGGCTGGACCTTCAGCAACGGCGAGAAGGTCACCTCCGGTTCGTTCATCGACGCCTGGAACTACGGGGCGCTGGTGACGAACAAGCAGATCAACGCCTCCTTCTTCCGGTACGTCGAGGGCTACGACAAGGTCCACCCGGGGTCCGGCCGGCCGGCCGCCGGGAAGCTCTCCGGCCTGACCAGGCAGGACGACCTGAACTTCACCGTCAAGCTCAACCAGAAGTTCTCCACCTGGCCCGACACCCTCGGCTACGCCGCCTTCATGCCGCTGCCCCGGGCCTTCTTCACCGACCACGCCGCCTGGCTGCGCAAGCCCGTCGGCAACGGCCCGTACCGCGTGGAGTCCTACACCAAGGGCCAGGGCATGCAACTGCGCACGTGGGACGGGTACAAGGGCGGCGACGCGGCCGTCAACGGCGGCGTGGACCTCAAGGTCTACACGGACAACATCACCGCCTACACCGACCTCCAGGCCGGCAACCTCGACCTGGTCGACGACGTCCCCGCCTCCCAGTTGAAGAACGTGAAGGGCGACCTGGACGGCCGCTACCTCAACACCCCGGCCGGCATCATCCAGACCCTCGCCTTCCCGCTCTACGACAAGGCCTGGTCGGGCGAGCACTCCGACAAGCTCCGCCAGGGCATCTCCATGGCGATCAACCGCAAGCAGATCACCCGGAAGATCTTCCAGAACACCCGTATCCCGGCGCGGGACTGGACCTCACCCGTGCTCGGCGCGGACGGCGGCTTCGACGACACCCTCTGCGGCCGGACGTGCGACTACGACCCCGCCCGGGCCAGGCAACTGGTCAAGGAGGGCGGCGGCCTCCCCGGAGGCACCATGAGGATCACGTACAACGCGGACAGCGGCTCCCACAAGGACTGGGTCGACGCGGTCTGCAACAGCATCAACAACGCCCTGGGCAAGGACGACGCCTGTGTCGGCGACCCCGTCGGCACCTTCGCCGACTTCCGCAACCAGATCGTCAACAAGCAGATGAAGAACCCGTTCCGGGCCGGGTGGCAGATGGACTACCCGCTGATCCAGAACTTCCTGCAGCCGCTGTACTACACCGACGCCTCGTCCAACGACGCGCACTTCAGCGACCCGAAGTTCGACGAGCTCGTCGACCGGGCGAACGCCGAGAGCGACACCGCCAAGGCCGTCGACACCTTCCAGCAGGCCGAGCGGATCCTGCCGCAGCAGGTCCCGGCGATCGCTCTGTGGTACCAGAACGGCAGCGCGGGCTGGTCCGGGCGGCTCTCCGCCGTCTCCCTCAACCCCTTCAGCGTCCCCGTCTACAACCAGATCAAGGTCAGCTGACGCCCATGGGACGGTACGTCGTCCGCCGTCTGCTGCAGATGATCCCGGTCTTCGTCGGCACCACCGTGCTGATCTTCGTCATGGTGTACGCGCTCGGCGACCCGGTCCAGGCCCGGTGCGGGGACCGCGCCTGCGACCCCGCCACGGCGGCGCAGATCCGCCACGACCTGTACCTGGACCACCCGCTGTGGCAGCAGTACCTGCACTACATGGGGCAGATCTTCCGCGGCGACTTCGGGGTCGCGTGGAACGGCCAGCCGGTCACCGAGCTGCTGGCCACCGCCCTCCCGGTCACGCTGCGGCTGACGGTCCTCGCCGTCCTCTTCGAGATCGTCATCGGCATCACCCTCGGCGTCCTCACCGGACTGCGCCGCGGCCGTCCCGCGGACACCGCGACGCTGCTCGGCACCCTGGTCGTCATCTCCGTGCCGACCTTCGTCACCGGCTACGTGCTGCAGTACCTGCTCGGCGTCAAGTGGAACCTCATCGCGCCCTCGGTCTCCTCCGAGGCCCGGTTCGACGAATTGATCGTGCCGGCGCTCGTGCTGGCCCTGACCTCGCTGGCCTACGTCACCCGGCTCACCCGCACCTCCGTGGTGGAGAACGTCCACGCCGACTACGTCAGGACCGCCGTCGCCAAGGGGCTGCCGCGCCGCCGGGTGATCACCCGTCACCTGCTGCGCAACTCCCTCATCCCGGTGGTCACCTTCATCGGCACCGACATCGGGGCGCTGATGGGCGGGGCCATCGTCACCGAGCGCATCTTCAACATCCACGGCGTGGGCTACCAGCTCTACCAGGGCATCCTGCGGCTGGATTCGGCCACCGTGGTGGGCTTCGTGACCATCCTGGTCATCGTCTTCCTCCTCGCGAACCTGCTGGTCGACCTGCTCTACGCCGTCCTCGACCCGAGGATCCGCTATGCCTGAGCCGCGCAACCACCCCGACGAGGCCATGGAGCCGGCCGGCGGGACGGGAGCCTCCATGGGCCTGGGGCAGGACGAGGCACGCACCCTGGAGCGGGCGCCCGGCCCCGGCACGGGACCGCCCGTCCCGGCCGCCCTCCCCGGGGCGGACCGGCCGCGCAGCCTGTGGTCGGACGCCTGGCGGGACCTGCGGCGCAACCCGGTCTTCGTGCTCGCCGCACTGGTGATCCTCTTCCTCGTCGTCATCTCCCTGTGGCCGCAGCTCATCGCCTCCGGCAACCCGCTCAGCTGCAACCTGGACAACTCCCAGAAGGGCTCCGCACCCGGCCATCCCTTCGGCTTCGACACCCAGGGGTGCGACGTCTACACCCGGGTCGTCCACGGGGCGCGCGCCTCGGTCACCGTGGGCGTCTGCGCCACCGTCGGCGCGGCCCTGCTCGGCGCGCTGCTCGGCGGCCTCGCCGGTTACCACGGCGGCTGGGCCGACGCGGTGCTGTCCCGGGTGAGCGACATCTTCTTCGGCATCCCGATCGTCCTCGGCGGCCTGGTCTTCCTGTCCGTCGTCACCAGCACCACCGTCTGGCCGGTGGTGGGCTTCATCGTGCTGCTCGGCTGGCCGCAGATCGGCCGCATCGCCCGCGGCTCGGTGATCACCGCCAAGCAGAACGACTACGTCCAGGCCGCGCGCGCCCTCGGCGCCGGCACCACCCGTCTGCTGCTGCGGCACATCGCGCCCAACGCCGTCGCGCCCGTCATCGTCGTGGCGACCATCGCGCTCGGCACGTACATCTCCCTGGAGGCCACCCTGTCCTACCTCGGCGTCGGGCTGAAACCGCCCACCGTCTCCTGGGGCATCGACATCTCCCAGGCCTCCACCCAGATCCGCAACGCACCGCACATGCTGCTCTGGCCGGCCGGGGCGCTGAGCGTGACGGTGCTGGCCTTCATCATGCTCGGCGACGCGGTGCGCGACGCCCTCGACCCCAAGCTGCGCTGAATGGACGGAGGACCGATGGCCGCCGCGGCCCGGGACGAGCCGCCCCTGCTCGACGTACGCGACCTGCACGTGGAGTTCCGCACCCGGGACGGCGTCGCGCGGGCCGTCAACGGGGTCTCCTACGCGGTGCGCCCCCGTCAGACGCTCGCCGTGCTCGGCGAGTCCGGCTCCGGCAAGTCGGTGACCGCGCAGGCCGTCATGGGCATCCTCGACTCGCCGCCCGGGTTCGTCACCCGCGGCGAGATCCTCTTCCGCGGCGAGGACCTGCTCACCATGGGCGCCGAGGAGCGCCGCAAGGTGCGCGGCGCCAGGATGGCGATGATCTTCCAGGACGCGCTGTCCGCCCTCAACCCCGTGCTGACCGTCGGCGAGCAGCTCGGCGAGATGTTCCGGGTCCACCGCGGGATGTCCCGCAAGGACGCCCGGGCCAGGGCGGTGGAGCTGATGGACCGGGTGCGGATCCCCGCGGCGCGCGAACGCGTGGGGCAGTACCCGCACCAGTTCTCCGGCGGCATGCGCCAGCGCATCATGATCGCCATGGCGCTGGCGCTGGAGCCCGAGCTGATCATCGCGGACGAGCCCACCACCGCGCTCGACGTCACCGTGCAGGCCCAGGTCATGGAGCTCCTGGCCGAACTGCAGCGCGAGTACGGCATGGGCCTGATCCTCATCACCCACGACCTCGGCGTGGTGGCCGACGTCGCCGACCACATCGCGGTGATGTACGCGGGCCGGATCGTGGAGACCGCGCCGGTCCACGAGATCTACAAGCGGCCCGCGCACCCGTACACCAAGGGCCTGCTGGACTCGATCCCGCGCCTGGACCAGAAGGGCCAGGAGCTCTACGCGATCAAGGGCCTGCCCCCGAACCTGCTGCGCATCCCCACCGGCTGCGCCTTCCATCCGCGCTGCCCCCTGGCGCGGGAGGTGTGCGCCACCGACGAGCCGGAGCTGTACCGGATCAGCGCGCGGCGGGGCAGCGCCTGCCACTTCTGGAGGGAGTGCCTCGGTGAGCACCAGCGGTGAGCCCGTGCTCCGGGTGCGCGGGCTGTACAAGCACTTCCCGCTCACCCAGGGGATCCTCCTCAAACGGCAGATCGGTGCGGTGAAGGCGGTCGACGGCGTCGACTTCGACCTGTACCGGGGCGAGACCCTGGGCGTCGTCGGCGAGTCCGGGTGCGGCAAGTCCACCGTGGCCCGGCTGCTGGTCCACCTGGAGCGGGCCACCCGGGGGCAGATCCTCTACAAGGGGCAGGACATCACCAAGCTGTCGGGCCGGGCCTTGAAGGCCGTCCGCCGGAACATCCAGATGGTCTTCCAAGATCCTTACACCTCGCTCAATCCGCGGATGACGGTCGGCGACATCGTCGGCGAGCCGTACCAGATCCACCCCGAGGTGGCCCCGAAGGGCGACCGGCGCCGCCGGGTGCAGGAGCTGCTGGACGTCGTCGGCCTCAACCCGGAGCACCTCAACCGCTATCCGCACCAGTTCTCCGGCGGCCAGCGGCAGCGCATCGGCATCGCCCGCGGGCTGGCGCTGCGGCCCGAGGTGATCGTCGCCGACGAGCCGGTCTCGGCGCTGGACGTCTCGGTGCAGGCGCAGGTCGTCAACCTGATGGAGAGGCTGCAGGACGAGTTCGACCTCTCCTACGTCTTCATCGCGCACGACCTGTCGATCGTCCGGCACATCTCGGACCGGGTGGCGGTGATGTACCTCGGGCGGATCGTCGAGACCGGTGACGGCACCCAGATCTACGACCACCCGACCCACCCGTACACCCAGGCGCTGCTGTCGGCGGTGCCGGTGCCCGACCCCGGGGCGCGCGAGCACCGCGAGCGCATCATCCTCAGCGGTGACGTCCCGTCGCCGGCCAACCCGCCGTCCGGCTGCCCCTTCCGCACCCGGTGCTGGAAGGCGCAGGAACGCTGCACGCTGGAGGTGCCGGCGCTGGCGGTGCCCGCGGTGTTCCGCGGTGTGGACTCCCCGGCGGCGCACGACAGCGCCTGCCACTTCGCCGAGGAGAAGACGGTGGTGCCGCCCGAGCCGCCGGGCGAGTGAGCCGCGGAAAGGCACGACCCGCGAGTGAGCCGAAGGTCCGCGGCCGGTGCCGAAAGGGAGGGCACGCGGAGGTCCTGAGGAACGAGGGACCGAGCATGGTCGACCTCCCCCAGCCTGGCGGCTGGGGGTGCCCCCAACGCCGGCTGGGGCGCACCGGAGGCGAACCGAGCCACGGAAAAGCACCGCCCGCGCCCGGTGGTGCAGGGGTGCGGGCGCGGGTCGGGGCTCCGAACGGAGACGTCTGTCGGCCCGGGTCAAAGGGTCCTGTCGGCGGGCGTCTCCTCGGCCGCGGCGAGCGCGGGGTCGAGGACGACGTCCTCGCCGCGTGCCGCGGTCGTCGGTTCCTCGGGGAAGTGGCACGCGCTCAGGTGCCCCTCCCGGTTCCCCTCCAGGCGTACCAGGGGCGGTTCCTCGGTCGCGCACTTGTCCTGCGCCTTCCAGCAGCGCGTGCGGAAGCGGCAGCCGGACGGCGGGGAGACGGGCGAGGGCACGTCGCCGGCGAGCCGGATCCGCTCGTTCGCCTCCCGCTCGTCCGGGTCCGGCTCGGGCGAGGCGGACAGCAGGGCGTGGGTGTACGGGTGGCGGGGCCGTTCGTAGATGTCCCGGCGGTCGCCGACCTCCACGATCCGCCCGAGGTACATCACGGCCACGCGCTGCGAGAAGTGCCGCACCACCGCGAGGTCGTGGGCGATGAAGAGGAAGGCGATCCCCAGTTCCCGCTGCAGACGCTGCAGCAGGTTGACCACCTGGGCCTGGATCGACACGTCCAGCGCCGACACCGGCTCGTCCGCCACGATGAGCTTGGGCTCCAGCGCCAGTGCCCGGGCCACCCCGATGCGCTGCCGCTGCCCCCCGGAGAACTCGTGCGGGAAGCGGTTGTAGTGCTCGGGGTTGAGGCCGACGGTCTCCAGCAGCTCGCGCACCCGCTTCTCGCGGCCGCCCGGCGGGTTGATCCCGTTGATCTCCAGCGGTGCCGACACGATGTGCCCGACGGTCTGCCGCGGGTTGAGCGAGGCGTACGGGTCCTGGAAGATCATCTGGATCTCGGAGCGGATCGGGGCCAGCTCCTTGCGCGAGGCGTGCGTGATGTCCCGGCCCCGGTACTCGATCCGTCCCGCGGTGGGCTCCAGCAGCCGGGTCACCAGCCGCCCGGTGGTGGACTTGCCGCAGCCCGACTCGCCGACCAGGCCCAGGCTCTCGCCCTCGGCGATGGCGAGGTCGATCCCGTCGACGGCCCGCACGTCCGCCACGTGGCGCTTGATCAGGAAGCCGCCCCGCACGGGGAAGTACTTGCGCAGTCCGGTCACTTCGAGCAGCGGGCTCATGGTCTCCCTCGGCGCGTCGTCCTGCTGCGGGGCGCTCACCGCGCACCTCCGCCCAGCCGCGGCCGGATCTGCCCGGCGAAGATCTCCCGCTTCCGGTCCTGGGCAAGGTGGCAGGCGGAGCCGCGCCGCTCGCCCTCGGGGATGCCGGGCCGCTCGGTGGCGCAGCGCCCGCCGCCGACCTCCTCGGTGAAGGTGCACCGCGGATGGAAGGGACACCCCGAGGGCGGGTTGAGCAGGCTGGGCGGGGTGCCGGGGATCGGGGACAGCGGCAGGTCCACCGGCGCCGACAGCCGTGGGATGGAGGCCAGCAGGCCCCAGGAGTAGGGGTGCTCGGGCGTCTTCAGGATCTCGCGCACGGTGCCGCGCTCCACGCAGCGCCCCGCGTACATCACCATCACGTCGTCCGCCGTGTTGGCCACCACGCCCAGGTCGTGGGTGATGATGATGATCGCCGTGCCCGTCTCCCGCTGCAGGTCCTTCAGCAGGTCGAGGATCTGCGCCTGCACGGTGACGTCCAGGGCCGTCGTCGGCTCGTCCGCGATGACCAGCGCCGGGTCGCAGACCAGCGCCATCGCGATCATCGCGCGCTGCCGCATGCCCCCGGAGAACTGGTGCGGGAAGTCGTCCACCCGCAGCCGCGGCTGCGGGATGCCCACCCGGGCGAGCATCTCGACCGCCCGCTCCCGGGCGGCCTTCTTCGAGGCGCCCATGTGCTTCCTGTACGGCTCGGCGATCTGCCGGCCGACCGTGTAGTACGGGGAGAGCGCGGTCAGCGAGTCCTGGAAGATCATCGCCATCTTCCGGCCGCGCAGCCGTTCCAGGGTCCGTTCGGGGGCGCCCGTCAGCTCCTGCCCGTCCAGCACGATCTCGCCGCGGATGGTGGTGTTGCGGGGGTTGTGCAGACCGAGGACCGCCAGGTTGGTGACCGACTTGCCGGAGCCGGACTCGCCGACGATGCCCAGGGTCCTGCCGCGCTCCAGGTCGAAGGAGAGCCCGTCGACGGCCTTGACCACGCCGTCCTCGGTGGCGAACTGCACGTACAGGTCACGGACCGACAGGAACGGCCCGGACGGCGTCGGGTCCCCGGGGCCGGGCGGCCCCGCCTCGGTCTTGGTGAGGATGCTCAACGGTGCTTCTCCTCTGCGTGCCGGCAAGCGTTCCGGCTCACGAAAGCCTGATCCGCGGGTCGATGAGGGCGTAGGCGGCGTCGACGACGATGTTGCAGACGACGATGATCGTGGCGCCGATCAGCATCACGGCCATCTCCAGCGGCAGGTCGCTGCGGAGCACGGCCTGCACGGACAGCAGCCCGAGCCCGTGCAGTCCGAAGGTGACCTCGGTGATGATCGCGCCGCCGAGGACCGCGGTCAGGTCGATGCCGAAGATGGTGATGATGGAGGCGGCGGCGCCGCGCAGCGCGTAGCGCAGGAACACGTACCGCGAGGACATGCCCTTGGCGCGGGCCGCCCGGATGTGGTCCTCGGACAGCTGCTCCACCATCAGCGAGCGGGTCTGGCGGCTGTAGTTGGACCAGAAGATCACCGACATCACCAGGCAGGGCAGGATCAGCCCCTGCACCGAACCCCACGGGTCGTGCGACCAGTCGGGGTCGTGGCCGCGGTCCAGCACGTGCCAGCTGCTGGCGAACAGGCCGATGGCGATCGGTCCGAGGAAGTAGATCTGCACGGAGTTGCCGACCAGCGAGATGCCGCTGGCGATCCGGTCGAAGGCCTTGCCCTGCTGCCAGGCGGAGACGAGCCCGAGGCCGACGCCGACGCACAGGAAGACGGTGGCGCCGCCGATCGCCAGCGACAGCGTGGTCGGGTAGCGGTCGGCGATGGTGCCCCAGACGAGCTGCTGGTCGGCGAAGGAGTAGCCGAAGCACGGCGCCGGGCAGTGACCGATGGGCATGTCGCGGCCGGCGAAGACGCCGACCATGAAGTGCCAGTACTGGGTCCAGATCGGCAGGTCCAGGCCGAGGTTCTTGCGGATCAGGGCCACGTTCTGCGGGCTGCAGTTCTTGCCGCAGGACAGCAGCGCCGGGTCGGAGGGCAGGAAGAAGAAGAGGAAGTACGTGATGGCGCTGATCAGCAGCAGGATGACCAGCGCGCCCAGCACACGGCGTACCAGGAAACGCAGCATGGGTCAGGCTCTCCGTCGGTTCCGTCGGGGCGCCGGTCCCGGCCCGGGGAGAGGCCGGGACCGGCGTGTCTGCGCGGGGACTACTGCTTGACGAAGATCGTGTTGGGGTTGATCGTCCCGTAGACCTCGTTGTAGGTGACGCCGCCGAGGCCGGAGCCGTGGATGTTGAAGTACTTGTCGAAGATGAACGGGATCTGCGACGTGTCGTTCTTCAGCACGTACTCGGACAGGGTCCGGAACTCGTCGTTCTGCTTGTCGATGTCCGTGATCGCCAGGATGCGGTCGATCTCGGAGTTGACGTGCTCGTCGTTGAGGAACGAGTAGTTGTTGGTGCCGTCGGCGAGGTTGCGGCCGTCCATGGTCGGCGGGACCACGGTCGAGGAGGCGGGCCAGTCGGCTCCCCAGCCGGTGCGGTAGATGTCGTACGGGGTGTCGAGCTTGCCGACGACCGTGTAGTACGAGGTCGGGTCGATGGCCTTGCGCTGGACGTCGAAGCCGGCCTTCTCCAGGGCCTTCTCGATGGTCAGCGACACGTTCTGCCAGCGCGGGGTGTTGGAGTAGGCGTAGGAGAGCTTGACCTTGCCGGTGACCCCGGCCTCCTTCAGCAGCTCCTTGGCCTTGTCGATGTCACCGGTGGGCTTGTCGAGCTTGCCGAAGGGGTCGTACTTCTTCCAGCCGGCCACGGTCGGGCTGATCAGGGTGGTGCCGAGCTCGCCCTGGGCGCCGCCGCCGAAGGCCTGCTGGACCTGGGTCATGGGGAAGGCGTACATGATCGCCTGGCGGATCTTCGGATCCGTGATCCGCTTGGTGTTGATGTTGATGACCTCGACGTACGGCTGGTACTGGTTCACCGTCCGCGACTTGTACTGCGCGTCCGTCGTCAGGGTCTGCATCTTCGACGGGTCGGAGGAGCCGGACAGGTTCACCGCGTACTTGTCGTTGCCGTCCTCGGCGGCGAGCCGGTTGGTCAGGCCCGGCTCGGCGATGCCGAGCTGGAAGTTCCAGCCGTCCGGGTAGGCGTTGCGGATCGGGTCGGTCTTCGGGTCCCAGTTGGTGTTGCGTTCGAAGACCAGTTCCTTGCCCGGCTTGTAGCTGGCGATCTTGTACGGGCCGGTCGCGACCGGGTGGTTGTTGTACTTCTGCTTGTCGTCCTTGGCCTTGGGCACCGGCGAGATGTTGGGCATCGCGGCCGCGTAGGGCGTGTCGGCGTGGGCTTCCAGGAAGTGGAAGACGATGGTCTTGTCGTCCGGGGTGTCGATCTTGTCGGCAGGGATCTCCTTGCCCTCGTACGGGCCGGTGTACGCCTTGCGGTAGTCGGCGCCGTAGAGCCACTTCTGGATGTACTGCGGGCCCTGGGTCTGGTAGTCGGCGAAGAGTCGCTCGATGCCGTACTTGACGTCCTTGGAGGTGACCGGGGTGCCGTCCTCGAACTTCAGGCCGTCCTTGAGGGTGAAGGTCCAGGTCTTCGCGCCGTCGGAGGACTTGCCGGTGTCGGTGGCGAGGTCGCCCACGAGGATCGTCTTGCCGGTCTTGGCGTCGATCTTGTAGCCGGTCAGCGAGCGGTTGTAGAGCAGCTGGACCGACAACTGGTCACTGACGTACTGCTGGCCGGGGTCCAGGTAGTCGAAGCCCGCCTGGTCGAGGTCGTACGCCGTGCCGCCCTTCGTGGCCCCCGGGACCTCCGGGGCGGGGCCCTTGGAGTCGGCGGCCGTGCCGATGCCGAAGTTCTGCACGGTGGCCTGCTTGCCCTCGCCGCCGCCGGTGCCCGTCCCGCCGCCGCCACCGCTGCTGCACGCGGCGGACAGTGCCAGAGCCCCCAACGCCAGGAACGCGGAGGCGTAACGCGCCTTGCGAATTCTCATTGATCCCTGCCTGTCAGTGAACCGAACTGCGGATACCGACGTGCCCGGTCTCCCCCCACAGGGGCCCGGCGCGGCGGCTTGGACACCTAGCGCACGGTCTTGGGGTCGAGTGCGTCCCGGACCGAATCCCCGAGCAGGTTGAAGGCGACCACGAAAATCACCATGGCGATGCCGGGGAAGAACATGAAGGTGACGTCGGATTCGTAGTACGCCGCGGCCTGCTGGAACATCAGTCCCCAGTCCGGGGTGGGCGGCAGGATTCCGACGCCGAGATAGGAAAGGCCCGCCTCGGCGGTGACGTTCACCGGGAGCAGCAGGGTCGACTGGACCAGGATCGTGGACCAGATGTTGGGCAGCAGTTCCCTGCGGATGATCCGCGCCGACGAGGCGCCGCTGATCCTCGCGGCCTCGATGAACTCGCGCTCGCGCAGGCTCAGCACCTGGGCGCGCACCAGCCGGCCCACGCTCATCCAGCCGAGGATGAACTGGACGACGACCAGCGCCGCGATGCGCACGTAGGTCGGCTCCTCGTCGCGCGGGGAGACGAAGAGGGCCACGATGACCGGCGTGAAGGCGATGAAGAACAACTGCTGCGGGAAGGACAGCATCAGGTCCGAGAACCGGCCCATGAAGTAGTCGGTGCGCCCGCCGAGATACCCCTGGACGAGCCCGATGAGCACGCCGACGACGACGGAGACCGTGGTCACGGCGAGGGCGATGCCCAGCGAGGTGCGGATCCCGTAGATGAGCAGGGTGAACACGTCCCGGCCGAGCTGGGGTTCGAGCCCGAACCAGAAGTCGCCGTCGATGCCGCCGTTGGGCTTGAGCGGGATCCCGTAGCTGTTGAGCAGGCCCAGGTCCTGGCCGTACAGCTCGTAGGGGTTCTTGCCGTACACCTTGGAGATCAGCGGTGCGGCCAGCGCCACGACGAGGTAGAAGAGCACGACGCCGGCGCAGACCATTCCGGTGCGGTCGCGGCGGAAGCGCAGCCAGGCGAGCCGGCCCGGGGAGCGCCCCACGAGTTCGGAGGCTTCCTTGCCGGTGCCCGCGACGGGGGCGGGCGCCTCTGCCGGAACGGGTTCCGGCCGGTTCGCGGCCGTGCTCGGACTGGACATGGTCATCTGCCCCCGCACCAAAGAGTTTTGGTGGCGCATGTGTACGCCCGTGGCTAGCTAGCCGGTATTGGGCAATGGATTTGGCGGCCAGTCAAGGGGGTGAAGCGATCAGAAGACGAGATCGCCGTTATCTTGGGGCAAGATTTTGGATATCGTCGTTAACGCGTGCTTGACAGCTTCCGCGGTCCACCCGCGAATGCGGAGGATTCAGGATGAAATTCTTTTACACGCAGGCAACTTGATCGACGCATCACCGATATACGGACGCGCCACGCTGAGCAGCGTACGGCCGTGCGGGTGCCGTGGGCCGGCCGGGGTGATCACACATCGCCCCGGCCGGCCGCCGTACGTCCGCGGTGAACGCTGGACCGGCCCGGTACGTATCCCCTCGGAAGGCCAAAGGACAGTGCTGCCGGAGGGGCCGGGGAGGTGGCCATGCGGCAGGCGTATCGGCTCGGAGGAATGGTCTGTGCCGCCCTGGGGGCCGCCGAGGCGGCCTGGCTGGGCCAGGACCTCGTGCAGTTCCGGGCGGAGGGCGCCGTCAGGGTGTGGGCGGGTCTTGCGGTACCCGTCGGAGGGGCGCCGTTGGTGACCTCCACCGTGGACCTGCTGCTCCTCGGGCTCTACGTGGCCGCCGCGGTCGCGTCCCTCAAGCCCGGCGGCGTCGGGGTCCTCGGGGCGGCCGCGGTGCTCACCCTGGCGCTGCGCACCCCCACGGCGTACCTCCTGGCCCCCTCCTCGGGCGGCAGCCCGCCCGGGCTGCAGGGAGCCCTGCTGGTGACCGCGGGCGGGCAGATCGCCGGTGCCCTCGTGCTGCTCGTCGTCGTACGGCGCACCGGCGAGGACGCGCCCGCCCCGCCGCGGCCCGCGGCGGGCGTGCTGGCGGGGATGCTGCTGCTCGTGGTGGCGCTCATCGCCGGCGTCCTGGAGTTCTCCCGGCGGTCCGACCCGGCGGCGCCGCTGCCGCCGGGCTTCTTCTGGCGCACCGCGGGCGGCGGCTACCTGGTGGACTCCCAACTGGGGGCGCCCTACGAGTGGCTGGTCTGGGCGACGGCCGGCCTGGCCGCGGCCGCGGGCCTCGCCGCGTTCGTACGGGCCCCGTTCGCCCGGCCGCTGGGCATCGGTGTGGCCGGGCTGCTCGCCGTGACCGCGGTCCCGGTGATCGGCACCTCACGGATCGACGCCCCGGGCGCCGACGACTTCGCCGCCGCCTTCGCGGTGGGCGCCGCGCTGGTGGTGACGCTGCTGCTCGTCCCCGGCGACCTGGCGGCGGTGGGCGTGCCGGGCGGCGACCCGTACGTGGAGGCGGAGGTCCCCGCGGCAGCGGACAACCTGTCCATGCCGCTGTACGAGCAGACCGCCGTCCTCCCCGTCTTCGGCTCCTACCCGCAGCCGCCGCCCGGCCCCGCCTCCGAGGCGCGGGCGGCGTACCTGCAGGACCCGCCCTAGCCCGCGACGCCCAGGGAACGCTTCAGGAACGCGACCTGGAGCAGGAGCAGGTTCTCGGCGACCTCCTCCTGCGGCGTCATGTGCGTGACCCCGGACAGCGGGAGCACCTCGTGCGGGCGGCCCGCGGCCAGCAGCGCGGAGGACAGCCGCAGGGTGTGCGCGGCCACCACGTTGTCGTCGGCGAGGCCGTGGATGATCATCAGCGGCCGGACCTCGTCCGCCGGGTCCGCCAGACCGGCGTCGGTGACCAGGGAGTTGGCGGCGTACACCGCCGGCCGCTCCTCGGGGTGGCCGAGGTAGCGCTCGGTGTAGTGCGTGTCGTACAGCCGCCAGTCGGTGACCGGTGCGCCCGCCACCGCGGCGTGGAAGACGTCCGGGCGGCGCAGCACGGCGAGCGCCGCCAGGTACCCGCCGTACGACCAGCCGCGGATGCCCACCCGGGTGAGGTCCAGGGGGTAGTGGCCGGCCAGGGCGTGCAGCACGTGGACCTGGTCGTCGAGCGTGACGCCCGCGAAGTCGCCGGCGATCGCCTTCTCCCAGGCGGGGGAGTGCCCGGGGGTGCCCCGGCCGTCCGCGACGACCACCGCGAAGCCCTGGTCGGCCAGCCACTGCGCCTGCAGGTAGCCGCGCTGCGCGCTCACCACCATCTGGCCGTGCGGCCCGCCGTACGGGTCCATCAGCACCGGCAGGGGTCCGTCGCCCTCCCGGTGCCCCGAGGGGAGCAGCACGGCCGCCGGGACGCCGCGCTCGCCGGCGCTGACGAGCACCGGGCGCGCGGTGAGGACCGGGGTCTCGGCGTGCGAGGCGATCTCCGTCACCCGCTCGCCGTCCCGCAGCACCCGGACGGTCGTGGCGGCCGACTCCAGCGACGCGGACGACAGCACCGTCACGGCCCCGGCGCGCACCGCGGAGTGCACGCCCGGCCCACCGCTCAGCCGGACCGCTCCGGCGGGGCCTCCGTCGGCGCGGTACACATGGATCTCGCCGGTCTCCGGGTCCTTGGCGCCGTGCCCCGCCGAGGCCGACAGCAGGACGCCGTCGCCGTCCGTCCCGAGCACCGCACGCACGTGCAACTCCGGTCCCGTCCACGGCTGTTCACCGACGAACAGCGCTCGCGAGCCGTTCTCGTCGGAGATCCGTACGAGGCGCTCGCCGGACAACCAGGCGGGCACCCCGGCGAAAAGATCAAGCCAGATTTCATCGCTGTCCCGGTGCACCTCCCGGGTGCCGCCGGTGGCGGTGTCCACCGTCAGGTACAGCTGCTCGCGCTGGTCCCGGGTCTGGACCAGCAGCAGCGGCGGGCCCGCCGCCGACCAGTGCACCTGCGCGAGGTACGGATGGCGCTCGCGGTCCCACTCCACCGGCGTCGCCGCCCCGTCCAGCGTCAGCAGGACCAGCGTGACCTCGGCGTTCGGGGTGCCGGCGGCGGGGTAGGCCACCTCGGCGGGCGGCTGCGCGGGGTTCGCGGGGTCGGCGATCCACCAGCGGCGGACCGGGGACGCGTCCACCCGGGCCGCCAGTACGGAGGCGCCGTCCGGGGCCCACCAGTAGCCGCGGCTGCGGGACATCTCCTCGGCGGCGATGAACTCCGCCAGTCCGTAGCCGACGTCCGGGCCCTCGGGCTCGGCCAGCGCCCGGTCCCCGCCGCCGTCGGCGTCCACCACGCGCAGCGCACCGTCCGCCACGTAGGCCACCCGGCGGCCGTCCGGCGACGGACGCGGGTCCACCACCGGGCCCGGCACGGCGATCTCCCGGGCCGTGCTGGCCCGCAGCTCCGCCGTGAAGAGCCTTCCGGACAGGGCGAACGCGGCCAGCTCCACCGCGTCGTCGGTCGCGTAGCCGACGATTCCGGCCGAACCTTCCCGGCTGCGCTCCCGGCGCGCCCTCTCCTGCGGCGACAGTTCCTCCGCCGCGCCGGACAGCAGCACCCCGGGGTCCGCCGCGACCCGCTCGGCGCCGGACTGCGGGTCCAGCACCCACAGCAGGTGCGAGCGGTCGGTCCCGGAACGGGAGCGCAGGAAGGCGATCCGGCCGCCGTCCGGCGACACGGTGAAGGCGCGCGGGGCGCCGAGCGAGAACCGCTGCGTGCGGGCGTACTGCCGCGGGAACGAGAGCGCTTGCGTCATGGGGGGAGTGTGTCACCGCCCGCCGGTGAGCCCGGCGCACGCCAACCACGAGATCCGGCCATGCGCCCCCGCGTGCTCCCGTGCGACGAGCTATGCGGTGCGCCACAAAGTTATGATCCACTGCCGAGAGTGGGTAACAACCGGTTGGCAAGTGCTGTCGGACTCTGAGGCCCTGGAGGTGTGCCGCTGTGGCACTTTCGATTTCGGCGGTGCTGCTGCTGCTGATCGTCGTCTTCCTGCTGGTCAGGAAAGCCGGTTTGAAGGCGGGGCACGCGGTGGTCTGCGTACTGCTCGGGTTCTACCTGGCGAGTTCCTCCATCGCGCCGACGATCCGGGACCTCACCAGCAACGTCGCGGGCATGATCGGCGACTTCAAGTTCTGAGCCCGTGGCTTCCCCCTGGTGAGCCGCGGGGCCTGCCCTAGGCTCTCCTCATGACCGCACCGCCCGCCCGCCGACTGCTGCTCGTCCACGCGCATCCCGACGACGAGTCGATCAACAACGGCGCCACCATGGCCAAGTACGCCGCCGAGGGCGCTCTCGTCACGCTGGTGACGTGCACCCTCGGCGAGGAGGGCGAGGTCATCCCGCCCGAGCTGGCGCACCTGGCCCCCGATCGCGACGACACCCTCGGCGCGCACCGGACCGGCGAACTCGCCGAGGCCATGGCGCAGCTCGGCGTCACCGACCACCGTTTCCTCGGCGGCCCCGGCCGCTTCCGGGACTCCGGGATGATGGGCGTGCCGCAGAACGACCGGCCGGAGAGCTTCTGGCAGGCGGACCTCGACCTCGCGTCCTCGTACCTCGTGGAGGTGATCCGCGAGGTCCGTCCGCAGGTCCTGGTCACCTACGACCCCGACGGCGGCTACGGCCACCCCGACCACATCAAGGCGCACCGGGTCGCCATGCGCGCCGCCGAACTGGCCGCGGAGCCGGCCTACCGGCGTGACCTCGGCGGCCCGCACTCCATCGCCAAGATCTACTGGAACTGCATCCCGCGCCACGTGGTCGAGGAGGGCTTCGCCCGGCTGCGCGGTGCCGGCCGGCAGATCCCCTTCGAGGGCATCGCGACCGCCGACGACGTCCCGGGCGTGGTGGACGACGGCCTGGTGACCGCCGCCATCGACGTGGAGGCCCGCTACGCCGGGCAGAAGGCCGCGGCGATGAAGGCCCACGTCACCCAGATCGCGGTGGACGGCCCGTTCTTCGCGCTCTCCAACGACCTCGGACAGCCCCTGTTCGGCGCCGAGTTCTACCGTCTGGTCAAGGGCGTGCCCGCGCCGGCCGGGAGCCTGGAGGACGATCTGTTCGCGGGGACCGGGGCATGAGGCGCGCCGCCTATCCGTTGCTCGCGGTCCTGGGCGTGCTGGTCGCCGTCGCGGGGTCGCTGGTCCAGGCCGCCTGGTTCCCGGGCGGGTTGCTGCTCGCGCTCGCCGGGAGCGCGGCGCTCTTCCACGGCGGCGCCCGGCTGACCGGCACGCGGCTGGGCGCCGTGGTGCCGGCGGCGGTGTGGCTGATCACCGTGATGCTGCTGAGCTCCGCCCGCCCGGAGGGTGATTTCCTGTTCGCCAACGGAATCAGTCCGTACGTCTACCTGTTGGGCGGAGCGATGGCCGGCGTGATGTCGGCCACGCTTGTGCAACCCCGTCCTCCCGCCGGTGGATCACTTGAGGCACCATAGGCGCCACGTTGCGTCCGTTACGGAGCGAGCGTCGCCCGTTTTGGCGGTTGACGTCACATAAACCCCTTTGATCAGGGCGGTCTCCATCCGGCGGGCAGGCGGCTCCGACGCGGCGCCCAGTATGGTGGTGCGCGCCGCCGGGCCGCCCGCGGAAAGGCCGTGACGGGTGGCGAAGCGAACCGGGAGAGCCTGCTTTGAGTCGTGAAACTGATCGTCCGTCCCCCGGCCCCCAGGGCCGGGGCGGAGCCGCGTACCCGTCGGGTACCCCGCCGTACGGAACCCGACCGTTTCCGTCGCTGCATCCGCAGGAGGACCCGCGCGATGGTGCCGCGACCGGGGAGCCCGCTGCGGCTCCCGCCGCGGAGGAGACCAAGACCGAGACCACGTTGACCACCCGGGTGCGCATCAACATCCCCGGGTCCCGGCCGATCCCGCCGGTCGTCGTCCGCACGCCCGTCGAGGGCGGCGCGGAGGGCGGGGCGCCCGCCGGGTCCGCCCCGGCCGCCCCCGAGGCCGAGTCGGCCCCGCTGCCCACGGGCTGGACCGTCGGCGGCGGCACCGGGGCCGGCCAGGGCGTTCCGGCGCCCGCGCCGGAACCCGTCGCGGAGCCGGCTCCGGCGCCGAAGGGCGAGAAGCCGGCCAGCGACTGGTTCGCGCCGCGGAAGGCCGCGCCCAGGCCCGAGGCCGGCCCGGGGCCGGCCCCGGCGCCCGGTCCCGAGGCGACGCAGGGGTTCTCCGCGCCCGAGGTCACCCAGCCCATGCAGCTCGGCGACATCCCCGCCCAGCCCGGCCCCATGGAGCGCGGACCGGTCCCCGGACCGGGCGCCGCCCCCGGCGGCCCGCGACGCGGTGGCATCCCGTACCTGAACGACGGCGCGGTCGGCCCGGCCGGTCCCGGCGGTCCGGTGGCGCCGGGTGGCCCCGGCGGCCCCGTGGGTCCCGGTGGCCCCGTGATGCCGGGCGGCCCGGGCGGTCCCGGCGGTCCCGGCGGCCCTGGGGGCCCTGGCGGCCCCGCGGGTCCCGGACGCCCCGCGCCGGCACCGCGCCCGTTCCCCGTCGGCCCCGGCGCGGGGCCCGCCGGTCCCGGAGCAGGTGCGCCCTTCCCGGGGCAGCAGCCGCCGGCCGGCCCCACCACGGGTCCGGTCACCGGGGAGATGCGGGTGCCCCCGGCGGGCCCCGCCGCCGGCCGGCCGCCGTTCCCCACGCCGTTCCCGTCCTCCGCGGCCGACCGGATGTCCGGCGACACCGTCGTCAGCGGCATCCCGGCGGTTCCCCCCGCGGGACCGTCCGCCACCCGGCCGGCCCCGCCCGCCGGCCGTCAGAGCGCGGCGCAGCCCGAGGCCAAGGGCCGCTCCAAGCTCATACTGGCGGGCGTCGGCGTGCTGGGCGTGCTGGGCATCGCCTACGGCGCGGGACTGCTGATGGACCACTCCGACGTCCCGGCCGGTACGACCGTCTACGGCGTCGGGATCGGCGGCAAGACCAAGGACCAGGCCGTCGCGGTCCTCGACCAGGCGCTCGGCTCCCGCAAGAACGCGCCGATCACCGTCACCGTCGGCGACCAGCGCACCTCGCTGAAGCCCGCGACCGCCGGTCTCGTCCTCGACACCGACGCGACCGTCCGCAACGTGGCGCACCGCGACTACAACCCGGTCACCGTCATCGGCTCGCTGTTCGGCGGCTCGCGCGCGGCCGAGCCCGTGCTGACCACGGACAGCGAGAAGCTCCGCGCCCAGTTGGAGAAGCTCTCCCAGGGGCTCGGCGGCTCGGGCTCCGAGGGCATGGTCAAGTTCGTGAAGGGCAAGGCCGTCGCCGTCCCCGGCAAGCCCCACGAGGGCGTGGACGTGGCCGCCTCGATCGACACCGTCACCGCCGCCTACGCCACGCAGGTCGCCACCGGCAAGGCCGGTGCGGTCAGCCTGAAGGTCACCACCGTCCAGCCCAAGGTGACCCAGGAGGCGCTCGACAAGGCCGTCAACGGCTTCGGGAAGACGGCCATGTCCGGGTTCGTCATGGTCCGTGCGGGCGCCGGGGCACCCGTCCCGTTCAGCCCGCAGAACTCGCTGTCGAAGATCCTCACGATGGTGCCGGACCAGGACGGCAACCTGACGCCGTACATCGACCGCAAGGTGCTCCAGGGCCTGTACGGCGGCGCCTTCGACGGTGTCCTGGTCGAGCGTGGGGACGGCAGCAAGACCGCCGTCACCCCGGAGGACGTCGCCTCCGCGATGCTGCCCGCGCTGCAGACCACCGACACCGCCAAGAAGACGGTGACCATCGAGGGCACGTCCTGACCCCCGGTCGCCCGATCCACGCGTGAAGGGTGTGGCCCCGGTACCCGTACCGGGGCCACACCCATGACATCTGTCATCCGCGGGACAGGACGCCCGGCACTGCCGCGCGGACCGCGCCGCAGGCGACGCTGCTGCCATGACCGCAACAGTGTTCACGCACGTGAGCAAGAGCTTCGGTCAGGTCCGGGCCGTCGACGACCTGAGCCTGACCCTCCACCCGGGTGAGACCGTCGCCCTGCTGGGCCCCAACGGCGCAGGCAAGTCGACCACCCTGGACCTGCTGCTGGGGCTGCGCACGCCCGACTCCGGCACCGTCGAGGTCTTCGGGACCACCCCGCGCCGGGCGATCACCGAGGGCCGGGTCGGGGCGGTGCTGCAGAGCGGCGGCCTCATGGAGGAGGTCACCGTGCGCGAGCTGGTACGGCTCGCCTGCGACCTGCACCCGCGGGCCCACCCCGTCGCCGAGGTGATGGCGGCCGCCGGGCTGGAGTCCATCGCCGACCGCAAGGTCGACAAGCTCTCCGGCGGCCAGGAGCAGCGCGTGCGCTTCGCCCTGGCCACGGCGGGCGCGAGCGACCTGCTGGTCCTCGACGAGCCGACCACCGGCATGGACGTCTCCGCCCGGCAGGCCTTCTGGGAGGCCATGCGCGGCCAGGTGAAGCAGGGCCGCACGGTGCTCTTCGCGACCCACTACCTGGAGGAGGCGGACGCCGTCGCCGACCGGGTGCTCGTCCTGCAGGGCGGCCGGCTGGTGGCCGACGGCACCGCCGCCGAGATCAAGGCGCGGGCCGGGGTCCGGCGTATCGTCTTCGACCTGGACACCCCGCCGGACGAGACCGCCCTGCGGGCCCTGCCACGGGTCACGGACGTGGAGATCACCGGGCGCACGGTGCGCATCCGTTCCACGGACGCCGACGCGACGGTGCACGCGGTCTACGCGGCCGGGCTCTACCCCCGGCACCTGGAGGTCGCCGGGCTCGGCCTGGAGCAGGCCTTCCTGGCCATCACGGAGTCGTCCAAGGAGTCCGAGGAGGAGGTGGCGGCGCGATGAGGACGCTGGCCCGGCTGGAGATCCTGCGCGTCCTGCGCAACCGCAGGTTCATGTTCTTCTCGGTGCTGTACCCGGTGCTGCTCTTCATGATCCTCACGGCGGGCCAGAAGGCCGCGATGGTGCCGTACTACATGGTCGCGATGTGCGCCTTCGGCGCCATGACCGCCGTGCTCATGGGCAACTCCGAGCGGATCGCCCGGGAGCGCGACAAGGGCTGGGTGCGCCAGCTGCGGCTCACCGCCCTCCCCGGGCGCGGCTACGTCCTGGCGAAGATCGCCGCGGCCGCCACGGTCAGCCTGCCCTCGATCGTGCTCGTGCTGCTCGCCGGCGGCGCCGTGAAGGGCGTGCGGATGGCCGCCTGGCAGTGGGCCGGGGTGCTGCTCACCAGCTGGGCGGGGAGCTTCGTCTTCGCCGCGCTCGGCGTGGCCATCGGCTACGTCGCCTCGGCGGAGACCGCCCGCCCCATCGCGATGATCGCCTACTTCGGGCTCGCGCTGCTCGGCGGCCTGTGGATGCCCTTCAGCTCCTTCCCCGGCTGGCTGCGCGACATCGCGAACCTGCTGCCGGCCCGGCCGTACGCGGCGCTCGGCCAGGCCGTCGAACTCGGCCAGGCCCCGCACGCCCGGGACGTCGCCGTACTGGTGGTCTACGGGCTGGTCTTCGCCGGGACAGCCGCTTGGATGTACCGCAAGGACACCGCGAAGGCCTGAGAGGAGAACGATCGTGGCCGCCGGAACGACACAGCAGCGGGAGGCCGCCGAGCCCCGGGACGCCCCGGCCATCGGCCGTGCCCCGGAGAACCGCCGCCAGGCCGTGGTCAAGCTGGTCTGGGTGGCCATGTGGATGCTCTACCTGGGCGCCCCGGTCAGCGACCTCGCCGAGGGCGGGCACGGCCTCACCGCGACCGTGCTCGGCTGGCTCGGGCTCGCCGCCTTCGTCGCCGCCTACCTGGGCATCGTCTTCCTGCGGACCAACGCGGAACACCAGCCGCGCTGGGTGTACGGGCAGCTCCTGCTGCTCTGCGCGCTGGGCCTGCTGATGACCTTCACCCTGGGCGACGCGTTCCTCGTGCTGTTCGTCTACCTGGCCGTCGGCTGCGGGGCGGTGCTGCCCGGCCGGCAGGCGCGCTGGGCGATCCCGCTGGTCACCGCGGTGCTCGCGGCCGTCGCCGGGCTCACCGGGGCGAACGAGGCCACGGTGGTCTCGCTGCTCGTGCCGTGCCTGCTCGGCGGCTACGCCATGACCGGGGTGCGCCAGCTGGTGCGCACCACCCGCGAACTGCGCGAGGCCCGGGCGGCGGTGGCCCAGCTCGCCGCCACGGAGGAACGGCTGCGGCTCGCCCGCGACCTGCACGACCTGCTCGGCCACTCGCTGTCGCTGATCACCCTCAAGAGCGAACTGGCCGGACGCATGCTGCCCGGCCGTCCCGAGGACGCCGCCGCGCAGGTCGCCGACATCGAGCGGGTCAGCCGGCAGGCCCTCGTGGACGTCCGGGAGGCCGTCAGCGGCTACCGCAGGCCCACCCTCGCCGCCGAGCTCGCCGGCGCCCGCGGCGCCCTGCAGGCCGCCGGCGTCCGCGCCGAGCTGCCCGCCACCGTGGCCGCCCCGCTCACCCCGGAGGCCGAGGGCGCGCTGGCCTGGGCCCTGCGCGAGGCCGTCACCAACGTCGTACGGCACAGCGGTGCCTCCCGCTGCGTGGTGACGGTCGCCGAGGACGACGGCACGGTACGGCTCACCGTCGCCGACGACGGCCGCGGCCCGGGCCCCGGCGCCACACGGCGCGGCAACGGCCTGACCGGCATGGAGGAGCGCCTGCTGCTCGCCGGTGGCCGCCTGGAGACCGCGGCGGACGGCGGCTTCACCCTCCACGCCGTCGTCCCGGCCGACTACGCTCACGGCCATGATCCGTGTGCTGCTGGCGGAGGACCAGTCGATGGTGCGCGAGGCCCTGGCCGCGCTGCTGGGGCTTGAGGAGGACATCGAGGTGGTCGCGCAGGTCGCGCGCGGCGAGGACGTCCTCGGAGCGGCCCGCGACGCCGGGGCGCAGGTCGCGCTCCTCGACATCGAGATGCCCGGCGCGATGACCGGCCTCGACGCGGCCGCCGTGGTGCGGGCGGAACTCCCCGGGGTCCGCGTCGTCATCGTCACCACGTTCGGCCGGCCCGGGTACCTGCGCCGGGCCATGGAGGCGGGCGCCGACGCGTTCCTGGTCAAGGACGCGCCCGCGGGGGAACTCGCGGAGGCGGTGCGCAGGGTGCTGCGGGGGGAGAAGGTGATCGACCCGGCGCTCGCCGCCGCCGCGCTCTCGGAGGGGGCCGACCCCCTCACCCCGCGCGAGCGCGACGTCCTGCGCGCGGCGGCCGACGGTTCCCTCAACGCGGACATCGCCCGCCGCCTCCACCTCTCCGAGGGGACCGTGCGCAACTACCTCTCCACCGCGATCCAGAAGACCGCCGCGCGCAACCGAACCGAAGCGGTCCGCATCGCCCTCGAACGCGGCTGGCTCTAGCCGCCCGCCGCCCGGGCCCGTGGGGGTCGCGGGAAGTCGTTCCTCCCCCAGCTGCCGCTGGGAGGTGCCCCCGGCGTGGGGGTGCCCCCGGCCGAAGTCCGGGGGAGGGCTGGCCCACCCCCACCCACCGGCGTGCACACGTGGGGGTACCCCCAGCCGCCAGGCCGGGGGAGAGACCGTGCGCACCGCACCGGTGCGGCGCCGTCGTGGGGCTGCGCCGGCCCTCCCCCGGCTGCCGCTGGGGGTGCCCCCGGCCTCCGGCGGGCGGCCGACCCGCAACCCCCCCGGGCGGTCAGTTGAGGAGCGCGCGGGCGGCCCGCGCCTGCCGCCGCATCGCCGTCGCGGCGGACGGCTCCGCCTCGGCGAGCACGTCCGCGTACGCCTCCATCTCCGCGGCACCCCGCGCGAAGTCCCCCTTCCGCACCAGGAGCTGGGCGTGCTCGAGGCGCAGCCGTGCCGGATGGTGGGGCAGCAGCAGCGCCAGTTCGACCGCCCACAGCTGCGTCGTCAGGTGCTCCGGCCGTGCCGAGGCCCACGCGCGGATGTTGTTGAGCACCCGCAGCACGATGTCCAGCGGATCCGCGGGCTCCAGCATCGCCGGGGAGGGCGCGGCCCCCGTCGCGCCCGCCACCAGCAGGCGCACGTCCTCCTCCCCGAGCCGCCGGCCGCCGTTGAACGGGTCGGCCAGCACGAAGACGCCCGCGGGGTCGCCGAAGCCCACGACGAAGTGCCCGGGGAGGGCGACGCCGTGGACGGGGCCGCCGGCACGCCGGACGACCTCCATCCAGACCACCGACAGCAGGATCGGCAGTCCGCGCCGCCGTCGCAGCACCTCGTGCAGCAGCGAGGACTCCAGGCGCTGGTAGTCGGCCGGGGAGCCGCCGAACCCGCAGCGGCCGGCGAGCAGTTCGGCGGCGGCGTCGGCCCACTCGGCGGGGCCGGTGAGGCCGTACGGCAGGAGCCCGGCGAGACGGTCGAGTTCCATCTGCGCCGCGTCCGTCCCGGCCTCGTCGAGGGACGGGTCGGCCTCGGCCCCGATGAGCAGGCACAGGTCCGCGAGGTCGGGGCGCACCTCGCGGGCGGCCTCGGCGAAGCGCTGCCTGGTGGAGTCGTCCATACCGGGGTTCTCACCCTTCCGCGGACAGCGGGCCGCGCCGGTAGTGGTACGCGTGGTGGGTGGTGAAGCCCATTCGGTCGTAGAGGGCGCGCGCGCCCTCGTTGTCCGTCTCGACCTGCAGGTACGCGCCGGAGGCGCCCTCGTCCAGGGCCTTGCGGGCGAGCGCGGCCATCACGGCCAGGGCCAGTCCGCGCCGCCGGTGGGAGGGGGCCACCTCGACGGCGCCGAAGGAGGCGAAGCGGCCGTCGACGACGCAGCGGCCGATCGCCGCGGGCCCGGCGTCGGCGGGGTCGCCGTCCCCCGGCACCGTGGCGAACCACACCGAGGGGCCGCCGGTGAGCACCTTCAGCGCCGCGTCGCCCAGGTCACCCGTGCGGTGGTAGCGGGCGAGCCACGCCGCGTCGGCCTCGCGGGACAGGTGCACGGCCTCGGCGCCGGGCAGGTCCGCGATCGGCGCCAGCGCGGCCGTGCGCAGCAGGGCATGGCCCTCCGCCGTCCAGCCGAGGCCGCCCAGCGCCTGCGCCAGCGTCTCGTCGGAGTCCTCGCCACCGGTGGTGACCTGCACGTACGGCGGCAGTCCGCGGTCGCCGTACCAACGGGCGATCCGCGCGGCGGCCTCCGTCAGCGGGACACCCGGATCGCCCAGCGGCAGCACGGAGTTGGCCCGCCTGGTGAAGCCGCCGGCCGCCCGGAGTGTCCACGCGCCCAGTCGGGCGGCCTCCTGCGCGGGCCAGCAGCGGGAGGCCGATTCCTGCAGTTCCCTGGCCGTCGCGCGGGGCGCGCGGGCGCCGCGGCGCGCCGGTGCGTCGGGCACGATCTTGCCCGCGACCAGGGACGATTCCGCGATGCGGACGGTCTCCCCGTCCCGACGGGTGACAACAAGCACCCCTTCGTTCCACGATGTGAGAATCCCGACGGCGTCGGCGAACACCGGCCGCCCCTCGACGATCTCCGCGATCCTCCGAACCGAAACGCGTTTGCCCACGTCAGAAGGGGTTATGCGTACCTCGAGCCGGCCTCCGGCGGTGAAATCCATGCTCATGACCGCCCCTCCTGTTCGTCTGCTGCCCAAGAACGGAGATACTAGGGGCGGGCATCGACGACGCCGCGCTCCCGCGCGAGACAGCCCTACCGAGGAGGAACGACAGCGTGACCTACGTCATCGCGCAGCCTTGTGTCGACGTCAAGGACAAGGCGTGCATCGAGGAGTGCCCGGTCGACTGCATCTACGAGGGCCAGAGGTCCTTGTACATCCACCCGGACGAATGCGTCGACTGCGGAGCCTGTGAGCCGGTCTGCCCGGTGGAGGCCATCTTCTACGAGGACGACACCCCGGAGGAGTGGAAGGACTACTACAAGGCGAACGTCGAGTTCTTCGACGAGCTCGGCTCGCCCGGTGGTGCCTCCAAGCTCGGGCTGATCGAGCGCGACCACCCCTTCATCGCCGCCCTGCCGCCGCAGGGCGAGTGACCCGACCGTTGCGGGCGGTCCCGTACGGCACACCGCCGTACGGGACCGCCGTGTTTCAGGCAGTGGCAGGCCGCGTGCCTGCGAGGAACGGAAAGTGAGCACCACCGTGGCGCAGCCAGTCTCGTCCAGACTCCCCGTCTTCCCCTGGGACCGGCTCGAACCGTACAAGGCCACGGCCGCCGCCCATCCCGGCGGCATCGTCGACCTGTCGGTCGGCACCCCGGTCGACCCGGTCCCGCACATCGTGCAGCGGGCCCTGGCCGGGGCCGCGGACAGCCCCGGGTACCCGACCGTGTGGGGGACGCCCGAGCTGCGCGCCGCCATCACCGGCTGGGCCGGCCGACGGCTGGGCGCCACCGGCCTCACCGACGCGCACGTGCTGCCGGTCGTCGGCTCCAAGGAACTGGTCGCCTGGCTGCCGACCCAACTGGGCCTCGGCGCGGGCGACAAGGTGGCGTACCCGCGGCTGGCCTACCCGACCTACGAGGTCGGGGCGCGGCTGGCGGGCGCCGAGGCGGTCGTCTACGACGAACCGACCGAGCCCGACCCGGCCGGGCTGCGGCTGCTGTGGCTCAACAGCCCCTCCAACCCCACCGGTCGCGTGCTGTCCAAGGACGAGCTGACCCGTGCCGTGGCCTGGGCGCGCGAGCACGGCGTGCTGGTGTTCAGCGACGAGTGCTACCTGGAGCTGGGCTGGGACGCCGACCCGGTCTCGGTCCTGCACCCGGACGTCTGCGGCGGCTCCTACGAGGGCATCGTGGCCGTCCACTCGCTGTCCAAGCGCTCCAACCTGGCCGGCTACCGCTCGGCGTTCCTCCTGGGCGACCCGGCCGTGCTCGGCGAGCTGCTGCAGATCCGCAAGCACGGCGGCATGATGACGCCCGCCCCGGTGCAGGCCGCCACGGTCGCCGCGCTCGGGGACGACGCCCACGTGGCCCGGCAGCGCGAGCGCTACGCGCGGCGGCGGGCGTCCCTGCGGGAGGCCTTCGAGGCGGCCGGCTTCCGCATCGAGCACAGCGAGGCGAGCCTGTACCTGTGGGCGACGCGTGACGAGTCCTGCTGGGACACCGTCGCGGACCTGTCCAAGGACGGCATCCTCGTGGCCCCCGGCGACTTCTACGGCGCGGCGGGGGAGCGGTACGTACGGATCGCCTTCACGGCCACCGACGAGCGGGTGGCGGCGGCGGTGCGCCGGCTGTCCTCCTGAGCCGCGGGCGGCCACGACGCGGGCGCAAAGGGCCCGGGGAGCACCGCTCGCTCCCCGGGCCCTTTCGGTGCGGCTGTGGGGGATCAGCCGCCGATGGGGAGCCCCTGGAGGGGCAGCCGGCCGGTTGAGGGGAGGCCGCCCGGCAGCCCGGAGCCCTTGGCGGTCTTCCCGAGCTCCTGGGCGGTGCCGCCGACGGTCCTGGCGGTCTGCGTCGCGGCTCCCTTGACGGCGGGCTGGGCGCCCTTGGCCAGGTCGCTGACGGTGTCGGTCGTCGCGGGCAGCGCCTCCTGCACGGTCTTCACGGCGCCGGACTGCTTGGCCACGCCGTTCACGGTGCCGGTGAGCTCGGGGGTCTTGTCCACGTTGGTCAGCCCACCCAGGTCGCCGACCTGCGGCAGCGCGGCGGCGGACGCGGCACCGGCACCGATGAGAGGAGCCGCGGCCGCGCCGACCAGCAGGGCAGCCCGGGCGATCCGACGCGCGAGGGGGAGAGACATGGTGCTCCTTTTACGGAGAGACGACAGTTTCGACGTGACATGTCCGCGGGGCGGACGTCGTGACTACCGCGTGAAGGGGGCCGAAGGTTGCGGCCGCCAAGAGTAAAGAATTGGTAATGCGAAAGGATTCCCGGGGCGGTAAAGCGGAGCAATTCGGACGGAGCCGGAAGTGCCGCGGAAACGTCACAGCCCTTGATCAGGAGCTTTTTTCGCACCCCCGAACGAGGGGATTCACATCTGATGGTTTTGGCGTATCAATCACCCGCCTGGGGGTGAATACCCGCACTATTGCGCGACGGTGATCCTGACGTCGCCCCCGGCCCCGTGCGCGGCGTCGGAATTCGACGCCGTCCAGCCCCGGTCGGAGGCCTTGGCCGACCACTCGCGGTTCCCGAAGGACACCTTCTCCACCTTCAGTTCATGGGCGTGCGCCACCGCCCACTGGGCCAGCTCCCAGCCCCGCCGGCCCTTGTCGCCGCGCGCCTCGTTCCCCGCCGGGGCCGACGGCACGGCCACCGTGCGCCGCGCCGGACCCCCGCCCCGCGCACCGTTCTTGGCGTCCCGCGCGGCCTCGTCGTCCGGGTCCGCGGGCGTCCCGGTGGTGCGCGGCGCCACGTCGGCCCCGAACTCCCGCACCAGCCGCTCCCGCACCTTCGCCGGGTCGCCCCCGGAGACCGCACCCGCGGCCACCGGGGTGACGCAGGTGAGCGCCCCGGCGTGCCGGCCGGTCAGCGCGCCGGCCAGCAGCGCGGCGTCCGCCTCGTGCTTGGCGTAGGCCTGAGGGAAGCCGCTCTTCTGCACTTTCTGCGCGGCCACCGTGAGGGGCAGCCGGGAATAGCCGTGGATCTTCACCAGGCCGTCGAAGAATTCGTTGGAGGCGTAGACCGGGTCCATGATCTGCGCGGCCGTGCCCCAGCCCTGCGAAGGGCGCTGCTGGAACAGGCCCACCGAGTCGCGGTCCCCGTGGTCGAGATTGCGCAGCGCCGACTCCTGCATGGACGTGGCCAGCGCTATCGTCACCGCCCGCTCCGGCAGCCCGCGCGAGGTCGCCACCGCGGCGATCGTCGAGGCGTTCGCCGCCTGCTGGGGCTCCAGGGTCAGGCTGCCGGCCTCCGTGGTGACCGTGCAGGCCGGATGGCGCGGACCGCCGCCGACGCCGGCCAGGTGGTACGCGGAGTAGCCCGCGACCCCCAGCAGGACCAGTCCTGCGGTGATCAGACGGGCTGCGCGCCCCCGCCTGCGGGGGGCACTTGCGGCGGGTGTCGAGGTCGACGGTGGCTTCGGCACGCGCACACCGTACCGAAGCCCGCTGTGCCGGTGGCCTCGTCAGGCCCCCGGTAGGGTCGGCGGCATGGAACGGCCCGTGCTCGATCTCAGTCAGGACGCCGCCGCCGTGACGGCGCAGCTCGTCGACATCCCCTCCGTCAGCCTCGCCGAGAAGCCGCTGGCGGACGCCGTGGAGAGCGCCCTGCGCGCCCTGCCCCACCTGACGGTGGACCGGGACGGGGACGCCGTCGTCGCCCGCACACGGCTCGGCCGGGCCGAGCGCGTCGTACTCGCCGGTCACCTGGACACCGTGCCGATCGCCGAGAACGTGCCCTCCCGCCTCGACGGGGACGGCGTCCTGTGGGGCTGCGGCACCTCCGACATGAAGTCCGGGGTCGCCGTCCAGCTGCGGCTCGCCGCGACCCTCACCGAGCCCAACCGCGACCTGACCTTCGTCTTCTACGACGCCGAGGAGATCGCGGCGGAGCACAACGGCCTCAAGCGGCTCGCCGAGAACCACCCGGAGTGGCTCGCCGGCGACTTCGCCGTCCTGCTGGAGCCCACCGACGCAAAGGTCGAGGGCGGCTGCCAGGGCACCTTGAGGTTCCGGGTGGAGACCACCGGCCGCCGCGCCCACTCCGCGCGCAGCTGGCTGGGCGAGAACGCCATCCACAAGGCCGCGCCCGTGCTGGCCCGGCTCGCCGCCTACGCGCCGCGGCAGGCGGTCGTCGACGGCCTCACCTACCGCGAGGGCCTCAACGCCGTCATGATCGAGGGCGGTCACGCCGGGAACGTGATCCCCGACTCCTGCGCGGTGATCGTCAACTTCCGCTTCGCCCCCGACCGTTCCGAGGCCGAGGCGTTCGCCCACGTCCGCGAGGTCTTCGAGGGCTATGACGTGCGGCTGACCGACAGCGCCCCCGGCGCCCTGCCGGGCCTGTCCCACCCGGCGGCGGCCGCCTTCGTCGAGGCCATCGGCACCGAGCCCGCGCCCAAGGAGGCCTGGACCGACGTGGCCCGCTTCTCCGCGCTGGGCGTCCCGGCCGTGAACTACGGCCCCGGCGACCCCCGGCTCGCCCACACCCGCGAGGAGCACGTCGCCGTCGCCGCCGTCCTGGAGGCGGAGGAGAAGCTGCGCGCCTGGCTGTCGTAACGAGCAATTCAGCGGCGCGTTCTTGATCCGCCCGGCGGACGCGGTCGTACCCTGACCGGACGGCAGCGAAAGGAGCGCGACATGGACAGTGACGCGGAGGAGGCGTCCGCCGCCGAGACAGCCGCGGCGGAGGGCCGCCCCACGGGGCGCGGCTGGCCCGAGCGCCACACCGGTCCCGTCGTACGGCGCCGGGGCCAGGTGCAGAAGTCCACGACCGACCAGCGGTTGCTGGACACCCGCGGACCCTCGGACTGGGTCCACGGCGACCCGTGGCGCGTGATGCGCATCCAGTCGGAGTTCGTCGAGGGCTTCGGCGCGCTCGCCGAACTCGGCAGGGCGGTCAGCGTCTTCGGTTCCGCCCGTACGGCCGAGGGCTCGGCCGAGTACGAGACCGGTGTCCGCATCGGCCGCGCCCTGGCCGAGGCGGGCTTCGCCGTCATCACCGGCGGCGGCCCCGGGGCCATGGAGGCGGCCAACCGGGGTGCCTGCGAGGCCGGCGGGGTCTCGGTGGGCCTGGGCATCGAGCTCCCCTTCGAGCAGGGGCTCAACCCCTACGTCGACATCGGCGTGAACTTCCGCTACTTCTTCGTCCGCAAGACGATGTTCGTGAAGTACGCCTCCGGGTTCATCGTCCTGCCGGGCGGCTTCGGCACCCTCGACGAGCTC
This sequence comes from Streptomyces sp. NPDC059718, assembly GCF_042733315.1. Classification (NCBI taxonomy): domain Bacteria; kingdom Bacillati; phylum Actinomycetota; class Actinomycetes; order Kitasatosporales; family Streptomycetaceae; genus Streptomyces; species Streptomyces sp. NPDC059718. The sequence goes on from NZ_JBHWGA010000038.1 coordinate 82,060, forward strand.
TTCGAGGCCCTCACGCTGGTCCAGACCCGCAAGGTCACGCAGTTCCCCATCGTCCTGTTCGGCTCCGCCTACTGGCGCGGCCTGGTCGACTGGGTCCGCAACACCGTCGTGGACGGCGGCAAGGCGTCCCCGGTCGACCTGGAACTCCTCCACGTCACGGACGACGTCGACGAGGCGGTCGCCCTGGTGACCAAGGAGATCGGCGACTGAACCGAGGGCCCTACGCCAGCCCCCGCCGGGCGACCGCCGGGGGCCGGTGTCCCGCGATCGAGGCCACCATGTCCAGCACCTGACGGGTCTCGGCGACCTCGTGCACCCGGTACACCCGGGCGCCGAGCCAGGCCGAGACGGCGGTCGTCGCCAGGGTGCCGATCAGCCGCTCCTTGACGGGGCGGTCCAGGGTCTCGCCCACGAAGTCCTTGTTCGACAGCGAGACCAGCACCGGCCAGCCGGTGGCCGTCATCTCCGGCAGCCGCCGGGTCGCCTCCAGCGAGTGCCGGGTGTTCTTCCCGAAGTCGTGGCCGGGGTCGATGAGGATGGCGTCCCGCCGCACCCCGAGCGCGGCCGCCCGCTCCGCGAGGCCCACCGTCACCTTCAGGATGTCGGCCATCACGTCCTCGTAGCCGACCCGGTGCGGCCGGGTGCGCGGCGGGGCGCCGCCCGCGTGGGTGCAGACCAGGCCGACGCCGTGCTTCGCTGCGACCTCGGCGAGCCGGGGGTCGACGCCGCCCCAGGCGTCGTTGAGCAGGTCCGCGCCGGCCTCGCAGACCGCCTCGCCGACCTCGTGGCGCCAGGTGTCGACGCTGATCACCACGTCGGGGTGGCGCCGGCGCACCTCGGCGACGAAACCGGCGGTCCTGCGGATCTCCTCCTGCGCCGAGACCTCCTCGCCGGGGCCCGCCTTCACCCCGCCGACGTCGATGATCGCGGCACCCTCCGCGACCGCGCGCCCGACGCGTTCGAGGGCCGGTGCGTCGGTGAATGTGGCGCCCTGGTCGTAGAACGAGTCCGGCGTCCGGTTCACGATCGCCATGATCACGGGCTCGTGCTCGCCGAATTCCCGTGTGCCCAGCCGCAGCATGTCGCGCCTGCCTCCTTCGAAATGTCGTACGCCGATCGAAGATAGTCGCCGACCGCACACCGCGCGCACGGCGCGACGTGGCACGATCGTGGCGTACACGTCGGGCCGACCCCGGGAGAGGTCTTGTTCTGGTTCATGCTCATCGCGTTGGTCGCGGTGGTCGCCGCGGTCGCCCTCGCGGTGCTCGGCGACGGCGGGGTGCTCCGTGACGTGCAGCCGGACCGGGTGGACGACCGGCTGCCGCCGCAGCGGCCGGTGGGCCGCGCGGACGTCGAGCGGCTGCGCCTGCCGGTGACCGTGCGCGGTTACCGCATGGTGGACGTCGACGACGTGCTGGAGCGCCTCGGCGCGGAACTGGCCCAGCGCGACGCCCACATCGCCGACCTGGAGGCCGCGCTGGCCGGCGCACACGCCACCCGGCTCGGCGGCCACTCGCTGCTCAAGGACGCCGAGCAGGGCCCGCGGGCCCCCGAGGACCCGCGCGCCCCCGGGAGCGGGCTGTGAGCGACGGCGGCGTGGTGACCGGGCCGGACGGCCTGGCCCGCTGCCCGTGGGGGCTGTCCACCGACGACTACGTCGACTACCACGACACCGAGTGGGGGCGCCCGGTGCACGGCGAGGCGGCCCTCTTCGAGCGGCTGTGCCTGGAGGCCTTCCAGTCGGGCCTGTCCTGGATCACGATCCTGCGCCGCCGCGAGGGCTTCCGGAAGGCCTTCGCCGGCTTCTCCCCGGAGGCGGTCGCCGCCTTCACCGACGACGACCGGGAGCGGCTCCTCGCCGACACCGGCATCATCCGCAACCGCGCCAAGATCGACGCGTCCATCGGCAACGCGCAGGCCACCCTGGCGCTGCGCGAGGCCCACGAGGGCGGTCTGGACGCCCTGGTCTGGTCGTACGCGCCGGATCCCGCCGGACGCCCGGCACCCCGCACGGTCGCGGACGTGCCGGCCGTCACGGCGGAGTCCACCGCCCTGGCCAAGGACCTCAAGAAGCGCGGCTTCCGCTTCGTCGGCCCCACCACGGCCTACGCGCTGATGCAGGCCTGCGGCCTGGTGGACGACCACCTGGCCGACTGCTGCGCCCGCCGCTGAGCGTCCCGGCCGTCCCTGCCGCCCCGTCTGCCCCGGCTCAGCGGCCGAGGAAGCGGGGCCTGTCCTTCTTCAGGAACGCCTCGACGGCGATCCGGTGGTCCTCGGAGGCACCGGCGGCCGTCTGCAGCTCGTCCTCCTTGGCCAGGGTGTCGACCAGCGAGTGCCCTTCGCCGTACGCCAGGGAGGCCTTCACCGCCGCGTAGGCGACCGTCGGGCCCTCGGCGAACGTGCGGGCGACCGAGGCGGCCTCGGCGGCCAGCTCGCCGGCCGGGACCAGGCGGTTGGCGACGCCCAGCTCGAAGGCCTCCTGCGCGCTGATCGTGCGCGGGAAGAGCAGCAGGTCGGCGGCGCGGCTGCGGCCCACCAGCCGGGGCAGCGTCCAGGAGGCCCCGGAGTCGGCGGTCAGGGCGACGCCGACGAAGGAGGTGTTGAAGGCGGCGGTGTCGGCGACCACGCGGTAGTCGCAGGCGAAGGCGAAGCCGGCGCCGGCGCCCGCGGCGACCCCGTTGACCCCGGCGACGACGGGCTTGGGCATGGTGGCGATCGCGGTGACGATCGGGTTGTAGTGCTCGCGCACCGTGGACATGGCCGGCCCGCCGCCCTCCTCCTGGAGGAACGCGACGTGCTCCTTGAGGTCCTGGCCGACGCAGAAGGCCTTGCCGTTCGCGGTCAGCAGCACGGCCCGCACCGCGGGGTCGGCGCCCGCCGCCTCCAGGGCGTCCCGCAGGGCGACCTTGGTCTCCACGTTCAGCGAGTTCATCGCCTCGGGGCGGTTCAGGGTGATGGTGGCGAGCCCGTCACTCACCTCGTACAGCACGGTGTCGGCCATGTGGTCCCCTTCGTCGCGGCTCACGTTCGGGGCCAGCATGCCGGAGATCGCCGGGCACGGACATGTGACCCCCATCAAACGCGGCCGAGAGTGCCATCACCGAAATGGACGGTTTTGCGGGACCGGGTTCTCGAACGGATGGGAACCGATGTTGGTCATCAGGTCACCCGATGCGGGATAATGGCCGAGAACCAATGTGTTCGAGTCCGGTGGCGCCTGGGCCACCGTGTGCGAAGAGCTGGTTTCAGGAAGGGGAACGAGCATGGCGGCCATGAAGCCGCGGACGGGTGATGGCCCGCTCGAGGTGACCAAGGAGGGGCGGAGCATCATCATGCGCGTTCCGCTCGAGGGCGGCGGACGGCTTGTCGTCGAGCTGACTCCCGACGAGGCGGATGCACTCGGCGAGGCTTTGAAGAAGGCCATCGCCTGACAACCGGCCAATCCAAGCCTTGGGCCCCTGGCGGCATGCGCCGGGGGCCCACTTGTTTGTCCGTTTACGCGCCGCTCCGGAAACAGGTGCATTCCGGGCGGGGAAATTGTCAGCCGCGCCGTACCGCGCAGAGCAGGCCGTCGTCGGTCGGCAGCAGGACGGGGGCGAGGGCCGCGTTGTCCCGTACCGTCCGCATCAGTTCGCGCAGCCGGATGACCTCCGGCTCGGAGTGGGCGGCGTCCATCGACCGACCCTGCGCGAAGGCCCCCTCGAAGCAGACCAGCCCCCCGGGGCGCAGCAGGCGCAACGATTCGCCCAGGTAGTCCGGGTACTCCAGCCGGTCCCCGTCGCAGAACACCAGGTCGTAGCCCCCGTCGGCGAGCCGGGGGAGGACGTCCAGCGCCCGGCCGGGGATGAAGCGGGCGCGGTTCCCCGCGAACCCCGCCTCCCGGTAGGCGGTGCGGGCGTGCTGCTGGCGGTCCGGTTCGGTGTCGACGGTGGTCAGCACGCCGTCGGGGCGCATGCCCTGCAGCAGGTGGATCCCGGAGACCCCGGTGCCGGTGCCGATCTCCACCACCGCCTTGGCGTCCGTGGCGGCGGCCAGCAGCCGCAGTGCCGCGCCGGTGCCGGGGGAGACGGGGCGCACGCCTGCCTCACGAGCTCGCCCGCGGGCTCGTATCAGCGCGTCGTCCTCGGCGACGAAGGCGTCCGCGAACGCCCAGCTCGCCTGCCGGTTGCCGGTAATTGCCCTCTCCTGTCCGCCTGACGGTTGCAGCCCGCCCGGCGACTGTATCCGTTGCGGTCGGGAACCCGCAGATGGGACCGCTCGTTGGTACCTGCGACGGACCTGAACGTCAGGGGCCGGGAGCGATGCGCCCGGCACTTATCCGGAGCTAACGGGCGAGGTGGCTATGGTAGGGGCTCTACTGGACACCACCAGAGCCGACAGGGGAGGTGCGGCTGCGGCGGGTCACCGGGGAGTGCTCTCGCGCTTCCGCAGGTCGGCCGGCGAGCCGAAATCCGTGACCGATACAGCTGACGACCGTCCGCGCAACGACGAGTCCGTGACTGTGGCCGCCAACGCGACCTTCGCCACCGACGGGGACAACCAGGCGTGGACTCCCCCTTCGTGGGAGGAGATCGTCAGTACGCACAGTGCCCGGGTCTACCGCCTGGCGTACCGTCTCACCGGCAACCAGCACGACGCCGAGGACCTCACCCAGGAGGTCTTCGTCCGCGTCTTCCGCTCGCTGTCGACGTACACCCCCGGCACCTTCGAGGGCTGGCTGCACCGCATCACCACCAACCTCTTCCTCGACATGGTCCGCCGCCGTCAGCGCATCCGCTTCGACGCCCTGGGCGACGACGCCGCGGAGCGGCTGCCGAGCCGCGAGCCGTCCCCGGCGCAGCACTTCGCCGACACCCACTTCGACGCGGACATCCAGCAGGCGCTGGACACCCTCGCGCCGGAGTTCCGCGCGGCCGTCGTGCTCTGTGACATCGAGGGCCTGTCCTACGAGGAGATCGCCGCGACGCTCGGCGTGAAGCTGGGCACCGTGCGCAGCCGTATCCACCGCGGTCGTTCGCACCTGCGCAAGGCGCTGGAGCACCGTGCGCCGGCCGCCCGTCCGGGCCGCGCGCCCGTCCTGGCCACCGGCCGGCCGGCCCTGGAGGGCGGGAGCACGTGAGCAGCGGTGTCAGCCGGCATCTCACGTGTGCCGACCAGCACTTGGGCGACCACCTCGCCGCCTTCGTCGACGGCGAGCTGCACGACGACGCCCGCGACCGGGTGCTCGCGCACCTGGCGACCTGCCCCGACTGCAAGGCCGCTGCCGACGAGCAGCGCCGGATGAAGGACGTGGTCGCCGCCTCGGCGCCGCCCGCACTGTCCGCAGGCCTGCTCGCCCGCCTCCAGGAGCTGCCCGGGGGTGACGGGGACGGCGGAAGCGGGCCCTTCGGGGACGGCGGACTGATGGAGACGGCCAGCCTCGGCGGTGAGCGCCTCGGCGGCGGTCTGTTCGGGAAGGCGCGCGAGGAGTTCTCGCTGCCCCTGTCCGCGTCGGCGTCGCGCGGCTTCCGGATCCACGAGAGCGGCCGCTCCGGCGCAGCGGTCGCGCCCGTCGGCCCCGCTTCCTCCGCCGCCGCGGTCCGCGGCCGGCGCCGTTTCGCCTTCGCCGCGGCGGGCGCGGTCTCCATGGCGGCCATCGCGCTCGGCGGCGCCCTGCCGCTGGACGCCGCGGTCGACGGAGCCGGCGGCACCCCGCTCTCCCGCAGCGGCCCGGGCGCCCCCGCGACGCCGTTCAGCGGCGCGACCGCCCGCGCGGCCGCCGACGTGTGGAGCACGGCCACCAGCGACCTGCTGCACCCCGACTCCCGCGGCATGCATCCGTACGGCGTCGGCGCGGCCGACGGCCGGATGCCCGCCGGCACCGTCACCCGGCCGCTGGGTCTGTCCGCCGACGAACGGTCGGTCACCGGCTCGGCCGCGTCCGCGGTCCCCGGGGTCACCCCGGCACCCGCCCTGGCCCCGCCGACGACCGCGAGTCCCTCCGCTTCCCCCGGCTCGTCGAGCGGCGTCAAGGCCTCGCCTGCCGTGCCCGTTCCGCTCGACTCGGTCGTCCCCCTGGTCGGCCACTTCCCCGTGACCCGCTGAGCGGTCGGCTGCGGGCGGCGCCGACTCCTGGTTCAATCCAGGGAGGACTGGTCGTCGTAGGGGAGCACCGTGGACGAGGGGAAGGCCGAAGGGCCGAAGTGGTGGAGCCGGCCGGAGACGGTCGCGCCGGTTCCCCCTGAGCCGCGGGACCGGCCCGCCCCGGACACGGTCCCCGACGCACCCGCCGGGCCCCCCGCCGGAGCGGCCCCCCGGCACGCCCCGGATCCGTACGACACCCCGCCGTACGGCGAGCCCGGCCCCTGGGCGCCCGCGCCGCCCGTCCAGCCCCCCGCCGGCGCGGCGCCACCGCCGCAGCAGCCCGCGCCCCCGCCCCCGCCGCCGAGCGGCCCGCCCGGACCCCCGGCGCCGCTGTCCGTCGGCCAGTGGCACCGCTACGACCCCTGGGCGCCCCCGGGCGGCTCCACGGGGCAGCAGCCGACCGCCCGGCGCACGGGGAGCCGGCGCGCCCCGCTGGCGGCCGCCCTGATCGCCGTCACCCTGATCGCCGGGGGCATCGGAGGGGCGCTGGGCGCCTACGTGCACGACAGCGGCGGCACACCGGAGGTGACCCTGCCGCAGGCCACCGCGGAGGCCGGCACCCGCGCCCCGGACAGCATCGCGGGCATCGCGGCCCAGGTCCTGCCCGGCGTCGTCTACATCCACGTCAAGGGCGACGCCGGTGAGGGCACCGGCACCGGGTTCGTGCTGGACGGCGAGGGCCACATCCTCACCAACAACCACGTGGTGGAGAGCGTCGCCAAGAGCGGCACCATCTCGGTGACCTTCAACGGCGGCCAGGTGAAGCCCGCCACGATCGTGGGCCGGGACACCGGCTACGACCTGGCGGTCATCAAGGTCAGCGGGGTGAAGGGGCTCCACCCGCTGACCCTCGGCGACTCCGACGCCGCCCAGGTCGGCGACCCGGTCGTCGCCATCGGCGCCCCGTACGGCCTGGAGGGCACCGTCACCTCCGGCATCATCAGCGCCACCCAGCGCCCGATCACCGCGGGCGGGGAGACCAACAGCAGCGACGTCAGCTACGTCGACGCCATCCAGACCGACGCCCCGATCAACCCCGGCAACTCCGGCGGTCCGCTGGTCGACGCCAAGGGCCTGGTCATCGGGATCAACAGCGCCATCCGCTCGGCGGACAGCGGCTCCGACCCCTTCGGCAACAGCAGCCAGGGCGGGAGCATCGGCCTCGGCTTCGCCATCCCGGTCAACCAGGCCAAGCGGGTGGCCGAGCAGCTGATCAACGACGGCAAGGCCACCCACCCGGTGATCGGCGTCAGCATCAACCTGCAGTACTCCGGCGACGGCGCCCAGGTGAGCCCGGAGGGCCAGGGCGAGGGCGACTCGGTGACCCCGAACGGCCCCGGCGCCAAGGCGGGCATCGAACCGGGTGACGTGATCACCGCCATCGACGGCAAGCGGGTGCACAACGGCGAGGAGCTGATCGTGCGGATCCGCGCCCACCGGCCCGGCGACACGCTGCAGCTCACCGTCAAGCGGGACGGCAAGCAGCGGGCCATGGAGCTGACCCTGGGCTCGGCCAGCGGGAACTGAGCACGGCGAATTCGGGATTTACCGGGGCGCGACCTACTGTTGACCCTGCCCACTCCCGTGCAGACGGTTGGGGCAGGTACGGTGAGATCCGCCGGATTCCGTCCGCCGGCCGAGGACCACGAGGAGCTGCACGGTGTTTTCAGACATAGGCGCGCTGGAGGTCGTCGCGCTCGTGATCCTTGCCGTGCTCGTGTTCGGGCCGGACAAGCTGCCCAAGGTCATCAAGGACGTGATGCAGTTCGTCCGCAAGGTGCGGGAGTTCTCCGACAGCGCGAAGGCGGACATCCGCAGCGAGCTGGGCCCGGAGTTCAAGGACTTCGAATTCGAGGACCTGCACCCGAAGAACTTCGTCCGGAAGCAGTTGCTGGACAACGACGAGCTGGGCCTGAAGGAGATCCGCAACGGATTCGACTTCAAGGAGGAGATGTCGGCGGTCACCGACGCCGTGCACGGCCGCGACAGCGGCGGCGGCTCGGGTTCCACCGCGGGCTCCTCGGACACCCCGGACCGGCTGCGCAAGCGCGACGGCTTGACGCCCGGCGAGGCCCCGCCGTTCGACTCCGACGCCACCTGATGCGGGGGCCTGCCCCGATCACGTAGCGCGAGTGGCTATTCTCCCTTTGTTTGCCCTTATGGAGGAGGCGCCGCGCGTATGGAGACCACAGCTGATCCGGCGGATCGTACGACCGGCGGCTATCTCAAGGCCGACTTCACCTGGTACGGACTGGACGAGGCGTTCACCGGCGACCGCTGGCTCGCGCCCGTCGGCATGAGCGCCGACGGCACGGTCGAGCACGGCTCCACCGGCCACGGCGACGAACCGTCGGTCAAGGTCGAGCCCACCCCCGACCACCGCCGCTTCGTGGTGGTCGTCACGGTCGCCGACCGCCCGGTCCGGCGCAGCTCGGACGGCACCGGCGTGCTGGACGCCACCTCGGTCGCCTCGGCGGCCTGGCTGGCGGGTTCCGGACTGCTGACCTGCACTTGGCCCACCCAGATGGAGCGGCACCTGCGGCAGAACTGGCTCGACCAGCAGACCGCCATCGCCTGGGACCTCGCAGACAACCTCGAGGGCCCCGACTGGTCGGCGCTCAGCCTGCCGGTGGACGGCGTCCCCACGCCGTTCCACTACCGGGAGTCGGAGTACGGCTGGGTGATGGCCGGATCGGCGCGCGGGGTGCACCTGGGTGCCTTCGGGCGCGGGATGAGCGCCTACGGCCTCGGCCTGGCCCAGGTGAAGGACATCACCATGTACCGGCCGTGAGGCCGTGAGCGACGGCTCAGGGGCGCCGCCCCGCCCCCGGGGCCCCCCCGGGCCCGTGCCGGGGGCGGGCCCGGGCCCCCCCCCCCGGCGGAACCATTTTGGGGGCGGGGTGGCCCCCCG
>NZ_JBHWGA010000039.1:0-91042 GCF_042733315.1 Streptomyces sp. NPDC059718
ATGGAACTCCTGCGCGCCGTCGTCCACAGCGAAGGCGTCACCGCCCTCGTCGCCACCCACGACCCCCAACTCCTCGCCCTCGCCGACCGCGTCCTCGAACTCCGCGACGGCCACATCCTCACCACCGACTGACCCACGCCCCGGGGCCGCCGCGTGTCCGCCGCCGGCCGGCGCGGTGCAGCGCCAGGCCGGACCAGCCGGCCAGGACGAGTCCCACCGCGGTGAACCCCGACCAGAACAGCAGGGGCCCGTGCCCGACGTCACGTCGGGCGACGACCCGCTCGGGACGGTCGGCCCGGTAGACGATGGGGAGCCGGTCCCCGTGGTTCACCTGGCGGCGGTTGGTGCCCGGCGGCAGCGGGTGGGTCACCTCGGCGCCCGCCACGGTGAAGGTCACCCACAGCCGGCCGTCGCCGGAGGCGTCGCGGGCCTCGCGGACCGTGCCCACCGTGTGCACGCCGTAGCGCACGGCCAGGGTGTCCCTGGCCGTCGCGGTCAGCAGCCAGACGCCCGCCGCGAGGAACACCACGCCGGCCAGCAGGAGCGCCAGGGGATGCGCGGAGCCCTCGCCCGAGCCCCGCCCTTCCGATCGCCGGCCCGCTCGCATCGGTTCGTCCTGTGCGTCCCGTGCCCCCATGGAAGCAATTTACGGGAACCACCAGGCCCTGCGGGAGACCGAGTTGGGGGTGTGCCACGCCCACCGGGACGCCCGGCACGCGGATCACCCCGGCCGGTGGCGGAGCTCAGGCCGGCGTCGGCCGAGGACGAGCGGCGGCACGCCCGGGCGCTGCGGCGCCGCGCCCTGCGCGCCGGGCAGGCCGAGGCGGGCTGACCCGGGGGCCGGGCGGGGCGGCCGGCCCCCGGGTCAGCCCGGCGCCCGCCCCGTACGGCCCGGGACCGGCGCCCCCTCCCAGCCGGAGGGGGCGTCTTGCCCGGGTCATGGTGTTACGTATAACGTTCGCGCATGTCCCGTATCGCCCTGGTCACCCTCGTCGTCCGCGACTACGACGAGGCCATCGCCTTCTACACCGGCGCCCTCGGCTTCGAGCTCGTCGAGGACGAGCCGCGCCCCGGCGGCAGCCGGTGGGTCGTCGTGCGCCCGCCCGGCGGCGCCGCGGGCAGCGGGCTGCTGCTCGCCCGCGCCAAGAACGACGCGGAGCTGTCGCGGGTCGGCGACCAGACCGGCGGACGGGTCGGCTTCTTCCTGCACACCGAGGACTTCGCGGGCGACCACGCGCGGATGAGCGCCGCGGGGGTGACCTTCCTGGAGGAGCCCCGCCACGAGGCGTACGGCTCGGTCGTCGTCTTCCAGGACCCGTACGGGAACCGCTGGGACCTCCTCCAGCCCGCCGCCACCGCCCCCACCGACCAGGAGCACACCGCGTGACCGCCCTCGACACCGACCTGATCCGCCGGCTCCCCAAGGCCGTCCTCCACGACCACCTGGACGGTGGTCTGCGCCCGGCCACCCTGGTCGAACTGGCCGCGGAGATCGGCCACACCCTGCCCGCCACCGACCCCGGCGAGCTGGCCGCCTGGTACTACGACGCCGCCAACTCCGGCGACCTGGTCCGCTACATCGCCACCTTCGAGCACACGATCGCCGTGATGGGCACCCGCGAGGGCCTGCTGCGCGTCGCCGAGGAGTACGTGCTGGACCTCGCCGCCGACGGCGTCGTCTACGGCGAGGTGCGCTACGCGCCCGAGCTGCTGGTGCACCGGGGCCTGAGCCTGGCCGAGGTCGTCGAGACCGTCCAGCAGGGCCTGGCCGCCGGCATGGCGAAGGCCGCGGCCGCGGGCACGCCGGTCCGCGTGGGGACGCTGCTGTGCGCGATGCGCATGACCGACCGCAGCCGCGAGGTGGCGGACCTCGCCGTCGCGTACCGCGACGCGGGCGTCGTCGGCTTTGACATCGCGGGCGCGGAGGACGGCTTCCCGCCCGCCGACCACCTCGCCGCCTTCGAGCACCTGCGCCGCGAGAACGTGCCCTTCACCATCCACGCGGGCGAGGCCCACGGCCTGCCCAGCATCCACCAGGCGGTGCAGGTCTGCGGCGCGCTGCGGATCGGCCACGGCGTCCGCCTCGCCGAGGACATCGTGGACGGCAAGCTCGGCCGCCTCGCGGGCTGGATACGCGACCGCCGCATCGCACTGGAGGTCTGCCCGACCTCCAACCTCCAGACGGGCGCCGCCACCTCCATCGCCGAGCACCCCATCACCCTCCTGCGCGACCTCGGCTTCCGCGTCACCCTCAACACCGACAACCGCCTGGTCTCGGCGACCACCATGACCCGCGAGATGGAGCTGCTCGTCACCGAGGCGGGCTGGACGGCGGAGGACCTGCGCGAGGTCACCGTCAACGCGCTCAAGAGCGCGTTCCTCCCCTTCGACGAGCGGAACGCGATCATCCGCGACGTCGTCCTGCCGGGCTACGAGACGGTGCTCGCCGCGGGCAGCTGACCCCCGACGGGGGTGCCGGTCCGGCTCCCGGTCCGGTACCCCGCGTGTGGCGTCCGAGGCGGTGCGCGTACCGCGGCCGGGGAGGCCCGGCCCGCCCTTGACGCCACCGGGTCCCGTGCGAATGATGGCGCCCTCACCTGTCCGCAGGTCTTTACAGGGGGAGCCGTCACGTGACCCGCGCGCACCACCGTCCCCGTACCGTCCTCGCCATGAGTGCCGGGACCCGTGAGGCCGTCCTCGGCGACGCGGCGCTCGAACGGCTCTGCCGTGCCGCCCGCGTCGACCCCGCCCTGCTCGTCGAGGACTTCGGGGACCCCGCCGTGGCGGAACCGCTCGCCGAGGCCGAGGTGCTGCTCACCGGCTGGGGCTGCCCGCCGCTGGACGAGGCGGCGCTGGCCCGCATGCCCGCGCTGCGCGCGGTCGTCCACGCCGCCGGATCGGTCAAGCAGCACGTCACCGACGCCGTGTGGCGGCGCGGCATCCAGGTCTCCACCGCCGCCGCGGCCAACGCCCTGCCGGTGGCCGAGTACACCGTCGCCGCCGTGCTGTTCGCCAACAAGCGCGTGCTGGCCTCGGCGCAGGCCTACCGGGAGGCCCGCCACCGGCCGGGGCCCTGCGACATGCCGGCCGGCATCGGCAACTACCGTCGCACCGTGGGGGTCGTCGGCGCCTCCCGCATCGGGCGGCGGGTCATCGAGCTGCTGCGCCCCTTCGACCTGCGCCTGCTCGTCCACGACCCCTACCTCGACCCCGGCGAGGCGGTCGCGCTCGGCGCGGAGCCGGTGGAGCTGGACCAACTGTGCCTGCTCGGCGACGTGGTCACCGTCCACGCCCCCGAACTGCCCGAGACCCGGCACCTGTTCGACGCCGTGCGCCTGGCGCTGCTGCGGGACGGGACCACGCTGATCAACACCTCGCGGGGCTCGCTGGTCGACACCGCCGCCCTCACCGCCGAACTGGTCGCCGGCCGGCTGCACGCCGTCCTCGACGTCACCGACCCCGAGCCGCTGCCCGCCGACTCGCCGCTCTACGACCTGCCGAACGTCCTGCTGACCCCGCACGTCGCCGGATCGCTCGGCGGCGAGCTGGCCCGGCTCGCCGACACCGCGATCGAGGAGATCGAACGTCTCGCCCACGGTGCGCCCCTCGCCCACGCCGTCCACCGCGACACGCTCGCACGCTCCGCCTGAGGAAGGACCGCACGGCCGTCCCCGTCCCCGTCCCGACCCCGCGGCGGTCGGGGGCCACCTGGGCCGCCCGGTTCCCCGGCCCGGTCGTGCTCGACCACCTCGACCTGGCGGAGGACCTGACGGGCGGACAGCGCGTCCGGGAGGACACCGTCCACGCCGGCGGCCGCACCGTCGCCCGGGGCCGCACCGTCGGCGTCCGCCGCGTCCACGCCTTCCCCGAACACCGGGTGACCTGCCTGCGCATCCGCCTCACCGGCGACGGCGCGGCCCTGCGCCGCGTCACGGGCTACCGCACGGGCTGCGCGACGATGCCGGAGCTGCTCAGGTGCGACCGGTGCCGCGGTAGAGGTCCAGTTCGCCGTCGAGTTCGAGGGCGAGGACGGTGGCGTACGGGTCCAGGTCGTCGGGGGAGGGCGCGTCGATCCAGGTGACGCCGGGCACGTCGTGGAGCCCGCCGGTCACGTGGTGGCCCAGCTCGGCGCCCGTGCCCACCACCGACACACGGCGGACGCGGTTGCGCAGGCCGCGCAGCGCGATCGTCTCGCGCGGGGCGTCGAAGCACACCAGGTACAGGGTGCGGCGGTCGGCGGACAGGGTGCTGGGGCCGTAGTGGTGCCCGGCCGGGAGGCCGGCGACGGTGCCGTACACGGCGTCGGCGTGGCCGCGGATCCAGTCGCCGAGGCCCTCCAGGCGGGCCGTCTGCTCCGGGGTGATGGTGCCGTCTTCACGGGGGCCGACGTCCAGCAGCAGGTTGCCGCCGGCGCCGATCGTCTCGGTGAAGTAGCGGACCAGCTGGCGCACCGACTTGTGGCGGTGGTCGGTGTGCTGGAAGCCCCAGGAGTCGTTGACGGTCAGGCACAGCTCCCACGGCCCGGCCGGCGGTTGGACGGGGATTCCCTGCTCGGGTGTGGCGTAGTCGCCGTGGCTCAGCATGCGCGCGTTGAGGACCGTCTGCGGGTTCCCGGCGAGGATCCGCGCGGCCAGGGCGTCCAGGCCCCACTGCTCCTCGCTGCGCTCCCACTCGCCGTCGAACCACAGCAGGTCGGGCCGGAAGCGGTCGACCAGCTCGCCGACCTGGGCGTCGCGGTAGGCGAGGTAGCGCTCCCAGGCGGCCGGGTCCTCCTTGCCGTCCGCCGGGGCGACGTAGGGGCTGGTCGCCACGTCCTCCGTGGGCGGGGCGGGGTGGACGACGCTGGGGTAGTCCGGGTGGTTCCAGTCCGAGTGGGAGTAGTAGAGCCCGACCTTCAGGCCGTGTTCGCGCAGTGCCTGCGCGTACGGGGCGATCAGGTCGCGCCCGGCCGGGGTGCGCCGGACGACCGACAGGTCGCCCTGCGCGGTGTCCCACAGGGCGACGCCGTCGTGGTGCCGGGCGGTCAGCACCGCGTAGCGGGCGCCCGCGCGGGCGAAGAGCCCGGCCCAGGCGCGCGGGTCGTACCGCGCGGCGGTGAACCCGTCGAGCTGGCGCATGTACCGCTCGTGGGGGACCTCACCGTTGTAGAAGGCCCAGGACTCGGGCACGCCGTCGACCGCGTAGATCCCGTAGTGGATGAAGATGCCGAGCTTGGCGTCGGCGAACCACGGCTGCAGGGGCATGGCTGACGAGTCCTCGGGGAGGGGGAAGACGACCGCGGGTGCGGTGATACGTCGGAGGAGTCCTGTCCTCCGCCCCGACCCTAAGGGGGATCGGGGTGACTGACAAGAAAGACCTCCGATGTATCGCCGCACCCGCTCCCGCGGCGGCTCGGCCGCTACTTCACCGACCCGGCCATGACCCCCTCCACGAAGTGGCGCTGGAAGGCGAAGAAGACCGCCAGCGGCACGATCAGCGACAGGAAGGCCCCCGGCGCCAGCACGTCGATGTTGGAGCCGAACTGCCGCATCTGGGACTGCAGGGCGACCGTGAGCGGCTGCGAGCCGCTGTCGGCGAAGATCAGCGCGACGAGCATGTCGTTCCAGACCCACAGGAACTGGAAGATGGCCAGGCTCGCGATCGCCGGACGGCCCACCGGCAGCACCAGCTTCCGGAAGATCGTCCACTCCGTCCCGCCGTCCATGCGGGCGGCCTCCAGCATCTCGCGCGGGATCTCCGCGAAGTAGTTGCGCAGCAGGAAGATGGCGAACGGCAGCCCGTACGCCACGTGGAAGAGGACCACGCCCGCGGTCGTGCCGAACAGCCCCACCGCCCCGAACAGCCGGGCCACCGGCAGCAGTCCGATCTGCACCGGCACCACGAGCATGCCGACGACCACCAGGAAGACCCAGTCGCGCCCCGGGAACTCCAGCCAGGCGAAGGCGTACCCGGCCAGGGCGGCGAGGACCACGACGGCGGCCGTGGCGGGCACCGAGATCAGCACGGTGTTCCAGAACGCCTGGGTGATCCCGCTGTCCCCGAGGATCGCGGAGTAGTTGTCGAAGGTCAGCGATCCGGGGTGGACCAGGGCGGTCCACCAGCCGGAACCGGCGTTGTCGTCGGCGTTCCGCAGCGAGGACACGAACAGTCCGGCCGTCGGGGTGAGCCAGATCAGCGCGACGACCGTCAGCAGGACCTGGACGAGCCCCCCGCGCAGCACCGCGACCAGCCGGCCCGCCACGGAGGGACGCCCGGGGGCCCGGCCGGACGTCCCGCCGGGCGGGGTGGGCGGAGCGGGGTGCGGAGCGGCGGTCTGCACGGTCATCGGTTGCTCCTGCGGAAGCGTCGGATGTTGAGGGCCATGGCCGGCAGCACCAGCAGCAGGAGGACGACGCCGATCGCGCTGCCCAGGCCCTGGTTGTTGCCGCCGCCGAAGGAGACCAGCCACATCTGGAGCGCCAGGACGTTGGCGTCCTCCTGCACCGGGCCCGGCGCGATGATGTAGACGAGGTCGAAGACCTTCATCACGTTGATCACCAGCGTCACGAAGACCACGCCCAGCACCGGCGCGAGCAGCGGCACGGTGATCCTGCGGAAGATCTGCCACTCGCCCGCGCCGTCCATCCGGGCGGCCTCCAGCGTCTCGCGCGGCAGCGAGGACAGCCCGGCGCCGATCAGCACCATGGAGAAGCCGGTCCAGATCCACAGGTAGGCGCCGATGATCGCCGGGGTGATCAGCGTCGGGCCTAGCCAGTCGATGCCCGCGTACGGTTCCGCGAAGTTCTTCCCGGGCAGCCGGACGCCGTACGGGCCGTCCCCGGCTCCTGCGAAGCGGAAGGAGCCGTCGTCACCGGTGGTCGTGGTGGCGACCACGGCATCGCCCTTGGTCAGTTCGACCGCCATGTGCGGCAGGCCGCGCTCCTGGGGGTCCACGGCGCCGGGCGTGCCCCCGCCGCCCGGGACGAAGTCCAGGTAGACCACGCCGGTGACGGCGTCGTCGGAGACCTGCGCGGGCGCGGCCGGGCGGGCCTGCTCCGGCAGGGACGCGGGCGGCAGGCCGACCAGGCCGAGCGTGACGTCCTTGCCCGGCTCCACCCGCGCGACCGCCTGGTAACCGCCGTCGCCCGACTCCTTCAGCACGTCCGTGCCGCGGGGCCGGGCGCCGGGGTAGGCGGAGGAGTCGTTGAAGGTGTCGTGGACGGCGACGGCGACCGCGTTCATGACGCCGCGCTGCGGGTCCTGGTCGTACACCAGGCGGAAGGTGATGCCCGCGGCGAGGAAGGAGACCGCCATCGGCATGAAGATCAGCAGCTTGAAGGCGGTGGCCCAGCGGATCTTCTCGGTGAGCACGGCCAGGACGAGGCCGACGCCGGTGAGCAGCGCCGGCGCGGCCACGACCCAGATCGCGGTGTTGCGGACGGCCTTGAGGGTGGCCGGGTCGCTGAACATCTCCTGGTAGTTGGCGAGCCCCACGAAGCGGTCGCCGCTCGCGTCGAACAGGCTGCGGCCGACCGAGAAGAGGATGGGGTAGCCGACGAGGGCGCCGAGCAGGGCGAGCGCCGGGAGCGCGAAGACGATCGCCGTGATGCGGGCCCGGCGTGAACGCCGCCGGACGGAGGCCGGGGCGGTGCCGCCCGCCGGGGCGGACGGCACCTTGCGGGTGGGGGCGGACATGATCCGGCCTCAGCCCTTGTACGCCTTGGCGGCCGCGGCCTCGAGCTTCGCCGCGGTGGCCTTCGGGTCCGACGGGTCGCGCAGGAAGTCCTGCAGGATCTTCCACTCGCCCTTGCCGGGTGTGCCGCCGAAGGCGGGCGGGGTCTGGTCGGACATGTCGAAGCGCACCGTGTCACCGGCGTCGACCAGGGACTTGGCGGCCGTGCGCAGGGTGTCGTCCGCGTAGGAGGCCGGGTCCAGCTTGGTGTTGGGGGAGAGGAAGCCGCCCGCCTTGGCCCAGATCTGCGCGGCCTCGGGGGTGGCCAGGTAGGCGATCAGCTCCATGGCGGCCTTGGCGTTCTTGCCGGACTTCAGCGCCACGGCGGCCTCGCCGCCGCCGACCACCGGTGCCGGGCCGCCGTCGACCGAGGGGAAGGGGAAGAACTTGGCGTCCTCGCCGACCTTGCCGCCCAGGTCACCCGAGATGACACCGCCGACGAAGTCGCCCTCGTAGACCAGGCCGGCCTTGGGGCTCTTGCCGAAGACGTGCGCGACGGAGTCCGGGAAGCTGGTGGCCAGGGCGCCCTTGCGGCCGCCCGCGAGCAGGTCGTCCTCGCCGAACAGCTGGGACAAGGTGGTGAGCGCCTTGACGACGGTGGGGTCGCTCCACGGGATCTCGTGCCGGGTCAGCTTGTCGTAGTTCTCCGGGCCGGCCTGGGAGAGGTAGACGTTCTCGAACCAGTCGGTGAGCGTCCAGCCGTCCGAGCCGCCGACGGCGAAGGCGGGCAGGCCCGAGTCGGAGACGGCGCGGGCGGCGTCCAGCATCTCCGCGAAGGTCTTGGGCGGCTGCACGCCGGCCGTCTCCAGCGCCTGCGGGCTGTACCAGACCGTCGACTTGTCGGAGGTCTTGAAGTACAGGCCGTAGTAGGTGCCGTCGACCGTGCCGAACGTCTGCCAGATCTTGGCGTAGTTCTTCTCCGCGGCGCCCTTCACCTCCGGCGACAGCGGCTGGAGCCAGCCCTTGCCCGCGAACTCCTTGAGCACGCCGGGCTGCGGCACCATCGCGACGTCGGGCGAGTCACCGCCCTCGACCTTGCTGCCCAGGACGGTCGCGAAGTTGTCGCCGGTGGAGACGTACGCCACCTTCGCCCCGGTCTTCGCGGTGAAGCCGTCCAGGACCTTCTGGAAGTTCTGCTGCTCGACGCCGGTCCAGACGGCGGCGACGGTGACCGTCTGGCCCTTGAGCTTCTGGGCGCCGGCCGCCGGGGCGGAGTCGGAGGAGGCCTTGGTGTCACCGCCGCAGGCGGTGGTCGCGAGGGCCAGACCGCATATGGCGGTGGCCGCGACGAGGGTGCGCTTCATCGGGGTGGTGTCCCTTCTTCGGTGGAGTGGTGCGGAACGGTCAGGTGCGCGCCGGGTCGTGGACCCACCAGGCGGCGGCGTTGGCGGGGAGGACCCCCGGTGGGCAGGGGGCGCTGGACAGCAGCGGCTGTCCCGGTACGGGGGCGGGGACCGGCTCGTCGCCGAAGTTCACGGCGCAGACCAGGCCCTCGCCGCGGACGAAGGCGAGCACGCCGGGCGGTGCCTCCAGCCAGCGCAGCGTCCCCTCGCCGAGCTGGGGCAGCCGGGCCCGCAGGCCGAGCGCCTCCCGGTACAGGTGCCAGAAGGAACCGGTGTCCAGCAGCGCGCGGTCGGCGCTGTGCTCGGCGAACCAGTCGGGCTGCGGCAGCCACGGCCGGGCCGCGCTGCCCTCGGCGGTGAAGCCGAACGGCGAGGCGTGGCCCGACCAGGGGAGCGGCACCCGGCAGCCGTCCCGGACGAAGCGGCGGCTGCCGGTGCGGCGGAAGATCGGGTCGGTCAGGACCTCGTCCGGCAGGTCGACGACCTCGGGCAGCCCCAGTTCCTCGCCCTGGTAGACGTACGCGGCACCCGGCAGCGCCAGCATCAGCAGCGCGGCGGCGCGCGCCCGGGCGGCGCCGAAGTGCCCGGTGGGGCCGCCCGCGTACCGGGTGACGGTCCTGACCTGGTCGTGGTTGTTGAGCACCCAGGTGACGGTGGACCCGGTCCCGGCGATGTCGCGCAGCGCCTCGGCGATGGCCGTGCGGAACGCCTGCGCGTCCCAGGGGGCGCTCAGCAGGTGGAAGAAGAAGGCCTGGTGGAGTTCGTCGGGGCGGACGTAGCGGGCCTGCTCAGCCGGGGTGGGGACGGAGACCTCGCCGACCAGCAGGCGTTCGCGTCCGTCGCGGGCGGTGTACTCCTCGCAGATCGCGCGCCACCGCCGCCAGACCCCGTGCACCTCGGGACGGTTCCAGGCCAGCGGGTTGACGGAGTCGCGGGACCGCTCGTCCGCCGCGGGGTCGGGGGAGTCGGGGAGCGAGGGGTGCTTGAACAGGCCCGCCGCCACGTCGATGCGGAAGCCGTCGACCCCCCGGTCCAGCCAGAAGCGCAGCACGTGCTCGAAGTGCTCCCCCACGCGCGGGTCACGCCAGTTGAGGTCGGGCTGCTCCGGGGTGAACAGGTGCAGGTACCACTGGCCGGGCCGGCCGTCCGGCCCGGTCACCCGGGACCAGGCGGGGCCGCCGAACATCGCCCGCCAGTTGTTGGGCGGCAGTTCGCCGTGCTCGCCGCGTCCGTCGGCGAAGTGGAACAGCGACCGGGCGGGGCCGCCCGGTCCCTCCGTCAGTGCCTCGCGGAACCACGGGTGGGCGGTCGAGCAGTGGTTGGGGACCACGTCGAGGACGGTGCGCAGACCCAGCCGGTGTGCGTCGGCCACGAGGCGGTCGAACTCCGCGAGGTCGCCGTAGAGCGGGTCGACGCCCGTGTAGTCGGCCACGTCGTAGCCGTGGTCGTGCTGCGGCGAGGGGTAGAAGGGGCTCAGCCAGATCCCGTCGACGCCCAGCTTGCGCAGGTAGGGCAGACCGGCCCGGACGCCGGCCAGGTCCCCGACACCGTCGCCGGTGCTGTCCAGGAAGCTGCGCACGTAGACCTGGTAGACCACCGCGTCGCGCCACCAGGGGCGTACGGCGGTGAGTGCCGGGGAGGGGGCGGCGGCGGTGGAGGGACCGTCCTCCAGAGGGGCTGTGAACACCCGTCACCATTCCTGACTGCGGGCGCGCGGACGGACACGACACTGCACGCCGCGCGGGGTGGCTCGTTATGCATGCATGTTAAGTAGCAGTGTCAGGAAGGTGTCAACGGAGCTGCCGATAGACGGCGCTTACTGGGGTGATTTATGCAGGTAAGATCCGCAGTCGGGAGTCGAGGGAGTGTCGGGGAGACCCCAGAGTTACTTAACAAGTAGGTATGAGGTGGGTGGCGACATCCGCCGAAGGGCGCCGCGGGATCAGCGGTCCCGCACGATCTCCCGCAGCTCGCGGTCCAGCCGTGCGACGGCCTGCTCCGGCGTGGTGTGCAGCGCCAGCGCGTCCCGGCTCACCGCCGCCACCGCCAGGCTCACCTGCTCGTAGCGGGCGCTCTTCGGGCGCGGCTTGGCCGCCCGAACGCTCTGCTCCAGCACCGGCAGGTACGGGTACCGGCGCACCAGCCCGGGGTCCTGGTACAGATCGGCCCACACCGGCGGCAGCGAGCCCTCCGTCAGGACCTGGCGCTGCACGGACTCACCCGTCATGTACGCCATGAGGTCGGCGGCCGTCCGCGGATGCCGCGAGTGCGCGTTGACCGCGAGGTTGGACCCGCCCAGCACGCTGGCACCCGGCCCGTCCGGGCCGGGCAGCGGCACCGCGCCGAAGCGCCCGGCGACCTTGGAGCCCGGCGCGGAGGCGAGGTCGTACACGTACGGCCAGTTGCGCAGGAAGAGCAGCCGGCCGTCCTCGAAGGCCTGCCGGGACTCCTCCTCCTTGAACCGCAGTGCCTCACCCGGGATCCAGCCCTCGCGCACCCCGCGCACCAGGAAGCCCAGCCCCTCGCGGGCCGCGGCGGAGTCCACGGTGACCCGGCTGCCGTCGCCGCCGAGGATGCCGCCCCCGGCCGACTGCACCGCCTCCGTGACGTTGACGGTCAGGCCCTCGTACGGCAGGAACTGCCCGGCGTAGCCGCCGATCCCGTACTTCGGGGCGAGCGTGCGCGCCTGTCGCTCCAACTCCGCCCAGGTGCGCGGCGGATCCAGGTGCTCCCGGTCGAGGATGTCCTTGCGGTAGTAGAGCAGCCCGGCGTTGGTGACGTACGGGACCGCGTACAGCCGCTCGCGGAAGGTGGCGGTGTCCACCACCGAGGGCAGCAGCCGGTCCAGCGGCAGGCCGCGCGGGTCGACCGGCGCGATCCATCCGGCGCCCGCGAACTCGGAGGTCCACGCCACGTCGATGTTGAGCACGTCGAAGCGGTCGCTGCCGGAGCGCAGGCTGTCGGCCATCTGCGCGCGCACCTCGTCGGCCGCCTCGGGCAGTTCGACGAGCGTCGCCTTCTCCAGGGGGTGGCCACGGTTCCAGCCGTCCAGCACGTGCTGGAGGTAGCCGGTCAGATCGCGGCCGGTCGCGAGGGTCACCGGGCCCCGGCCCGTCGTGCCGGGCGGTCCGTCGGCGGCGCGGGCGCCCTCGGAGGCGTATCCCGTCAGCAGCAGGGCAGCGGCGAGCAGGGTCCTGCCCGCGGCCCGCGCCCAGCGCATACGATCCTCCAGGTCCCGCTTCCGGCGACGGCGTCGTCGTCCGAAGGGACATGTATACCTGTTGGACATGCGCGATACTAGCCATTGCGGCAGGATGGCCTGCTCACCGATGATCGGGCTGGTGAGCGGCCCCTAACAAGCAGGTAGCCGGGGAGGAGGCAGGTCGAGCGTGCGCCTTCCGCTCATGGCACTCCTCGCCAAGGGGCCCGCCCATGGTTACGAGCTCAAAACGGCACTTGAGAAGCTTTTCGGTGCGGCCTATCCTCAGCCGAACATCGGCCAGATCTACGTGACGCTGGCGCGCCTGGAGAAGTCGGGGCTGATCCGGGGCGAGGACGTCACCCAGTCCGGCCGGCCCAACAAGCGGATCTACGAACTCACCGACGCCGGGCAGGAGGCGGTCGCCGCCTGGTTCGACGAGCCGTCCAGCGAGCCGCGGGTCCGCGACGAGTTCTTCATGAAGCTCGCCCTCGCCCCGGCCACGGGCCTGGCCGACCAGGTCTCCCTGATCAACAAGCAGCGCCGCCACTACCTCAACCTCATGCGGGCCATGTCCCGGCTCGCCGCGGGGGAGGACCGGGACAACACCATCGCGCAGCTGCTGATCGAGGGCGCGACGCTGCATCTGCAGGCGGACCTCGACTGGCTGGAGCGCTGCCAGGAGGAGCTGGAATGAGAAGGGCCGAGCCGCCCCCCGCGGCGCCGCACATGCTCCGGGTCGAGGGCCTGGTCAAGACGCACCGCGTGGA
The DNA here is from genome assembly GCF_042733315.1 of Streptomyces sp. NPDC059718. Classification (NCBI taxonomy): domain Bacteria; kingdom Bacillati; phylum Actinomycetota; class Actinomycetes; order Kitasatosporales; family Streptomycetaceae; genus Streptomyces; species Streptomyces sp. NPDC059718. The sequence goes on from NZ_JBHWGA010000039.1 coordinate 13,024, forward strand.
CGGCGGCGAGGTCAGGGCCGTGCGCGGGGTCGACCTGGAGGTGCGGCCCGGCGAGTTCGTCGCCGTCACGGGCCCCTCCGGCGCCGGCAAGTCCACCCTGCTGCATCTGCTCGGCGGCCTCGAACGCCCCGACCAGGGGCGGATATGGCTGGACGGGCAGCGGGTCGACCAGCTCAGCGAGGCACGCTGGGCGGTACTGCGCCGGCGCGGCGTCGGCATCGTCTTCCAGTTCTTCAACCTCGTCTCCACCCTCACCGTCGCGGACAACATCGAACTGCCCGCCCTGCTCGCCGGCCGCTCGCCCCGCCAGGTGCGCGCCGCGCGCCAGGAGTTGCTGGCCGACCTCGGCCTGACGGGCAAGGAGGACAGCACCCCCGCCGACCTGTCCGGCGGTGAGCAGCAACGGGTCGCCCTCGCCCGGGCCCTGGTCAACCGCCCGGCCCTGCTGCTGGCCGACGAGCCCACCGGCAGCCTCGACAGCAAGGGCACCCGGGAGGTGCTGCGGCTGCTGACCCGCTGCCACGAACGCGGCCAGACCATCCTGCTCGTCACGCACGACGCCAAGGTGGCCAGCGCCGCGGACCGGGTGATCAGCCTCTTCGACGGCGAAGTGGTCGACGACATCACCCTCGACGCCCCGCCGTACGCCTCGCGTCCCTCCCGTGCCGCCGCCGACGTCGTGAAGCTGCAGGGCTGACCGCCGTGCGCGCCACCGCCCGCTGGGCCCTCGCCGATCTGCGCACCCACCGCGGCCAGGCCCTGTCCATCGTCCTGGCCACCGCGGGCATCACCGTGGCGCTGCTGCTCTCCGTCGCCCTGCTGGTGTACGCGGCCAACCCCTGGCAGCGGATGTTCACCGCCACCGAGGGCGCCCACGTCTGGCTGCGCACGGACGGCCGCGCCGACACCCGCGCGCTGTCCCGGATCGACGGGGTCACCGCGGTCTCCGGACCCTTCCGCACCCTCACCGTCACCGCGCAGCACGGCCGGGAGAAGGCCGCCCTCGACCTGCGGGCCGCGGGCACGAGCCCGCCGTCGGTGGGCCGGCCGCTCATGGACCGCGGGAGCTGGCTGGACGGCGATGACGGCGACGGCATCGTGCTGGAACGGTCGGTGGCGTCGGCGCTGTGGGCCGAGCCGGGGGACGAGATCAGCGTGACCCGCGACGGACGGCGGAGCACCGTCCGCGTGGTCGGCGTCGCCGGGACCGCCGAACCGCTCTACTCCCCGGGAGACAACCCCGGTGTCGCCTGGGCGTCGCCCACGCTGGTGAGCGGCCTCGCCACCGGCCCGGCACGGTCGGGGCAGACCGTGGGACTGCGGCTGAAGGACCCGGCGGACACCGCCTTCGTCATCCAGCGGGCCGTCTCCGTCGTCGGACCGGACCGCGTCACGAGCGTCGCCACCTGGCGGGAGGCCCGCGCCGACGCCGAGGGCGACAACCACCTCCTCGGGCTGCTGCTCGGCCTGTTCGGGCTGGCCGCGCTGCTGGCCGCCGCGATCGCGGTGACCGGGGGCATCGCCACCCGCGTCCTGGCGTACGTCCGTGACATCTCCGTCCTGAAGGCGGTCGGCTTCACCCCGGCCCAGGTGGTCCGGATGTTCCTCGTGCAGCACGCGGTGCTCGCCACCGCCGGTGTGGTGCTCGGATCGGTGGCCGCGGAGACGCTCGCGCCGGGCATCCCCGGGCCGATGGGGGACGCCATGGGGCTGTGGCAGGGACTGCCGCAGCACACCTGGGCGCTCCCCGGTACGGCCGCGGCGACCGTGCTGGTCATCGCCCTGGCCACGGTGCTCGCCGCCTGGCGGGCCGGCCGCGTGCCGCCGATCCCCGCCGCGCGGGGGGCCGTTCCGGGACGCCGCAGGATGTCTGGCGCGGCCCGGGCCGCGCTACGCCTGGGGACCCCGCCCGCCCTGGTGCTCGGCTGCCGCGGCGTGCTGCACCGGCCCGCACGCTCGGCGGCCGCCGTGGCCCGGCTCGCCCTGCCGGTCCTGATGATCACCGTGGCGCTGGGGACCTGGGCCACCCTCGACCGCTTCGAGCACCACCCCGAACTGCTCGGCCAGGCCGGCGCGCTCACCGCCCGCCCCAACGGCCTCACCGACGAGGCCGTCCGGCAGCTGCTCGCCGCACGACCGGAGATCGCCGCGGCGCACCCGGGCGTCGACCTCCCCGCGCTCGCCCCGGGCCAGTCGCAGTCCGTCACCCTGCGGGGGATCGGCACCACCGCCGACCCCTACCCCTTCGCCGTCGCGGAGGGCCGGCGCCCCGCCGGCCCCGACGAGGCACTCGCCGGGCAGGGCCTGCTCGACGCGCTGCACATCGAGGTCGGCCAGTGGGTCCGGGTCACCGTCGGCGGCACCCCGCACATCCTGCACATCGTCGGCCGCAGCATCGAGACCGGGCACGGCGGGCGGGTGATCTCCGCCCCGCTCGACGTGCTGCGGGCCCAGGACGCCTCCATCGGGCCTTCGTACTACAGTCTGGTGCTGCGTCCCGGCGCCGACCGCGCGGCGGTGCGCGGTGCCCTCACCGACGCGTCGCACGGCGCCCTGGAGGTGCGCGAGGTCACCGGCCCCGGCGCCGAACTCTCCCCGGTGCGCGGTGTGATCATCGGACTGGTCAGCGTCCTCGCGCTGATCGCCCTGGCCGAACTGTCCACGGCCGTCGGCAGCGGCATCCGCGACCACGCCCGCGACATGCGCGCCTACCGCGCCGTGGGCTTGACGCCGCAGCAGACCGTGGCGACCGTCGTGACCGGCGTCGGCCTGGTGGTCCTGGCGGCCGCCGCGGCGGGGGTCACCGCGGGGGTGTTCGCCTCCGACTGGCTGATCGACCTCCAGGCCGGCTCCAGCGGCGTCGGCGCGGGGATCGCCCAGTCCCCGCCGGTTGCGGCGCTGGCCCTGATCGTCGGCGTGTGCGTCGCGGCGGCGGTGGCACTCTCGCTGCTGCCCGCCTCCCGCGCGGCGGGGGACCGCAATCCGCGGATGCTGTTCAACGCCCAGTGAGGGGAAGACACCCGACGCCGTGCCCCGCCGAACGGGGCCGCCGGGCAAGATCCTTGGTAAGAATGAAGCGCGCCGGTCGGCCCGGCTGCGCGGTCCTTGACCGCTCTGTCGGCCGTCGTCGATGCTTGTGTTGCGGCACGTGCGGAATGTGCCGTAATGAGAAACGCCCGTCTCAGGGTTCCGTACCAGCCGAGGAGTGCCCCATGGCTCACCAGGTCCGTGCCGTCGTCGCCCGGGAGAAGGGTTCCCCCGTCAGCCTGGAAACGATCGTCGTGCCCGACCCGGGGCCCGGGGAGGCGCTGGTACGGATCCAGGCCTGCGGGGTGTGCCACACCGACCTGCACTACCGCGAGGGCGGCATCAACGACGACTTCCCGTTCCTGCTCGGCCACGAGGCGGCCGGCATCGTGGAGTCGGTCGGCGAGGGCGTCACCGACGTCGCCCCCGGCGACTTCGTCGTCCTCAACTGGCGTGCGGTGTGCGGCCAGTGCCGTGCCTGTCTGCGCGGCCGCCCCTGGTACTGCTTCAACACCCACAACGCCAAGCAGAAGATGACCCTGCTGGACGGCACCGAGCTCTCCCCGGCCCTCGGCATCGGGGCCTTCGCCGAGAAGACCCTCGTCCACGCCGGGCAGTGCACCAAGGTCGACCCGGCCGTCTCCCCGGCCGTCGCCGGGCTGCTGGGCTGCGGTGTCATGGCGGGCATCGGCGCGGCCATCAACACCGGCAACGTCGGCCGCGGCGACTCCGTCGCCGTCATCGGCTGCGGCGGCGTGGGCGACGCTGCGATCGCCGGCGCCCGGCTGGCCGGCGCCGCGAAGATCATCGCGGTGGACATCGACGCGCGGAAGCTGGAGACGGCGAAGAAGCTGGGCGCCACGCACACCGTCAACTCCAAGGAGACCGACCCCGTCGAGGCGGTCCGCGAGCTGACCGGCGGCTTCGGCGCCGACGTCGTCATCGAGGCGGTCGGCCGCCCCGAGACGTACAAGCAGGCCTTCTACGCCCGCGACCTGGCCGGCACCGTCGTCCTGGTCGGCGTGCCCACCCCCGAGATGAAGCTGGAACTCCCGCTGCTGGACGTCTTCGGCCGCGGCGGCGCCCTGAAGTCCTCCTGGTACGGCGACTGCCTGCCCTCCCGTGACTTCCCCATGCTCATCGACCTCCACCTGCAGGGCCGGCTGGACCTGGACACCTTCGTCACCGAGACCATCGCCCTGGACGAGGTGGAGAAGGCCTTCGAGCGGATGCACCACGGCGACGTGCTGCGCTCGGTGGTGGTCCTGTGACGGCCGCCCGCATCGACCACCTCGTCACCTCGGGCACCTTCTCGCTGGACGGCGGTACCTGGGACGTCGACAACAACGTATGGATCGTCGGCGACGACACCGAGGCGATCGTCGTCGACGCCGCCCACGACGCCGATGCCATCGCCGCGGCGCTGGGCGGCCGCCGCCTGCTCGCGATCGTGAGCACCCACGCCCACAACGACCACGTCGACGCCGCGCCCGCGCTCGCCGCCCGCACCGGCGCGAAGATCCTGCTGCACGGCGACGACCTGCCGCTGTGGAAGCAGACCCACCCGGAGCGCTCCCCGGACGGGGAACTGACGGACGGTCAGGTCATCGCGGTCGCGGGCACCGAGCTCACGGTGCTGCACACCCCGGGCCACGCGCCGGGCGCCGTCTGCCTGTACGCACCGGCCCTCGGCACGGTCTTCACCGGCGACACCCTCTTCCAGGGCGGCCCGGGCGCCACGGGGCGGTCCTTCTCGGACTTCCCCACCATCATCGACTCCATCCGCGAGCGGCTGCTGACCCTGCCGCCGGAGACGGTCGTCCGCACCGGCCACGGCGACAGCACCACCATCGGCGCCGAGGCCCCGCATCTGGACGAGTGGATCGCCCGCGGCCACTGAGCCCCCGTGACCGCCGCACCCACCGGTGCGGCGGTCACCGCGGTCAGAGCGACCACACGTAGGCGTGGTCGCTCGCGGTCACCACCGCGAGCACGACCAGGTCGGCCGCCCCCAGTACGAGCCCCAGCACGGCCCGCCCGCGGCGGGCGGTGCCCTGGAACAGCGCCATCGAGCCCAGCACGAGGGCGGCGGGGCCGAGGACCACGCTGAAGACCAGCAGGCCCACCAGCCCGAGGACGAACGACGCCACCGCCGCGCCGTCCGCATGGGCGCGGCGCGTGCTCACGGGTGTCGCGGGCATCCCTCACCCCTCCCTTCGGTGCGCGACGCGCCGGCGTGCCGCGTACAGCGCGAGCCACCCGACGATGACGGCGGCGACGGCGAGGGTCACGTGCGGCGGCAGATGCGCGACCGGTCCGAGCAGCAGCCCGAACAGGGCGAGTGCGGCCACCAGGAACAGCATTCCGGTCCTTCCCTGTGCTCCGACGTTCCGGGAAATTCGGTGAACAGTTGTACACGGAGCTTCTGCCCACCACCGCCCCCGGAAAACGCGGACCGGCGCCCCGCGGGTGCCGGGACGCCGGTTCGGCCGGAAAGCGCGCCCGCCGCTCAGGCGCTGAGCACCCGCAGCGGCGCGCCGTCCCGGAAGGCCGCGATGTCCTCGACCGCCTGCCGGTAGAAGACCTCGTACGTGGCCTCCGTGACGTAGCCCAGGTGGGGGGTGAGCAGCGCGCCCGGCAGGCCCCGCAGGACGTCCCCGGCGGGCAGCGGCTCGGTGTCGTACACGTCCAGCGCCGCACCGGCGATCCGGCGCTCGCGCAGCGCGGCGACCAGCGCCGGGGTGTCGACGAGCGGACCGCGCGAGGTGTTGACCAGCAGCGCCGTGGGCTTCATCCAGCCCAGCTCCTCGGCGCCGACCAGCCCGGTACTGCGCGCGCTGAGCTTGTAGTGCACGGTGACGACGTCGGACTGCGAGAACAGCTCACGCTTGCCGACCGCCCGCGCGCCGCACGCGGCGGCGTGCTCCGGGTCGAGGTTGGCGCTCCACGCCAGGACGCGCATCCCGAAGGCGGTGCCGATCGCGGCGACCCGCGCGCCCAGCCGGCCCAGCCCCACCACGCCCAGCGTCCGGCCGTGCAGGTCGCCGCCGATCGTGTGCTGCCACTCACCGCGCCGCATCCCGGCCGTCTCCTCGGGGAGGTGCCGGACCAGCGACAGGACGAGCCCCCAGGTCAGCTCGGCCGTGGCGTGCGCGACGCTCTCCGTGCCGCACACCGTCACACCGTGCCGGCGGGCGGCGTCCAGGTCGACGGACGCGTTCGCCATCCCGGTGGTCACCAGCAGCCGCAGCGCCGGCAGCGCCGCGAAGCGCTCCTCGGTGAAGGGGGTGCGCTCGCGCATGGCGACCACCACGTCGAAACCGTCCAGCGCCTCGGCCAGTTCGGCCGTACCGGAGACGTGGTCGTGGAGGAAGACCACCTCGGCTCCCAGCGCGTCCCAGTCGGCGAACCGGTGCGCCGCCTTCTGATAGTCGTCCAGGACGGCGATGCGCATGGTGCGGTCTCCTCGGCTCGATCGGTCGAACGGGTGTCCCCCTGGTCTGTCCTAGTATCTGCTCGGAAAGCGGCCGGAACCCGACAGCCGCCGGAACCGGACGAGGGGTGGGCAGGTGGAGACACCCGGCAGGCGGCGCCGGCTGCGCTGGTGGCCCCGCTCGCTGTACTGGCGCCTCGCGCTCGGCTTCCTGGCGATCACCACGGTCGGCGTCGCGGCCGCGGACGTCTACGCCGCGCAGGCCCTCGCCGACGGCCTGCGGAACCGGCTGGACCAGCAGCTGGCCTCCATACGCCAGGACCGGCTCGACGAGCTGGAGGCCAGCTCGGACCTCAAGCCCGCCGGGGCGACGGCCGTGGTGCTGCTCACCGACGCCATCGGCAGGGTCGTCCAGCGCGAGTCCGGCGCGATGGTGGAGCGGGCCGTCATCCGGCTGTCCAGCGCCGACCTGGACCGTATGGCCACCGCCGGCCGGGCGGGCGCGGTCGGCCCGGCCCCGATGCGGGCGGTCGTCGAGAAGCTCCCCGACGGCGGCTACCTGGTGATCGCGGAGTCCACCGCGGACGACGCGGCCACGGTGCACAACCTCGTGGTCATCGAGGCCGTCTCCGGTGTGCCGCTGGTCGCCGGCGTCGTGCTCGGCGCCCTGTACTTCAGCCGCCGCACCATCTCGCCGCTCAAGGAGATCACCGCCACCGCCCGCCGGTTCGCCGCCGAGGGCGCACTCTCGCAGCGGGTCGCCGCCCCGGTGTCGACGGCGGAGGTGGAGGCGCTGGCCGACGCCGTCAACGCGATGCTCGGCCGGGTCGACGAGGAGTTCAACCGCCGCCGCAAGGCCGAGGAGCAGCTGCGCGACTTCGTCGGCGCCGCCAGCCACGAACTGCGCACCCCGCTCACCGCGATCGGCGGCTACGCGCAACTGGTGCGCTTCGGCGCCCTCGACGACCCGGCCCGCCTGGACGACGCCATGCGCCGGGTGCAGAACGAGACCCGCAGGATGTCCGCCCTCGTGGACGAGCTGCTGCTGCTGGCCCGCCTCGACCAGGGCCGCCCCCTCGAATGCCGCCCCGTGGACCTGGCCGAACTCTGCGCCGACGCGGTGGCCGACGCCCGCGTCGTCGACCCCGACCGCCCGGTGACCCTCGTCGTGGAACCCGGGCCCCACATGGTGACCGGCGACCCCGACCGGCTCCGTCAGGTGGTCACCAACCTGCTGGCCAACGTGGTCGCGCACACCGCCCACGACGTCCCCGCCGAGGTACGGGTCGGCCGCGAGGGCGACGAGCAGATCGTCGACGTCATCGACGGCGGGCCCGGGATACCCGAGGAACTGCGCGAGCGGATCTTCGAACGGTTCTTCCGCGCCGGCGGCGGCACCCCCCGCCCCGCCCGCCGGGACGACCACCCGGCCCCCGGCAGCGGACTGGGCCTGAGCATCGTGGCCGCGATCACCGCGGCGCACGCGGGGTCGGTGCGGGTGGAGGCCTCGGCGTCGGGTGCGTGGTTCCGGGTGCGGTTGCCGGCGCTCACTGACGCATGATCGCGGCGACCGCGACGGCCGTCCTGAGGACCTGGAGGTCGCGCGGGCCGTCGACGCGCCGGCCGGTCAGCTCCTCGACCCGGCGCAGCCGACGGTCGAAGAACTTGCGGCGGAGCGTGAGCAGCTCGCACGCCAGGTCGGGATCGCCGTCGGCGGAGATCACCGCGCTCAGCGTCTCCCGCAGCACCTGGTCGTCCAGCACCGGCTGCACCATGCCGACCAGCCGCTGGGCGATGTCGGGCGTCTGCGCCGCCGCGTACTCGACCAGGACGTCGTCCAGCTGGTAGACGCCGGGCCCGAAGCCCAGCGCGTCGACCACCGCGCAGACGTCGTCCACCAGCAGCTGACCCGCCGTCACCTCGTTGTAGGGCTTCCAGTGCACCGCGAGCCGGGCCGTCCCGGCGAGGTCGCGGTGGATGCGGTCCGCGAGGTCGACGGACTCCTCGTGGCGCGGCGCGGGGGTGAGCACGTACAGTCCGCGCGCCGAGGGCAGCACGGCCGTCTCGGGTCCGCCGTGGCCGCGGGCCACCGCCTCCACGTCGCCGAGGGGGAGGCCGGGCGCGCGCAGCGCCATCACGGCGTAGGCGGGCGGGGCGTAGGACGGCCCGGGCGGGGGCGGCTGCGGGACCGAGGCGGGGGCCTCCGGCCCGGACCGGGCGAAGTAGCCCCGGTTCAGCTCCCGGGCCACGCGGCGCCCCGCGTCCGTCAGGCGCCGGGCGAACTCGCCGCGCGAGCCGTCGGCCCCGGCCGCCGCGTGCCCGCCGGAGACCAGGATGTACTCCGTCGTCTCCTGGACGGCGACCCGCAGCGCGCTCACCGGCTCACCCCGCGCGGCCCAGGCGACCCCCTCGCCGCGGATCCGCGCGGCGGTCTGCTCGCTCCACTCTCCCGAGCCGGAGACGACTTCTATCAGGGCGGCGAACAGCTCCCGCCGCAGCGAGGGCTCGCCTCCGCCGGAGTCGGTGAATCCCAGGTCAAGACAGGAATCCAGGCCCGTGGACACCGGTGCGTGGGTGGTCATGCGCGCAAGCCAAGCACCGGAGTATCAGAGTCACATCAAAGCGGGATCAGAGTCCGCGCTGGGGATCGCCCGCCGTCACGACGGTCAGGGGATCGCCTGCTCGGTCCAGATGCACTTGCCGCCGGGGACGTAGCGGGTGCCCCAGCGCTGGCACAGCGCGGCCACCAGCTGCAGCCCGCGGCCGCCCTCGTCGGTGTCGCCGGCGTGCCGGATCCGGGGGGTGCTGAGACTGCCGTCCGACACCTCGCAGACAAGGGTGCGGCTGCGGATCAGCCGCAGGCCGATGGGGCCCCGGGCGTGCCGGACCACGTTGCCGACCAGCTCGCTGGCGATCAGCTCGGTCGTCATGACCAGTTCGCCCAGTCCCCAGGCGTCCAGCCGGCGGCGGATGTGCTCGCGTGCCTGGCCCGCGGCGAGCGGGTCCTCGGGCAGGGACCAGGAGGCGACGTCCCCGGGCGACAAGGCGTGCGTGCGGGCGATGAGGAGGGCCGCGTCGTCCCCGGCGTGCTCCTGGTGGGGGTCGAGGGCGGCGGCCACCTCGTCGCAGAGCCTTCCCAGGCGCTCGACCTCGCCCCGGCGGCCGTCCGCCGGCCGCACGGGCGCCGCGGCCGGCGCGCCGGTGAGGGCCTTCGCCAGCCCGGCCATCCCCGTGTCGATGTCCCGGCGGGAGGACTCGACGAGGCCGTCGCTGTAGAGCACCAGCAGACTGCCCTCGGGGATCTCGAGCTCCACGGTCGCGAACGGCGGCGTGGCGGCGCCCAGCGGTGGGTCCGGGGAGTGCCCGGCGAAGTGGACGCTGCCGTCGGGCAGCACCAGCGCGGGCGGCGGGTGCCCGGCCCGGGAGAAGGCGCAGGTGCGGTTCGTCGGGTCGTACACGGCGTACAGACAGGTCGCGTAGAAGTCGTCCCCGAGATCGCTGACCAGCTCGTTGAGGTGCGCGAGCAGCTCGTCGGGGGGCAGTTCGAGACCGGCGAGGGTGTGCACCGCGGTACGCAGCCGCCCCATGGTCACGGCCTCGGAGATGCCGTGCCCCATCACGTCCCCGATGACCAGCGCGACCCGGTCGGCGGAGAGCGGGATGACGTCGTACCAGTCCCCGCCGACCGTCGTCCCCTCGACGGCGGGCAGGTAGCGCGCCGCGGCGCTGACCGCCGGCAGTTCGGGCAGGACGCGCGGCAGCAGGCCGCGCTGCAGCTCCTGTGCCCGTCCGTGCTCGGCGTCGTACAGCCGGGCCCGCTCCAGGGCCTGGGCGACCAGCCCGCTGAGCGCGGTCAGCAGGGTGCGCTCCTCCTCGCTGAACGGGCGCGGTTCGGAGAAGGAGACGACGCAGGAGCCGACGGCCTTCCCGGAGACGATCAGCGGCAGGAAGGCCCAGGCGTGCTTCTGCGACCACTCCTGGAGGTGGACCCGGGCCGGGTACGCCTCGTGGAACTCCTTGGCGGAGGTGATGTAGCGGGGCACGCGCTCGCGGATGGCGTCGGTGCTGGGGCTGCCCTCGGCGAGCCGGGTCCGGCTGAGCCGCTCCATCAGGCCCGGGGGGTAGCCGACGAAGCCGACCACCCGCAGCAGGTCGCCCTCCAGCGTCTTGATGATCAGCCCGGTGGCGTCGAACAGCGGCAGTACGCGGTCGGCGACCGCGGCGACGACGTCCTTGACGGTGACGGCCTCGGCGAGCGCGGTGGTCAGCCGGCCGATGTGCGCCGCGCGGTCGGCGGCGGTGCGGGCGGCGTCGGCGCGGGCCTCCTCCGCCAGCCGGTGCTCGGTGACGTCGGTGAGGTAGAGGGTCAGGCCGTCGGGCACGGGCATGACGCGCAGGTGGTAGCGGCGCGTGCCGCCGCCCCACTCGATGTCCGCGCTGACGGTCGCGTCGCCCTCGGCCGCCCGGCGGCAGTGGGCCTCGATCTCCGAGTCGTGAACACCGGGCAGGTCCCACAGCACCGCGCCGACCAGGGGCCGCCGCGCCCCGAGCAGCCGCTCGGCCTGGGGGTTGGCGAAGGCTATGCGGCCGTCGTCGTCGACCGCCAGGAAGCCGTCGCTCATGTGACGCAGGGCCCGGCCGGCGGCGTCCATCGCCACCCGGGTCTCCGTGCTGTCCCACAGCACACCGGCGAGCCGGACGGCCTTGCCGTCCGCACCGAGCACGCTGCGGCCGCGGGCCTGCACCCAGCGGAAGGTCCCGTCGGGCCGGCGGACGCGGTACTCCCAGGCGAAGCCGCCGCGGGCCCGGGCGGCCTCCTCGGCGTCGGCGATCACCCAGGGCAGGTCCTCGGGGTGGACCAGCTCCACCCAGGTCTCCAGGCGTCCGTCGTACATCTGCGGGGACATCCCGAAGACGGAGCGCGCGGTCTCGTCGAGGTAGGCCTCGCCGGTGCGGACGTTCCACTCCCAGGTGCCGATGCCCACGTCGGACGGGGTCTCCCGGGGCCGGGAACCCGAGCCGCCCTCCGCCAGGCGCCAGCGTTCGCGCGACCCGACGGCCGCTGTCCGGCCCAGCCGCTCCGACACCCACGCGGCGATCCCCCGCAGCAGCTCCCACGCGCCGGGAGCCGGCGGTACGGCGTCCGCGGTCACCACGGAGAGCGCGCCGAGCGGGCCCTCGGGGCCGGGGAGCGGTACGGCGGCGAGCCCGGACCCGCCGGGCAGCGGGCCGGGGGTCGTCTCCGTCGTGGGCAGCCACACCGGTTCGCCCCCGGTCGTCGCTCGGCCCGGCGCGGTGGCGTCCTGCGGGGGGAGGAAGAGCCAGGCCCGGGTCAGGTTCCTGGGCAGACCGCTGCTGGCGGCCAGGCGCAGGGGCACTCCGCCCCGGGCCTCCTGCCCGCGCAGGTGGACCAGTCCGCCCAAGCCGTTCAGCGCCGCCACGGCCTGCTGCAGTCCCAGTCGCAGCGCCTCGCGCTCGCCCTGGTCGTCGCCCGAGGACCGGAGCAGGCGCAGCCGCTCCGCTCCCGGCTGGTCGAGCGGCGCTTCGGGCTCCTGGGCGGCGGCTTCGTTCGGGATCGTGCCCTCTTCTCGTCGGCTCTTCCTCCGAAGGCCAACATAGCGCCGCGCGCGGGCACCGTCAGCGCGAAGCCGTATCGCCGGCCGGTGCCGCCCTCACCAGGTAGCCCGCCCCCCGCACGGTGCGGATGAGCGACTGGTCGGTGTCGCCGAGCTTCCGGCGGAGGTAGTAGATGTAGGTCTCCACGATCCCGGACTCGCCCTGGAAGTCGCAGCTCCACACGGCGTCGAGGATCTGCCCCTTGGACACCACCCGGTCCGGGTTCTCCAGCAGGAAGCGGAGCAGCGCGAACTCGGTCGCCGAGACCTGGACCGGCCGGCCGTGCCGCCACACCTCGTGGGTGTCCGCGTCCAGCTCGACCCAGCCCGCGCGCAGCCGGCGCCCGGCGGGCTCGGGGGCCCGGCCCCGGCGCAGCAGGGCGTTCACGCGGGCCGCGACCTCGTTGATGTCGAAGGGCTTGGTGACGTAGTCGTCGCCGCCCAGGGCCAGGCCCCTGATCTTGTCCTCCACGGCGTCCCGGGCCGTGAGGAAGAGGACGGGCGCGTCGACCCGGGCGGCGCGGAGCCGGCGGCACACCTCGAAGCCGTCGAGGTCGGGCAGTCCCACGTCGAGCAGGATCACGTCGGCGGCGCGGTCGGCGGCCGTGCTCACCGCATCCTCGCCGGTCCCGGCCGTGACCACGTCGAAGCCCAGGAACTGCAGCGCCATCGCGAGCATCGAGGCGATGCTCGCCTCGTCCTCCACGACCAGCACGCGGGGCTGCTGGGCCGAGACGGTCACGTTCATGCCGCGGGTCACTTCCTCCGGGCCGTATTCCGGCCGTTGTCACACAGAAGAGGAACGGATTATGTCATTCAGTCGAACCCGGACAACCCCCGTGACCGAATCGCGACGATCCGCCGCCGGCCTCCCCCGCGGAGCTGCGGATGAGCCCCCGTCAGATGCGACGTCCGGGTGTCCGGGCGATGCCTTGACAGGGGTGGGGGTCACCCCCACACTGATGTTGCGTCAACCGCAATCAGTTCCGCCATACGCACCGAGGTGTCATGATGATTCCCGTGTGCCGGCTCGCGGATCTCCCGCGTGGCGAGGCTTTCCGGCTCGAGACCGACCCGCCCGTCGCGGTGTTCCACACCGAGGAGGGCCAGCTCTACGCCGTCGACGACACCTGCACCCACCAGGACGCGTCGCTCGCGGACGGCTGGCTGGAGGGGTGCGAGGTCGAGTGCCCGCTGCACGCCTCGAAGTTCGACCTGCGCACGGGTGCGGTGGACGCGCCCCCGGCCCGGCGGCCCGTGCGGACGCACGAGGTCGTGGTCGAGGACGGCATGATCCACGTACGGCTGTCGGCGGCCGCCCCCGGCCCGCCCTCGTGCGCGGCCGGCCGGCTCGCCGGGGGAGCCGGATGAGAGCGGTCCTCGTGGTCGGCGCCTCGCTCGCGGGGCTGTCGGCGGCGCGGGCACTGCGCGCCCAGGGGTACGACGGCCGGCTGGTGGTCGTGGGCGACGAACCGCACCGGCCGTACGACCGGCCGCCGCTGTCCAAGGAGTTCCTCGCCGGACGCGCCGACGAGGCGGCCCTGGTCCTGGAGGCGGACGGCGAGGACCTCGGGGCCGAATGGCTGCTGGGCGCCCGGGCCGTGACGCTCGACCCGGGCACGCGGGGCGTCGGGCTCGCGGACGGCCGCGCCCTCACCGCCGACGGAGTCGTCATCGCCACCGGGTCCGCGGCCCGTACGCTGCCCGGCGCGGCGGACCGGTCCGGTGTGCACACCCTGCGCACCCTGGACGACGCCCGCGCATTGCGGGCCGATCTGGCGCGCGGCGGGCGGCTCGTCGTCATCGGCGGCGGCTTCATCGGGGCCGAGGTCGCCTCGACCGCGTACGCCCTCGGCCTGGACGTCACCGTCGTCGAGGCGGCACCCACCCCGCTGTCGGGTCCGCTCGGCGAGACGATGGGCGGCGTCGTGTCGGGCCTCCACGCCGACCACGGCGTACGGCTGTTGTGCGGCACGGGGGTGCGGGGGACCGAGGCGGACGGCGACGGGCGGGTGGTGGCCGTGGTCCTGGCCGACGGCCGCAGGCTGCCCGCGGACACCGTGGTCGTCGGCATCGGGGCGCGCCCGTGCACGGACTGGCTCGCCGGGTCCGGGATCGAGCTCGGCGACGGTGTCCTGTGCGGCGCGGACGGCCGGACGGGCCTGCCGGGCGTCGTCGCCGTCGGCGACTGCGCCGCCTGGTACGACCCGGCCGCCGGTGCGCACCACCGGGTGGAGCACTGGACGGGCGCCCTGGAGCGTCCGGCCACCGCCGTCGCCGCGCTGCTGTCCGGCGGCGCGGGCGGTCAACGGGCCCCCCGCCCGCCGTACTTCTGGTCCGACCAGTACGGCGTGCGCATCCAGTTCGCGGGCCGCGCCGCGGGGGCCGACACCGTCACGGTCGAGGAGGGCGTCCCGGAGGAACGCGACGTCCTCGCGGTCTACCGCAGGGGCGGGGTTCCGGTCGCCGTACTGGGGATGAACCGGCCCCGGTCGTTCACCCGTTGGCGCAAGCAGCTGGCCGCCGCCGCGTCTTGACAGCGCCGGAGCGGCACCACATGCTGCAGTTGCGCAGTGCACACTCCGTTGCTCATTACACAACGTCCCGCAAGGAGTGCCCCGTGACCCCGACCGGCCTGCCGGACAGCCTGATCGCCACCCTCCCCGGCTCCTACTACACGGACCCCGGGATCTTCGCCCAGGAGCAGGAGCGCATCTTCGAGGCGATGTGGTTCTGCGTGGCGCGCTCCTCCGAGCTCGGCAGGCCGGGCGCCTTCAGGACCGTGGACGTCGGCCGCGAGAGCATCCTGGTCACCCGGTCCCGGGACCACGCGGTGCGCGCCTTCTACAACGTGTGCCGGCACCGCGGCGCCCGGCTGCTCACCGAGGAGGGAGGCGAGGTCAGGCGGGCGTTCCAATGCCCGTACCACGCCTGGACGTACGACCTGGACGGCAGGCTCGTGGCGGCCCCCAACCTCACCAAGATGCCCGACGTCGGCCGCACCGAGTACGGGCTCGTCCCCGTCCACGTCCGCGAATGGCTGGGCTACGTCTGGGTCTGCCTGGCCGAGGACCCGCCCTCCTTCGAGGAGCAGGTGGTCGGCGAGGTGGTCGCCCGGCTCGGGGACGTGGAGTCCCTGGAGCGCTACGGCATCGAGGACCTGAGGGTCGGCCGGCGGATCGTCTACGACGTCAGGGCCAACTGGAAGCTCATCGTCGAGAACTTCATGGAGTGCTACCACTGCGCCACGATCCACCCCGAACTGACCGAGGTGCTGCCGGAGTTCGCCGGCGGCTACGCCGCGCAGTACTACGTCGGCCACGGCGCCGAGTTCGGCGCGGACATCGAGGGCTTCACGGTGGACGGCTCGCCGGGACTGGACCGTATACCGGGGGTCTCCGCGGCCCAGGACCGGCGCTACTACGCGATCACCATCAAGCCGCAGGTCTTCGTCAACCTGGTGCCGGACCACGTGATCTTCCACCGCATGTACCCGGTCGCGGCCGACCGCACGGTCGTCGAGTGCGACTGGCTCTACCTGGAGGAGGTCGTCACCGCGGGCAGGGACGTCGGCCGCTCGGTGGAGCTCTTCGACCGGGTCAACCGCCAGGACTTCGAGGCCTGCGAGCGCTGCCAGCCCGCGATGGGCTCCCGGCTCTACGCCAAGGGCGGGGTGCTGGTCCCCAGCGAGCACCACATCGCCGGCTTCCACGACTGGGTGCACGAGCGCCTCGGCACGGCTCAGCCCAGGTAGCCCATGCGGTGGCTGATCTCGGCGGCCCCGGCGACCAGCAGCGGCGCCAGTTCGTGCATGCGCTCCTGCGTGAAGCGGTACGAGGGGCCGGAGGCGCTGACGGCGGCGATGACCTCGCCGTCGCGGGAGCGGACGGGGGCGGCCATCGCGTGCAGGCCGATCTCCAGTTCCTCCAGCGTCCAGGCGTACCCGCGCTCCCTGGCCTCGGCGAGGTTCTTCTCCAGCTTCGTCCGCGAGGTGAGGGTGTGCGGGGTCAGTTTCTCCAGGCCCGCGTCCGTGAGGAGTTCCGCGCGCTGCGCGGCGGAGAGGTGGGCGAGCAGGATCTTGCCGCTGGAGGTCGCGTGCAACGGCGTGAGCTGGCCGACCCAGTTGTGCGCGGTCACCGCCGCCGGTCCGCGCACCTGGTACAGGTTGATCGCGAAGTGCTTCTCCATCACGGCGATGTTGACGGTCTCGCCGATCTCCTCGGCGAGCCGTTCGCAGACCGGCCGGCCCTGCTGGGTGATGTCGATGCGGCCGGTCACCGCGCCGGCCAGCCGCACGATGCCGAAGCCGAGCCGGTACTTGCCGCGCTCGCCCGCCTGCTCCACCAGCCCGCGTGCCTCCAGTGCGCCGAGCAGCCGGAACGCCGTCGACTTGTGGACCTCGATCTCGGCGGCGACCTCGCTCACGCCGGCCTCGCCGCGCTGCGCCAGGATCTCCAGCACGCTGATGGCCCGGTCCACGGACTGGACGCCGCCCGGCTGAGGGGCGGTTGTTTCGGTATCTGCACTGAAGTTGCTCACAGCGAAACTATACGCGCGGTAAACAACAGCGTCGGGGTTCCCGGGCGGAGTCCGGACGGGAAACACGACCGAAACTCCGGTGTCAAGTTGCGCGGCTCGCAACCTGGTGCGCATAGCGGCACCGTACTAGCATGCTGCGCCAGTCGACCCGTCGACCGCGCGATCGAGACGAGCGATTCAAGCGAGACAAGCGAGACGAGTGAGACGAGGCTGACATGGCTCCCGTGCAGTACGACTTCGTCATCGTCGGTGGGGGCTCCGCCGGTTGCGCCCTCGCGAACCGGCTCTCCGCCGATCCGGGCAACCGTGTCCTGGTGCTGGAGGCCGGCCGCCCCGACTACCCGTGGGACGTCTTCATCCACATGCCGGCGGCGCTCACCTTCCCCATCGGCAGCCGCTTCTACGACTGGGGCTACGAGTCCGAGCCCGAGCCCCACATGGGCGGACGGCGGATCTACCACGCCCGGGGCAAGGTGCTCGGCGGCTCCAGCAGCATCAACGGCATGATCTTCCAGCGCGGCAACCCCATGGACTACGAACGCTGGGCCGAGGGCCCCGGCATGGAGCGCTGGGACTACGCCCACTGCCTGCCGTACTTCCAGCGCATGGAGAACTGCCTCGCCGCCGGCCCCGACGACGAGTTCCGCGGTCACGACGGTCCGCTCGTCCTGGAGCGCGGGCCCGCATCCAGCCCGCTGTTCCCCGCCTTCCTCGAGGCGGTCCAGGAGGCGGGACATCCGCTCACCGACGACGTCAACGGCTACCGCCAGGAGGGCTTCGCGCCCTTCGACCGCAACGTCCACCGCGGCCGCCGGCTCTCCGCCGCCCGGGCCTACCTCGACCCGGTGCGCAGGCGCCCCAACCTGACGGTGCGGACCCGGACCCTGGTCACCCGGGTGCTGTTCGAGGGCAAGCGCGCCGTGGGCGTGGAGTACGAACGCCGCAAGGGCCGCCGCGAGCAGGTGCGCGCCCGCGAGGTCGTCCTCTGCGGCGGCGCCGTCAACTCGCCCCAGCTGCTGCAGCTGTCCGGCGTCGGCAACGCCGGGGAACTGGCCGCGCTCGGCATCGACGTCGTGCACGACCTGCCCGGCGTCGGCGAGAACCTCCAGGACCACCTGGAGGTCTACGTCCAGTACGCCTGCACGCAGCCGGTCTCCATGCAGCCGTACCTGGCCAAGTGGCGCTACCCCTTCATCGGTCTGCAGTGGCTCTTCCGCAAGGGTCCCGCCGCCACCAACCACTTCGAGGCCGGCGGCTTCGCGCGCAGCAACGAGGACGTGGACTACCCCAACCTGATGTTCCACTTCCTGCCCATCGCGGTGCGCTACGACGGCTCGGCCCCGGCCGGCGGCCACGGCTACCAGGTGCACGTGGGGCCGATGTACTCCGACGCCCGCGGCTCGGTGAAGATCAGGAGCAGGGACCCGCGCCAGAAGCCCGCGCTGCGCTTCAACTACCTCTCCACCGAACAGGACCGCCGCGAGTGGGTCGAGGCGGTGCGCGTCGCCCGCGACATCCTCGGCCGGCCCGCGCTCGCCCCCTTCAACGGCGGCGAGGTCTCGCCCGGCCCCGGGGTCGAGACCGACGAGGAGATCCTGGCGTGGGTCGCCAAGGAGGGCGAGACCGCCCTCCACCCGTCCTGCACCTGCAGGCTGGGCACCGACGCGATGGCCGTCGTCGACCCGGCGAGCATGCGGGTGCACGGCGTGGAGGGGCTCCGCGTGGTGGACGCGTCCGTGATGCCCTACGTGACCAACGGCAACATCTACGCCCCCGTGATGATGATCGCCGAGAAGGCGGCGGATCTGATCCTCGGCTGTGAACCGCTGCCGCCCTCGAAGGCGCAGTTCTACCGGCACCGCGACGCCACCGCCAACTGATCGTGTCCGGTGCCGCGTTCACTGGATCAAGATGTGCCGTACACCCCGTGCCACCCCTTGACGGCCGGTGGCCGTTCGGACAGGGTGTTCCACCACAAGCAATTCGATGCGCTATGTGCAACGAAGCGAGGGCTCCGCGCGTGGCAGACCTGTACCTGGACGGAGAGTGGCGCGAGGCGGTGGCCGGAGGCCGCCGGGAGATCCGCTGCCCCGCCGACGGAGTGCTCGTCGCGACGGTCTCCGAGGCGACCGGCGCCGACGCGGAGGCCGCGGTCGCCGCCGCCCGCGCCGCCTTCGACCACGGCCCCTGGCCGCGCACCCCGGAGCGCGAACGCGGCGCCCTCCTGCTCCGCGCCGCCGGCATCGTCGAGCGGGACGCCAAGGAATTCGCCCGCGCCGAATCCCTCGACACCGGCAAGCGGCTCGTGGAGAGCGAGTACGACGTCGCCGACGTCGTCGCCTGCCTGCGCCACTACGGCGGCATCGCGGGGACCTCCGCCGGACGGGTCGTCGACACCGGCCGCGACGACGCCGTCAGCCGTGTCGAGTACGAGCCGGTCGGCGTCTGCGCCCTGATCACCCCCTGGAACTACCCGCTGCTGCAGGCCTCCTGGAAGGTCGCGCCCGCGCTCGTCGCGGGCAACACGTTCGTCCTCAAGCCCAGCGAGCTGACCCCCTCCACCTCCGTGCTGCTGATGCGGGCCCTGGAGGAGGCCGGACTCCCGCCCGGGGCCGGAAACCTGGTCCTCGGCGCCGGGACCGGGGCCGGCGCCCCGCTCGCCGGGCACCCCGGCGTCGACATGGTCTCCTTCACCGGCGGTCTGGAGACCGGCAAGCGGGTCATGGCCGCGGCCGCCGCCACGGTGAAGAGGGTCGCCCTCGAACTCGGCGGCAAGAACCCCAACGTGGTCTTCGCCGACGCCGACTTCGAGACGGCCGTGGACTTCGCGCTCACGGCCGTCTTCCTGCACTCCGGCCAGGTCTGCTCCGCCGGGGCCCGGCTGATCGTGCAGGACACGGTCCACGACGCCTTCGTCGACGAGGTCGTACGGCGCGCCCGCGCCATCCGCCTCGGCGGCCCCTTCGACCCCGCGGCCGAGACCGGCCCGCTGATCTCCGCCGCCCACCGCGACAAGGTCGAGGCGTACGTCGCCGCCGGGATCGCCGAGGGCGCCGTGCTGCGCTGCGGCGGCGCCCGCCCCGCGGACCCGGCGCTCCAGGACGGCTTCTACTACCCGCCGACCGTCCTCGACGACTGCGACCAGGGCATGCGCGTCGTCCACGAGGAGTCCTTCGGGCCCGTGCTGACCGTCGAGCGCTTCACCGACGAGGACGACGCCGTACGCATCGCCAACGACACCGAGTACGGCCTCGCCGGCGCCGTCTGGACGGGGGACGCCGGCCGCGCCCAGCGGGTCGCCCGCCGGCTGCGCCACGGCACCGTGTGGATCAACGACTACCACCCCTACGTACCGCAGGCGGAATGGGGCGGCTTCGGGCACTCGGGCGTGGGCCGGGAGCTGGGACCGACCGGCCTGGACGAGTACCGCGAGCCCAAGCACATCTGGCAGAACATCCGACCCAGGCCGCAGCACTGGTTCCGCGGCTGAACGCCCAGGAGAGGCCGACCGTGACCCCAGCACCGACCGATGTGCCGCAGCGGCGCGGCGCGTCCCACGACGAGGACCAGGACCAGGACCGGAACGCGGTCATCTCCGTGCGCGGGCTGTGGAAGGTGTTCGGGCCGAAGGCCGACAGGGTGCCGGAATCGCAGGAACTGTGCGGGCTCGGCCGCCGTGAGCTGATGGAGCGCACGGGCTGCACCGCGGCCGTGCGCGACGTCCACTTCGACGTCGCGCCCGGCGAGGTCTTCGTCGTGATGGGCCTGTCCGGCTCGGGCAAGTCCACCCTGGTGCGCTGTCTGACCCGGCTCGTCGAACCCACCGCGGGCCAGGTCGTCCTGGAGGGCGAGGACATCCGCGCCGCCGACGCCAAACGGCTGCGCGAACTGCGCCGCAACAGGTTCTCCATGGTCTTCCAGCACTTCGGCCTGCTGCCGCACCGCCGGGTCGTCGACAACGTCGCGTACGGCCTGGAGATCCGCGGCATGGGCCGGGCCGAGCGCGTCAAACGGGCCCTGGAGGTCGTCGAACTGGTGGGCCTGGCGGGCTACGAGAACTCCTACCCCGACCAGCTCTCCGGCGGCATGCAGCAGCGCGTCGGCCTGGCCCGGGCACTGGCGGGGGACCCCGGCATCCTCTTCTTCGACGAGCCGTTCTCCGCGCTCGACCCGCTGATCCGCCGCGACATGCAGAACGAGGTCATCCGCCTCCACCACGAGGTCGGCAAGACGATGGTGTTCATCACCCACGACCTGTCCGAGGCCCTCAAGCTCGGCGACCGCATCCTGATCATGCGCGACGGCAGGACGGTGCAGTGCGGCACGGGCGACGAACTGGTCGGCGCCCCCGCCGACGACTACGTACGCGACTTCGTCAAGGACGTGCCGCGGGCCGACGTGCTGACGCTCCGCTGGATCATGCGCGACCCGCGGCCCGACGACGCCCTCGACGGCCCCGAGCTCGGCCCCGGCACGGTCGTCCGCGAGGCGACACGGGCCGTGCTCGCCGCCGAGAAGCCGGTCAGGGTCGTCGAGGACGGACGGCTGCTCGGCGTCGTCGGCGACGAGGAGATCCTCGCCGTCGTCGCGGGCCGGGAAGGCGGCGCGTGATGGCGGTCGCCGCCTCCGGGGCACGCGAACGGCTCGCGCCCGTCCGGCTGCGCCGCCGGGCCGTCGTGGCGGGCATCGTCGTGCTGTGGCTGGTGCTCTTCGCGCTCCTGCGCGGCCGGCAGACGCTCGCCCTCGCGGCGGCCGACCTGACCTCGCTGCACCGCTGGTTCAACGACGTCAACGACACCATCGGCGCGGACCGCAACAGCAACCCGCTCTTCCTCTACTTCTTCAACGAGATCCGGCTGGTCATCGACACCCTGGTGACCTTCGTCCAGACCCTGATCTCGCAGCCGCCCGACGGCCGCCCGGTGCCGCAGATCGGATGGCTCGGCGTCGTCGCGATCGCCGGCTACGTCTCCTGGGCGCTGGGCAACTGGCGCGTGGCGCTGCTGGCCGTCGCGGGCTTCACCTTCTTCGGGCTGCAGGGCCTGTGGCAGGAGAGCATGGACACCTTGGCGCTCACCGTGTCGGCGGTGCTGGTGGCGCTGCTGTTCGGCATCCCGCTGGGCGTGTGGGCCGGGCTGTCGCCGCGGGTGAACCGCGTCCTGACCCCCGTGCTGGACTTCATGCAGACGATGCCGACCTTCGTCTACCTGGCGCCGCTCACCCTCTTCTTCCTCATCGGGCCGGCCTCCGCCACCATCGCCACCCTGATCTACGCGGCGCCGCCCGCCGTCCGCATCACCGCGCACGCCATCCGCTCGGTACCCGCGACCACGGTGGAGGCGGCGGAGTCGCTGGGTTCGACCAGGGCGCAGACCCTCACCAAGGTGCTGCTGCCGATGTCGCGGCGCACCGTGGTGATGGGCGTCAACCAGAGCATCATGGCGGCCCTGTCCATGGTGACCATCGCGGCCCTCATCGACGCCCCCGGCCTCGGCAAGACCGTCGTCCAGGCCTTGCAGTCGCTCGACGTCGGCACCGCCTTCAACGCCGGCCTCGCCATCGTCGTCATGGCCATCGTCCTGGACCGGGTCACCACCGCGGCCGCCGTCAGGACGGAGCGGGGGCAGGGCTCCGGCGGCCGCCTGCGGCGCGGGCGCGGGCCGCTGCTCGCCGCGGGCGCCGTCGCCGCGGCGGTCGCCGCCTGGCTGTCCCACACCTACGTCTGGGCCGCGGAGTTCCCCGGCGAGGGCGGAGCGGGGCGCTCCCTGGCGAGTGCCGCCGACACCGTGACCACCTGGGCGCAGGAGCACCTGTCCGGGGTCACGGGCGCCGTCCGCGACGTGCTCACCAACGCCCTGCTCAACCCCTTCCAGACCCTGCTCACCGACTCCCCGTGGTGGCTCACCGGCCTCGTGCTGGTGGCCCTGGGAACGGTCCTCGGCGGCCTCGGCGCCGGTGGCACCGCGGCGGTGTGCGTGGGGCTGCTGGTGGGCACCGGGGTGTGGCAGGACGCGATGACCACGCTCGCCTCGACCGTCGTGGCGACGCTGCTGGTGCTGCTGCTCGGGGTCACGGTGGGCGTGTGGATGGGCCGCAGCGCGCTCGCCGACCGGATCGTCCGGCCGGGCCTGGACGCGGCGCAGACCATGCCGCCCTTCGTCTACCTCGTACCGTTCCTCGCGCTGTTCGGCGCGAGCCGCTTCACCGCGATCGTCGCCGCGGTCGTGTACGCCGCGCCCGTGACGGTGAAGATCGTCGCCGACGGCGTCCGGGGCGTGCCGGGGACGACCGTGGAGGCCGCGGCGGCGGCCGGGTCCAGTACCTGGCAGCTCGTCACCAAGGTCCAGCTGCCGATGTCACGCGGCGCCCTGGTGCTCGCGACCAACCAGGGCCTGATCTACGTGCTGTCGATGGTCGTGGTGGGCGGCCTGGTCGGTGCGGGCGCCCTCGGCTACGACGTCGTGGCCGGCTTCTCGCAGGGCGAGCTGTACGGCAAGGGGCTGGCGGCGGGACTCGCCATCGTCTTGCTCGGCGTGATGTTCGACCGGATCACTCAGGCCGCGGCCGGGCGCACCACGAGGGTGCCCGGCGGGCGCTAGGGCAGGAGGCGGTAGACACATGGCAACACACCTGACGGCGGGCGGCCGGTCGGCGCGATGGCGTGCCGGGGCGGCCGGGGCCGCGGCACTGGGGCTGGTCCTCACCGGCTGCGGCGGCGCCAAGGTCGGCGGGTCGGAGGCCGGTTCCGGGGGCTCCTCCGGCAAGTGCGGCACCTTCAACCTGGCGGTCAACCCCTGGGTCGGCTACGAGGCGGACGCGGCGGTCGTGGCGTACGTCGCCGAGAAGGAGCTGGGCTGCACGGTCAAGAAGAAGGACCTCAAGGAGGAGATCGCCTGGCAGGGCTTCGGCACCGGCGAGGTCGACGCGATCCTGGAGAACTGGGGCCACGACGACCTGAAGAAGAAGTACGTCGAGCAGCAGAAGACCGCCGTCGAGGCCGGCCCGACCGGCAACAAGGGCGTGATCGGCTGGTACGTGCCGCCGTGGCTGGCGAAGGAGCACCCGGACATCACGGACTGGAAGAACCTCGACAAGTACGCCGACAAGTTCCGCACCTCCGAGTCCGGCGGCAAGGGCCAGCTCCTGGACGGCGACCCGTCGTACGTCACCAACGACGCCGCCCTGGTGAAGAACCTCAAGCTGGACTTCAAGGTGGTGTACGCGGGCAGCGAGACCGCGCTGATCCAGGCCTTCCGGCAGGCCGAGGCCAAGAAGCAGTGGCTGCTCGGCTACTTCTACGAGCCGCAGTGGTTCCTGTCGGAGGTCCCGCTCGCCAAGGTCGAGCTGCCGCCGTACGAGGCCGGGTGCGACGCCGACGCGGAGAAGGTCGCCTGCGACTACCCCGTCTACGACCTGGACAAGATCGTCAGCAAGAAGTTCGCCGGCTCCGGCAGCCCGGCCTACGACCTGGTGAAGAACTTCAGCTGGACCAACGAGGACCAGAACCTCGTCGCCAAGTACATCGCCGTCGACAAGATGAGCCCCGAGGCCGCCGCCGAGAAGTGGGTGAAGGCGAACCCCGGCAAGGTGGACGCCTGGGTCAAGTAACCCCGCGCCGCGCCACCGCGGCGCGCCGCAACGCGCCGTTCCCGTGCCCGGCGGGCTGTTCCGACAGCCCGCCGGGCACCGCCGTTCCCCGGGCCGTCACCAGGCCCTCCCGGGGCCGCTCCAGCAGGCCCCCGGCGGCCTTCTCCCGCCCCTGGCGGGCCTCTTGACACCCTCTCCGGCGCCCGGCACATTGAGTTGCGCAACCTGAATCATGTTGCGCTGACAGCAACTGGGAGGTTTGGCGATGACGGGACCCCGCGTGGTCATCATCGGAGCGGGTGTCGTGGGGGCGGCGCTGGCCGACGAACTGTCCTCCGCCGGCTGGACCGACGTCACGGTCGTCGACCAGGGGCCGCTCCCCGCCACCGGGGGCTCCTCGTCCCACGCCCCGGGCCTGGTGTTCCAGACCAACCCCTCCAAGACCATGACCGAACTCGCCCGCTACACCGTCGAGAAGCTCTGCTCCCTCGACGTCGACGGGCAGCCCTGCTTCCTCCAGGTCGGCGGCCTGGAGGTGGCCACCACCCCCGAGCGCCTGGCCGAACTGCACCGGCGGCACGGCTGGGTGACCTCGTGGGGCGTCGAGGCCCGGGTCGTAGGACCCGACGAATGCGCCGCGCTCCACCCGCTGCTGGACCGCTCACGCGTCCTGGGCGGACTGTTCGTCCCCACCGACGGACTCGCCAAGGCCGTCCTCGCCGTCGAGGCGCAGACCCGGCGCGCCGCCGCGCGCGGCGTCCGCTTCCTCGAACGTCACGAAGTCCTCGCCGTCACCCAGGACGACGGCCGCGTCACCGGGGTCGTCACCGACCGCGGCGGCGAGCTCGCGGCCGACGTCGTCGTCTGCTGCGCCGGGATCTGGGGCCCGCGGGTCGCCCGGATGGCGGGCATGGAACTGCCGCTGACCCCGCTCGCCCACCAGTTCGCCTGGACCGCCCCGGTCCCCGCCCTGGCGGGCCAGGCCGCCGAGGCCGTCCGCCCGATCCTGCGCCACCAGGACGCCGACCTCTACTACCGCGACCGCCACGACCGCATCGGCATCGGCTCCTACGGCCACCGCCCCATGCCGGTCCCCGTCGACGACATCGCGTCGTTCGACGCCGCGGACGGGATGCCGTCCGTCCTGGCGTTCACCGAGGACGACTTCGCCGACGCCTGGACCGAGACCCGGTCCCTGCTGCCCGCCACCCGCGACGCCAAGGTCGAGGAGGGCATCAACGGCCTGTTCTCCTTCACCACCGACGGCATGCCGCTGCTCGGCGAGTCGCCGCAGGTGAAGGGGTTCTGGGTCGCCGAGGCCGTCTGGGTCACGCACTCGGCCGGCGTCGGCCGGGCGATGGCCGAATGGCTGGTGGACGGCCACTGCTCGTCCTTCGACCTCCACGAATGCGATGTCAACCGCTTCGAGCCGCACCAGCTCGCGCCCGACTACGTGCTCGCCCGCGACTGCCGCAACTTCGTCGAGGTCTACGACATCATCCACCCGCTCCAGCCCACGGGCGCCCCGCGCCCGATCCGCACCAGCCCCTTCCACCCCCGCCAGGAGGAGCTCGGGGCGTTCTTCCTGGAGGCCAACGGCTGGGAGAGGCCGCAGTGGTACGAGAGCAACGCCGGGCTGGTGGAGGGCCGTTCCCTTCCCGTCCCGGGTGACTGGGCGGCCCGCTACTGGTCGCCGGTCGTCGGTGCCGAGGCCCAGGTCACCCGGGAGACCGTCGCCCTGTACGACATGACCGCGCTCAAGCGCCTGGAGGTCACCGGACGCGGCGCCGCCGCCTTCCTGCAGCGGCTCACCACCGGCAACGTCGACAAGTCGGTCGGGTCGGTGACCTACACCCTGCTCCTGGACCACGACGGCGGCATCCGCAGCGACATCACGGTGGCCCGGCTCGGCCGCGACCTCTTCCAGGTCGGCGTCAACGGCAACCTGGACCTGGACTGGCTCACCCGGCACCTCCCCGCCGACGGCACCGTCGCGGTCCGCGACATCACCGCGGGCACCTGCTGCATCGGCCTGTGGGGGCCGCTCGCCCGCGAGGTCCTGCAGCCGCTCGCCGACGGCGACTTCTCCGACGCCGGACTGAAGTACTTCCGTGCCAAGCGGGTGCACGTCGGGGCCGTGCCCGTCACGGCGATGCGGCTGTCCTACGTCGGCGAGCTGGGCTGGGAGCTGTACACCACGGCGGACCTGGGCCTGAAGCTCTGGGACACCCTGCTGGCCGCCGCGCGGCCGCTGGGCGGCATCCCCGCCGGGCGCGGGGCCTTCAACAGCCTGCGTCTGGAGAAGGGGTACCGCTCCTTCGGCACCGACATGACCTTCGAGCACGACCCGTACGAGGCCGGCCTCGCCTTCGCCGTCAGGGAGGACAAGGACGACTTCACCGGCAAGGCCGCGCTCGCCCGGCGCCGGGACCAGGTGCGGCGCAGGCTCACCTGCCTGACCGTCGACGACCCGAGCGCCGTGGTGATGGGCAAGGAGCCGGTGTACGACGGCGCCCGGCCCGTCGGCTACGTCACCAGCGCCGCCTACGGCTACACGGTCGGCAAGGGCATCGCCTACGCCTGGCTGCCGGCGGAGCTCGCCGTGCCGGGGCGCTCCCTCGACATCGCGTACTTCGACCGGCGCATGGCGGCGCGGGTCGCCGCGGAGCCGCTGTTCGACCCGGCCATGTCCCGCCTCCGCGGCTGACACCCCGCGGACGGCACCACCGCGAGACCTCCGACGCCGCCGCTGAGAGGAAGCCCCGCGCATGAACCCGCTGACCGCCCGCCTGTCCGAACTCGACCCCGAGGTGCACGCCGCGCTGCGCGCCGAACTGGCCCGTCAGCGGTCCACCCTGGAGATGATCGCCTCGGAGAACTTCGCGCCCGCCGCCGTCCTGGAGGCCCAGGGCTCGGTGCTGACCAACAAGTACGCCGAGGGCTACCCCGGCCGCCGCTACTACGGCGGCTGCGAGCACGTCGACGTCACCGAGCGGCTCGCCGTCGAGCGCGTCAAGGCCCTCTTCGGCGCCGCGTACGCCAACGTCCAGCCGCACTCCGGGGCGCAGGCCAACACCGCCGTGCTCTTCGCCCTGCTGCGACCCGGCGACACCGTGCTCGGGCTGGACCTCGCGCACGGGGGCCACCTCACGCACGGGATGCGGCTCAACTACTCCGGGAAGATGTTCGACGTCGTCCCGTACCACGTCGCCGCGACCGACCACCGGGTCGACATGGACGAGGTCGAGCGGCTCGCCAAGGAGCACCGCCCGAAGGTGATCATCGCGGGCTGGTCGGCGTACCCCCGGCAGCTGGACTTCGCCGCCTTCCGCCGCATCGCCGACGAGGTCGGTGCGCTGCTCCTGGTCGACATGGCGCACTTCGCGGGCCTGGTCGCCGCGGGGCTCCACCCGAACCCCGTCCCGTACGCCCACGTCACCACCACGACCACCCACAAGACGCTCGGCGGCCCGCGCGGTGGAGTGATCCTGACCGACGACGCGGACCTCGCCAAGAAGCTGAACTCGGCGGTCTTCCCCGGCATGCAGGGCGGCCCCCTGGAGCACGTGATCGCCGCGAAGGCGGTCTCCTTCAAGGTCGCCGCGGGGGAGGAGTTCAGGGAACGCCAGGCCCGCACCCTGGCCGGTGCCCGCATCCTGGCCGAGCGCCTGACGCGGGAGGACGCCGCGCGGGCGGGCGTGTCGGTGCTCACCGGAGGCACCGACGTGCACCTCGTCCTCGTCGACCTGCGCGCCTGCGCCCTCGACGGCCGCCAGGCCGAGGACCTGCTGCACTCCGTCGGCATCACCGTCAACCGCAACGCCGTCCCCTTCGACCCGCGCCCGCCCATGGTCACCTCGGGGCTGCGGATCGGCACGCCCGCGCTGGCCACCCGCGGTTTCACCGAGGACGACTTCGCCGAGGTCGCCGACGTCGTCGCGCTCGCCCTGCGCCCCGCGCCCGACCTGTCCGCGCTGCGGGCCCGCACCGAGGCGCTCGCCGCCGCGCACCCGCTCTACCCGCACCTGCAGCAGGACGGAGACGACGCCCGATGACCCCGCGCACCCTGGGTGCCGACCTCCCCGAGCACCCGGAGTTCCTCTGGCGCACGCCCGAACCCAAGCGCTCCTACGACGTGGTCGTCGTCGGCGGCGGCGGCCACGGCCTGGCCACCGCGCACTACCTGGCGCGCAACCACGGCATCACCGACGTGGCCGTGCTGGAGAAGGGCTGGCTCGCGGGCGGCAACATGGCCCGCAACACCACGATCATCCGCTCCAACTACCTCTGGGACGAGAGCGCGGGCATCTACGAGCACGCCCTGAAGCTGTGGGAGGGCCTGGAGGAGGAACTGGACTACCCGATCCTGTTCTCCCAGCGCGGGGTCCTCAACCTCGCCCACAGCCTCCAGGACGTACGCGACGGAGTCCGCCGGGTCGAGGCCAACCGGCTGAACGGAGTCGACGCCCAGTGGCTCGACCCCGCGCAGGTGAAGGAGGCCTGCCCGATCGTCAACACCTCGCCGGACGTGCGGTATCCGGTGATGGGCGGGACCTACCAGCCCCGCGCGGGGATCGCCAAGCACGACCACGTGGCCTGGGGCCTGGCCCGCTCGGCCGACGCGGCCGGGATCGACCTCGTCCAGAACTGCGAGGTGACCGGTATCGACGTCCACGGCGGCCGGGTCACCGGCGTACGGACGAACCTCGGGCCCATCGCCGCGGGCAAGGTGGCGCTCTGCGCGGCCGGCCACACCTCGGTGCTCGCGCGGATGGCCGGTTTCGACCTGCCGCTGCAGAGCCACCCGCTGCAGGCGCTGGTGAGCGAACTACTGGAGCCCGTGCACCCCACGGTCGTCATGTCCAACGCGGTGCACGTGTACGTCAGCCAGGCCCACAAGGGCGAACTGGTCATGGGCGCGGGCATCGACGCCTACAACTCCTACACCCAGCGCGGCGCGTTCCACGTCATCGAGCGGCAGATGGCCGCCGCGCTGGAACTCTTCCCGGTCTTCGCCCGCGCCCACCTGCTGCGCACCTGGGGCGGCATCGTCGACGTCAGCCCGGACGCCTCGCCGATCGTCGGTCTCACCCCGGTCCACGGCCTCTACCTCAACTGCGGCTGGGGCACCGGCGGTTTCAAGGCCACCCCCGGCGTGGGGTGGGTCTACGCGGACACCATCGCCCACGACAGCCCGCACGCCCTGGCCGCGCCCTTCTCGCTCGAACGATTCACCACCGGCGCGCTCGTCGACGAGCACGGCGCGGCCGCGGTCGCCCACTGAGGAGCCCGATCGATGCTGGTCATCCCCTGCCCCTGGTGCGGGCCCCGCGACGAGGCCGAGTTCCACTACGGCGGTCAGGCGCACCTCGCCTACCCGCGGGACCCGGCGGCCCTGACGGACGAGGAGTGGGCCCGCCACCTCTTCTTCCGCGACAACCCCAAGGGTCCCTTCGCCGAACGCTGGATGCACGGCGCGGGCTGCCGCCGCTGGTTCGACGCGGTGCGCGACACGGCGACGAACCGCTTCGTCACCGGCGCGTCCGCCCCGGACCTCGGCCCGTCACCGGCCGTCGGCCCGGCCGCGTCCCCGCCCGTCGGCCCGACGGCGTCCCGCGCGCAGGCCGCCCCGGCCCCGGCCCCCGCCCCGCGGCCCGCGCGTGACCCGGCCCAGCCCTTCCGGCTCGCCGAGGGCGGGCGGATCGACCGTGCCACGCCCCTGACGTTCACCTTCGACGGCACCACGTACACCGGCTACCGCGGGGACACCCTCGCCTCCGCGCTGCTCGCCCACGGGGTCGTCGCCACCGGTACCGGCATCAGGCTGGGGCGTCCGCGCGGCATCTTCTCCGCCGGGGTGGAGGAGCCCAACGCCCTGGTGCAGATCGAGTTCCCGTTCCCCGAACCGATGCTGCCCGCGACGACCGTCGAGCTGTACGACGGCCTCGTGGCGACCGGCCTGCCCGGTCGGGGCCGGCTCGCCACCGGTCCCGACCCGGCCCGCTACGACGCCGTCCACGCCCACTGCGACCTGCTGATCGTCGGCGCGGGCCCCACCGGGCTCGCGGCGGCGGCCGTGGCGGCCGGCAGCGGAGCGCGGGTGATCCTCGCCGACGACCAGCCGGAACCGGGCGGCAGCCTCCTCGGCAGCGGACGGCACCTGGACTGGGCCGCGGAGACCGAGGCCCTCCTCGCCGCCGAACCCGGGATCCGCATCCTGCGCCGTACGACGGTTTTCGGCCACTACGACGACAACCACGTCCTCGCCGTCGAGCGCCGCACGAACCACCTCGGCGCCGCCGCCCCCGCCCACGTCTCCCGCGAACGCGTCCACCGCGTCCGCGCCCGCCGGGTCGTCCTCGCCACCGGCGCGCACGAACGTTCCCTGGCCTTCCCCGACAACGACCGTCCCGGCGTCATGCTGGCCGGCGCGGCCCGCGCCTACGTCCGCCGCTACGGCGTCGTACCCGGGCGCAGGGCCGTCGTGTTCACCACCAACGACAGCACCGGCGACGTCGTGCGCGACCTGGCCGCCGCCGGAGTGGAGATCGCGGCGGTGGCCGACGCGCGGGACGGCGCGTACGTCACCGGCACCGAGGGGACGGACCGGCTGACGGCCGTACTGGTCGGCGACCGGCGGATCGAGGCCGACCTGCTGCTGGTCTCGGGCGGCTGGAACCCCGTGGGCCACCTCTACAGCCAGGCGGGCGGCGCCCTGCGGTACGACGGGGCCCTCGGCACCTTCGTCCCGGTGCCCGGATCGACGCACCAGGCCGTGGAGTTCGCCGCCACACCCGCGGAGGGCGTGGCGGCCGCCGCCCGGGCGCTCGCGGCCGAGGGCTTCACGCCGGCGCGGCCCCTCGTCCAGCCGGCGGAGCCGGGACCCGGGCGCCCGCCGATCGCCCTCTTCGACGTCCCCGTCCCGGCCCCCGGCCCGCGCTTCGTCGACCTGCAGCGCGACGTCACCGTCGCCGACCTGGCGCGCGCGGCCGGTACGGGGATGCGCTCGGTGGAGCACACCAAGCGGTACACCACCGCGGGCACCGCGAACGACCAGGGGAAGACCTCCGGCGTCCTGGCCTCGGGCGTCGTCGCGGGCCTGCTCGGCGTGGAGGTGTCCGCGCTCGGCACGACGACGCACCGCCCCCCGTACGCGCCGGTGTCCTTCGCCGCGCTCGCGGGCCGCGACCGGGGCGCGCTCCACGACCCGGTCCGGGTGACCGCGCTGCACGACCTCCACCTCGCCGGCGGCGCGGTCTTCGAGGACGTGGGGCAGTGGAAACGCCCCCGGTACTACCCGCGCCCCGGCGAGGACATGGCGGCGGCCGTCCTGCGCGAATGCCGGGCCGCCCGCGAGGACGTGGCCTTCATGGACGCCTCGACCCTCGGCAAGATCGACGTCCAGGGCCCGGACGCGGCGGAGTTCCTGGACCGGCTCTACACCAACCTGATGTCCACCCTGCGCCCGGGCATGATCCGCTACGGCGTCATGTGCCGCCAGGACGGGATGGTCTTCGACGACGGCACGGTCATCCGGCTCGCGGAGGACCGCTTCCTGGTCACGACGACCACGGGCAACGCCGCAGCCGTCCTGGACTGGATGGAGGAGTGGCTGCAGACCGAGTGGCCGGAACTGCGCGCCCACTGCACCTCCGTGACCGAGCAATGGGCCACCGTCGCCCTCGTGGGCCCGCGCTCACGCGAGGTGCTGGGCGCGCTCGCCCCCGGACTGGCCGTGGACAGGGCCGAGTTCCCCTTCATGGCCTGGCGCGACGCGACGGTGGCGGGGCTGCCGGCCCGGGTGTGCCGGATCAGCTTCTCCGGGGAGCTCGCGTACGAGGTCAACGTCCCGCCCTGGCGCGCGACGACCCTCTGGGAGGCGGTGCGGGCCGCCGGCGCCACCCCGTACGGCACCGAGACGATGCACGTGCTGCGCGCCGAGAAGGGCTATCCGATCGTCGGCCAGGACACCGACGGCACGGTCACCCCGCAGGACCTCGGCATGGACTGGGTCGTGTCGAAGAAGAAGCGCGACTTCATCGGCAAGCGGTCGCACGCCCGCACCGACACCGCACGCCCCGACCGCAAGCACCTCGTCGGCC
The DNA here is from genome assembly GCF_042733315.1 of Streptomyces sp. NPDC059718. Taxonomy (NCBI): domain Bacteria; kingdom Bacillati; phylum Actinomycetota; class Actinomycetes; order Kitasatosporales; family Streptomycetaceae; genus Streptomyces; species Streptomyces sp. NPDC059718. The sequence goes on from NZ_JBHWGA010000039.1 coordinate 45,327, forward strand.
TGCTGCCCGAGGACCCGGGCCTGCTGCTCCCGGAGGGCACCCACCTCGTCGCTGACCCGGTGCTGCCCGGACCGCCCGTTCCGGCGCTCGGCCACGTCAGTTCCAGCTACCGCAGTGCCGCCCTCGGCCGCACCTTCGCGCTCGCCCTGGTCAAGGGCGGCCGGCAGCGGGTGGGGGAGCGGCTGTACGCGCCCGTCGGCGACCGTCTGGTGCCCGTGACCGTCGCCTCCCCCGTCCTCTACGACCCCGAGGGGGCCCGCCGCGATGGCTGACACCGTCACCCGACTCGGTCCGCTGTCGGCCGCGGCCGGCCGGCTCGCCGCCACGACCCGCGCCTCGGGAGGTGCCCTGCGCCTGGCCGAACTGCCCTTCCTCACGCAGATCGACCTGCGCCTGGACCCCGGGGGCCCGGCCGCTGAGGCCGCCGGGCTCGCCCTGGGCGCACCGCTGCCCCTGGAGCCGTGCACGGCCGTCCGCACCGGGGACCTGGCGGTCCTGTGGCTCGGCCCCGACCAGTGGCTGGTCGTCGGGCCGCCCGGCGCACAGGAGGACCTGGAGGCCCGTCTGCGCAAGGCCGCGGGGGAGGCGCACGTCTCCGTCACCGACGTCTCCGCCCAGCGCACCACCCTGCTGGTCTCCGGCCCCCGCGCCCGCGACCTGCTGGCCCACGGCTGCTCGCTCGACCTGCACCCGCGGGTGTTCCCCCCCGGCCGCTGCGCGCAGACCGCGCTGGCCCGCGCCCAGGTGGTGCTGGTGGCCAGGGAGGAGGTGCGGGCGGGCTTCTGGGTGCTGGTCCGCTCCTCCTTCGCCGGCTACCTCGCCGACTGGCTGCTGGACGCCGCCACGGAATACGTGTGACGTGGGCCGCACGACCCCCCTCTTAACTTGAATCCCTGATGCGCATTATCTAGCCTCAAGGCATGCGCCTGACGAAGTCCACCGACCTCGCGCTCCGCGCGGTGATGGCCCTGTCCGTCAAGGACGAGCCGTCCACCGCCCGGGACGTGGCCGAGGCGATGCGGGTCCCGTACTCGCACCTGGCCAAGGTGGTGGCCCGGCTGCAGCATCTGGGGGTCGTCGAGACCCGCCGGGGGCGCGGCGGTGGCCTGGAGCTCACCGCCGCCGGGCGGGCGGCCTCGGTCGGCCGCCTGGTGCGGGAGCTGGAGGGTGTCGGCGACGTCGTGGACTGCGAGGGCGAGACGCCCTGTCCACTCGCCGGTGCCTGCCGGCTGCGCGGCGCGCTGCGCCGGGCGCAGGAGGCCTTCTACGCCTCCCTGGACCCGCTCACCGTCGCCGATCTGACCGCCGCGCCCACCGGACCCGTCCTGGTGGGGCTGGTCGGTTCCGGCCCGCCCGGTCCGCGGGGCTGATCCGGCCCACCCGAACCGACCGCCCGCCGAGGGTGGGTCTTCGTACGCCCTTTAATGCGAATATCAGATACCAATTAGGGAGCCGTCCATGCTCAGCGAGAAGTCCGCAGCGACCGTCCGCGCCACCCTGCCCGCCGTCGGCGGCGCGATCTCCGAGATCACCGCGCTCTTCTACGACAGGCTCTTCGCCGCCCACCCCGAGCTGCTGAGGGACCTGTTCAACCGCGGCAACCAGGCGGCCGGCACGCAGCGCGAGGCGCTCGCGGGAGCCATCGCGCACTTCGCCACCGTCCTGGTCGAGCACCCCGGACAGCGCCCCGACGCGATGCTCTCCCGCATCGCCCACAAGCACGCGTCGCTCGGCATCACCCCGGGCCAGTACCACATCGTGCAGGAGCACCTCTTCGCCGCCATCGCCGAAGTGCTGGGCGACGCCGTCACCGAGGAGGTCGCCGCCGCCTGGGACGAGGTCTACTGGCTGATGGCGAACGCCCTCATCGCCATCGAGCAGCGGCTGTACGCCGAGCACGGCGTCCTCGCCGGCGACACCTGGCGCCCCTGGGAGGTCGCGGAGAAGGTGCAGGAGACCGAGGACGTCGTCTCCCTCCGGCTCCGTCCCGCGGACGGCCTGCCCCTGCCCGACTTCGGCCCCGGCCAGTACGTCTCGGTGCGCGTCGAACTCCCCGACGGCGCCCGGCAGATCCGGCAGTACAGCCTCTCCGGCGCCCCCGGCGACACCACCCGGCAGATCACCGTCAAGCGCGAGCGCGGCGTCGCCGGGGACCCGGCCGGCGAGGTCTCCGGCCACCTCCACGACCACGTGGGCGAGGGCGCCCTGGTCGAGCTGTCGGCCCCCTACGGCGACATCGTCCTCCACGACGACGGCGGGCCCCTGCTGCTCGCCTCGGCCGGCATCGGCTGCACCCCGATGCTCGCCATGCTGCACCGGCTCGCCGGCGACGGCTACGGCGCCCCCGTGACCGTCGTCCACGGCGACCGCACGCCGGGGCACCACGCCCACGCCGCCGACCACCGCGCCCTGACCGAGAAGCTCCCCGGGGGCAGCGCCCACTTCTGGTACGAGGACCCGGGCACCGGCGCCGTCCCCGGCGACCGCACCGGCCGGGTCGACCTGTCCGGCGTCGACCTGCCGGACGGCCTGCGGGCCTACCTGTGCGGCCCGCTGCCCTTCATGCGCGCCGTGCGCGGCCAGCTCATCGAACGCGGCGTGCCCGCCGCGGACGTGCACTACGAGGTCTTCGGCCCCGACCTGTGGCTGGCCCGCGGCTGACCGGCCACACTGGTCGGATGGCGGACAAGGCGGTCAAGCGCAGCGCGGGGATCCTGCTCTTCCGCGGCACCCCGCGCGGCGCGCCCGAGGTCCTGCTGGCCCACATGGGCGGCCCGTTCTGGTCGTCCAAGGACGCCGGGGCCTGGACCATCCCGAAGGGCGAGTACGAGCCCGACGAGACCGCCGAGGCGGCCGCCCGGCGCGAGTTCCTGGAGGAACTGGGCCTGCCCGTGCCGCAGGGCGAGCTGCTACCGCTCGGCGAGAACCTGCAGCCGGGCGGGAAGGTCGTGACCGTCTGGGCGCTGGAGGGCGACCTCGACACCGGCCTCGTGGTGCCCGGGACCTTCTCCATGGAGTGGCCCCGGGGCTCGGGCCGGGTCCGGGAGTTCCCCGAGGTCGACCGGGCCGCGTGGTTCCCGCTCGGCCCGGCCGCCCACGGGAAGATCCTCTCCGCCCAGCGGACGTTCCTCGACCGGCTGCGCCGGCTGCTCGACGGGGGCGGCGCCGGCGGAGCCGGTCAGGGGGCCGGAGAGGTGTAGATCGACTCGATCTGCGCCGCGTACTGGCTGACGATCGTGTTCCTGCGGAGCTTCAGCGAGGGCGTCAGCATCCCGTTCTCCACCGAGAACTCGTGCGGCAGGATGCGGAACGCCCGGATCGACTCGGCCCGCGAGACCGCCGCGTTGGCCATCGACACCGCGCGCTGGACCTCGGCGTGCACGTCCGGCTGGGCCATCGCCGTCCGCAGCTGGACGGCCTCCCGGTCCAGGGTGATCAGCGCCGCGACGAAGGGCCTGTTGTCGCCGACCACGATGCACTGCGAGACCAGCGGGTGCGCCCGCAGCCGCTCCTCCAGCACCAGCGGCGCCACGCTCTTGCCGCCGCTGGTGATGATGATGTCCTTCTTCCGCCCGGTGATCGTCAGGTACCCGTCTGGGTCCAGCGAGCCCATGTCGCCGGTGGCCATCCATCCGCCGCGGCGCCACACCTCGTGGTTCGCGACCGGGTCGGCGTGGTAGCCGGCGAAGACCGTCGTCCCCCGCACCAGCACCTCGCCGTCCGGTGCGATCCGCACCGCGCTGCCGGGCAGCGGCCGGCCCACGGTGCCGAAGCGCACCTTCCCCAGCGGCTGCGCGGTCACCGCGGCCGTGGTCTCGGTCAGTCCGTACCCGTCGTAGATGGTGAGCCCGGCACCCGCGAACAGCAGCGCCAGCTCCCGGCTGAGCGGGGAGCCGCCCGAGACGGTGTAGTGCACGCGCCCGCCCAGCACCTCCCGGATCCGGCCGTAGACCATCCGGTCGAACGCCGAGTGCGCCGCCCGCAGCAGCGGCCCCGGCCCCGGACCCGAGCCCAGCGCGTGCCGCTCCACGGCCTCGGCGTAGCGCACCGCCACGCTTGCCGCCCGGTCGAAGACATGGGCCTTGCCGCCGCGGGCGGCGGTGTTCCGAGCGCCCTGGATGATCTTCTCGTAGACGTACGGGACGGCGAGCAGGATGGTCGGCCGGAAGGACCGGAACGCCGGGAGGAGTTCGCCCGGCGTCAGGTCGGGCTGGTGGCCGAGCAGCACGCCCCCGCGCACCGCGCAGGTGGTCACCATCAGCCCGTAGATGTGCGACATGGGCAGGAACGCCAGCACCGACGGCCGCACCCCCGGCGGGGCGAAGATCGAGCCGTACCCGGTCAGCAGCGTGTCGCACTCGGCGGCGAGGTTGGCGTGGGTGATCAGGCAGCCCCTGGGCGGTCCCGTGGTGCCCGAGGTGTAGGCGATCACCGCCACCGACTGCGGCTCGACCGCCCAGCGCAACTGGTCCAGCATCACCGGGTGGACCTGCCGGCCCAGCGCCGCCAGCCACGGGACGCACCCCGCGTCCAGCTGCCAGATCCGGCGCAGCGCGGGCAGCGTGTCGCAGACGGCGCCCACCGTCATGGCGTGGTCCTCGTGCTCGACGACGACCGCGACCGCCCCGGAGTCGGCGAGGATCCAGCGGACCTGCTCGGCCGAGGAGGTGGGATAGACGGGGACGATCCGGGCGCCCACCGACCAGAGCGCGTACGAGAACAGCGTCCACTCGTACCGGGTGCGGGCCATCACCGCCACCGGCTCGCCGAAGCGGACACCGTCCGCCACCAGACCGCGGGCCAGTTCGGCCACCTCGTCGCGGAAGGCCGCGGCGCCGACCTCCTGCCAGCGGTCGCCCTCGTGCCCCGCGCGCCGGGCCAGGACGGCCGCGTCCGGGCGCCTGTCGGCCGCGTCGTACACCGAGTCGGCGAGTCCCCCCGACCGCAGTTGCTCCGCCCGGGGCGGAAGGCTGAACTCGCGCACGGCGCCCCCTTCCCCGAGCCTGTGCCACGCCGCGGCGAGGCGGCAGGCAGGGAAGATATCCGGCGATTGGTCCACTTGCCTAGAGGTGGGGCGGAAGCGGCAGTCACTGACGCGAACGGGTACCTCGGGGCCGGTGGTTCGCGCCGACTACCATGGCCGCATCAGGCGCGTACCCCGACCGGGACGCGACCGTCCGCATCAGGAGTGTGAGCCGTGCTGCGCACCATGTTCAAGTCCAAGGTCCACCGTGCCACCGTGACCGAGGCCGACCTGCACTACGTCGGCTCCGTCACCGTGGACGCCGATCTGATGGACGCCGCCGACCTGTTGCCCGGCGAGCTGGTCCACATCGTGGACATCACCAACGGCGCCCGCCTGGAGACCTACGTCATCGAGGGCCGCCGCGGTTCGGGGGTGATCGGCATCAACGGTGCCGCCGCGCACCTGGTGCACCCCGGAGACCTGGTCATCCTGATCAGCTACGCGCAGGTCGACGACGCGGAGGCCCGCGCGCTGCGGCCGCGGGTGGTGCACGTCGACGCGGACAACCGGATCGTCGCGCTGGGCGCCGACGCCTCCGAGCCGGTCCCCGGGAGCGGAACCCAGGCGAGCCCGAACGCGGTGCCGGTCGGCTGAACGTCCGTACGAGTGGCTGTGCTATTGTCCGGATCCAACTTCGAGGTATCCGTCCAGGTGGGGTCCGGTGATCACGGGCCTCGCCGGGACCGGGAGCGTGGCGTGCTGCCGTCGTCCTCCCACAGCATTCCTCGGGCCTGACGCATCAGCAGTTCACCGGGCTCCGGCGGATCGCTGGGCTGCCACGGATCTCCGTGACGGGCCCGGACACTGTCGCTCTCGGGGGTGGGCGATGAGAGCACACTTTTGTTCGGCCCGAAAGGAACTGAGTCCCATGCACGCTGGCAGAACTGCCAGGCTGCGCACCGCGTCCCTGGTGGTCCTCACCTTCTCCCTGACGGCAGCGGCCACCGGCTGCGGCGGCGATTCGGGCGGGCAGGGCGGCGAAGTCACGGTGGGCATCGCCCTTCCCACCAAGAAGCAGACCCGCTGGATCGCCGACGGCGACAACATGGCCAAGCTGTTCAAGGCCCAGGGGTACAAGACCGACCTGCAGTACGCCGACGACAAGGTCAACACGCAGGTCGACCAGGTCGAGGCGATGATCGACCGGGGCGACAAGCTCCTGATCATCGGGGCGGTCGACGGATTCGAGCTCGGCGACGCCCTCCAGAAGGCGTCGAGGGCGGGCGTCAAGGTCATCGCCTACGACCGCCTGCTGCTGGGCTCCAGCAACGTCGACTACTACGCGAGTTTCAACAACGCCCAGGTCGGCACGATCCAGGGCAAGTACATCGAGGAGAAGCTCGGGCTGAAGTCCGGCAACGGGCCGTACAACCTCGAGGTGTTCGGCGGCGACCCCGACGACAACAACGCCGGGTTCTTCTTCAAGGGCGCGATGGACGTCCTGCAGAAGTACATCGACAAGGGCCAGCTGGTCGTGAAGAGCGACCAGACCCGCCTCAGCCAGGTGGCGACGTTCCACTGGGACGCGGCGATCGCCACCGAGACGATGGCGACCCGGCTGAGGAACCACTACAAGGGCAGCTCCACCGTGGACGCCGTCCTCTCCCCCAACGACGGCATCGCCCGCGGCGTCATCCAGGCGCTGAAGGCCGACGGCTACGGCACCACGGCCAAGCCGATGCCGATCGTCACCGGCCAGGACGCCGAGGTCGACTCGGTGAAGGAGATCATCAAGGGCGAGCAGTCCATGACGGTCTACAAGGACACCCGCAAGCTCGCGGCCCGCGCGGTCCAGATGGCCCAGGACATCCTCGGCGGCCGGCAGCCCGAGATCAACGACAAGAGCACGTACGACAACGGCAACAAGATCGTGCCGTCGTACCTGATCTCCCCGGTCGGCGTCGACAAGGGCAACTACGAGAAGCTGCTGGTCAAGAGCGGCTACATCAAGGCCTCTGACCTCGGCTGACGAAGAGGGCGCACGTACGCGGGGCCGGGAGGAACACAACGTTCCTCCCGGCCCTCGTCGTACCCGGCGGCAGCCCCGCGTCAGATGAGCACGTTCAGCGAACCCGAGCTGTACAGACCGCCGTAGCCGCGGCCGAACTTGTCACCGAACCCGTAGTCGAAGTCGTCGAGGCCCTTGCCGAGACCGAGGGCGTGGACGCCCTTGCCGAACCCAACGCCATAGCCATAGCTCACGCTGTACTTGTAGCTGAAGCTGAACCGGTAGCCGTGCTTGTTGCACTCCTTCTTGTGGTGCTTCTTGTACTTCTTGTGGTGGCCCTTGTCGTGGCCCTTTCCGCCCTTGTTGCCCTTGCCCTTGCTGTCCTTTCCGCCCTTGCCCTTGTTGCCCTTGCTGCTGCCCTTCCCGTTGTTGTCGTCCTTGTCCTTGTAGGTCGCGTTGTCCCCGTTGCCGCCCTTACCGCCTCCCTTGCCGCCCTTGCCTCCACCGTTGCCGTTGTCGTCATCGTTGTCGCCGCCGCCGCGACCGCTGTCGCCGTCGTCGTTCCAGTTGGAGACGCCACCGCCGCGGCCGCCGCCCCCGCCGCCGCCGCGGCCGTTGTCTCCGCCGCCGCCGTAGCCGCCGTCGTCGTCGCCGTTGCCCCGGCCTCCGCCGCCCCCACCGCCGCCGCGGCCGTTGTCTCCGCCGCCGCCGCCGTAGCCGCCGTCGTCGTCGCCGTTGCCCCGGCCTCCGCCGCCCCCACCGCCGCCGCGGCCGTTGTCTCCGCCGCCTCCGCCTCGGCCGCTGTCGCTGTCGCTGTCGCCGTAGCCGTTGTTCCCGTTGTCCCCGCCGTCGTCCCCGTAGCCGTTGTCGTCGTCGCCGTAGCCGTCGCTGCCCTTGCTGTAGGAGCCGTTCCCGCCGTCGTCGCTGCCCGCCGTGGCGGCGGCGCTGCCGGTCGAGGCGGCCAAGAGGCCGGTGGCAAGAAGTCCGGTCGCGACGCCGAGAGCGGTGCGGCGCATCAGACTGGTTCGCATGAGTGTCCTTCCTTCGGACGCGTGGCGGGCGGCGGTCGACGCCGCCCCTGCGATCCAGTCGTACGTCGCGCGGTCAAGGGCCGCCCGTCGAGCGGAGCGTCCGGGCGACAGCGTGGCCAAGGAAGTGACGCAGTGCCACGAGGTACGGAAGTCAGTCCTCGCTGAGCAACAGCGTGTCGAGACCGCGTACCAGACCCCGGCGTGTCGCGGCCGCGCGAGCGGCGAGCAGGGTCCCTGCGACGTAGGGGGCGGGGGAGGTGCCCGCCTCGTGACGGATCACCAGACGCTCGTCCGGCAGCCCGAACTGCGCCTCCACGGCGAGGGTGTAGCCCGGCAGTCGCAGCGAGTGGACCTGTGTGCCCGCGATCGACGCGCCGCGGGCCTCGGGGTGCCCCGCCGTGCGTTCCGGGTCCACGGCGTACTCGGGACGCCGTACGGCGCCCAGCTGTTCGGCGAGTTCGCGCGCGGTGCCGCTGGGGGCGTCGGGCTTGGTCGCGGACGCGTAGTCGATGATCTCCCAGTGCGGCAGGTGACGGGCGGCCAGCCGGGCGGCGGCCTGCGCCATGGCGGCGGTCAGCGAGAAGTTCCCCGAGGCCACCACGCCGACCCCGTGCTCCTCGGCCAGCGCGGCGATCTCCTCGTAGTCCGCGCCGGACAGGCCCGACGAGCCGACCACGACGTTGACCCCGCGGACCACCGCGGTGCGCACATGACGCCCGACAGCGGTGTGCGAGGTGTAGTCGATCAGCACGTCCACGCCGTCCAGCGCGTCGTCGACCGTGCTGAAGACGGGCACCCCGAGTTCCGGACCGCCCCACACCGCCCCGAGGTCCGCGCCGGCCGCCGACCGCGCCACCGCCGTCCGCAGCCGCAGGTCCCCGGAGTCCAGGACGGCGCGCGCGACCGCCTCCCCGGTCCAGCCGGTCGCCCCGGCGACGCACACGTTCAGCAGGTCCATCCCACCAGCATGAGGCATGATCACCGTCCGTCCCGCCCGGAACCGGTCCCCCCGGGGGACCGCAGGCGCAGCCGGGTGGCGACGGAGCGGGCCTGACGGCGCATCCGGCCGGGCAGCGTCGGCGAGTGCGGCGCCGCGGCGACGAGCTGCTCCGACAGCCACAGCGAGCGCTTCTCCAGGTCCAGCTCGTCCAGCAGCCGGTCGATGTTGGCCAGCAGCGCCCCGTACAGGTCCCAGCTCTCCCAGCGCCGTTCCGTCTCCGCCCGCAGCAGCGCCGCGATCCGGTCCCGTTCCTCCCGGCCGCGCCGCAGCGCGTCCTCCAGCCGGGCCTCCGCCTGGTCCGCGCCCTCCGTGACCTGGGCGGCGATCAGCCGGCCGTAACTGTCGGCGGCGTCCGCCATGTCGGCGAACAACTCGTCGATGCCGGCGGCGAGCTCGCCGGTGAACAGCGGCTCCCGCGCGCCGCGCTCGCGGTCCAGCTCCGTCAGCGAGCGGCACAGCGTCCGCAGCAGCACGGTCGACACCTCCAGGGTGTCCAGCCCGCTGCGCAGGAGGAGCCGGGCCATCGCGCCCTCCGCCGGTTTCACCCGCGGGTTGAGCCGGGTCCCCTCCTCCGCCCTGCGCAGCGAGGCGTCGAACCGTGCGATCTCGTTGTCCAGCCGGCGTGCGTCCATCAGCCAGGAGCGGGCCTGCCCGGCGGTGGCGCCGTCGCGCACCTCCCGCCCCATACGGAGCATCAGCGCCCGCATGTGCTCGGCCAGCTCCCGCACCGCGTCACCGGCCGGCTCCACGAAGGCGGGGGGCGGCACGACGACGTTCAGCAGCACCCCGACGACCGCCCCGACCAGGGTCTCCAGGATGCGGTCCAGTGCCTCGCCGGAGGGGGCGGGGACGGCCAGGATGAGCATCGCGCTGATCGCCACCTCGGCCACGAACTCGTCCACGCGGATGAAGTGACCGATCACCAGCGACGCCAGGATGATCAGCCCGAGGCTCCACCACGTCAGCCCGATCAGCTCCGCGAAGCCGACCGCGATGAGGACGCCCGCCACCACGCTGACCACCCGTCGGATGCCCGTGGTCACCGTCGTGTAGAGCGTCACCTGCACCACGAGCAGGGCCGTCAGCGGAGCCGTCAGCGGTGCGGGGTTGGGCAGCAGCCAGACGGCCACGGCGTACGACAGCACCGCGGCCACGGTGGAGCGCACCGTCTGCACGACGATCGGGTCGTTGTTGCGCCGCAGGAGGTCGGCGAGCGGGGCGGGGAGGACGCCGGGCACCCTGCCAGTCTCCCCACGCGCGGGACGCCGGCACCGGTCGGCGGCACGGGTTGCGCCGACCGCGTGAATACCTCGCCCCGACACGCCCCTGAGGCACCGTCGGCGGCCGTGGCGGGGGCTTCATGGTCCGGGCCGAGTGTGTCCGAGCAGGGGAGCGAGGTGCCTATGGCGTGCGCGGTACGGCGCTCCCGGGCCCTTGCCGCGGTGGTCGTCCTCGCGGCCGCCGCGGTCGCCTGCGGCGGCGCGTCGCGGACGTCCGGACGGGCGACGCTCGACTGGTACAACTTCCCCGACGACTCCGGGGCGCTCCAGCAGGCCGCCGACCGCTGCAGCCGTGCCTCCGGCGGACGCTACGTCATCCGCTACAACAAGCTCCCCCGGACGGCGGACGGCCAGCGGCAGCAACTCGTACGCCGGCTGGCCGCACACGACCCCGCGCTCGACGTCCTCGGCCTGGACGTCACCTGGGCCCCGGAATTCGCCGAGGCCGGCTGGATCCGCCCGTGGACGGGCGAACGGCGCGCCGAGGCCGTCCGGGACACCCTCGCCGCGCCGCTGCGGACGGCCACGTGGAAGGGCCGCCTCTACGCGGTCCCCTACAACACCAACGTCCAGCTGCTGTGGTACCGGTCGGACCTCGTGCCGGAGCCGCCCACGACCTGGGCCGGGATGCTCGATGCGGCCCGCGCCCTGGCGAAGGCCGGCAAGCCCCACCGGATCGAGGTCCAGGGCGCCCAGTACGAGGGGCTCACCGTCTGGTTCAACACGCTCGTCGCCAGCGCCGGCGGGTCGATCCTCAACGCCGACGCGACCGCGCCCTCGCTCGGCGCGCCCGCGGTACGGGCCGCGGGCATCATGCGCGACCTGGCGGTCTCGCCCGCCGCCGACCCGTCGCTGCCCAACCAGACGGAGGACCAGAACCGGCTGGCGATGGAGTCCGGCACCGCCGCCTTCCAGCTGAACTACCCCTTCGTGTATCCGGCGATGAAGGCCGACAACCCGGAGCTGTTCCGGCACTTGCGGTGGGCCCGCTACCCCAGGGTGGACGCCGGCCGCCCCGCGCGGGTCACCATCGGCGGGATCGACCTCGCCGTCGGCGCCTACAGCCGCCGGCCCGCCCTCGCCTTCGAGGCGGCGCTGTGCCTGCGCGACCGCGACAACCAGCGGACCGCCGCGCTGCGGGGCGGCCTGCCGCCGACCCTGCGCGCGCTCTACGACGATCCGCAGATCGAACGCAGCTACCCCTTCGCGCAGGACATCCTCGCCGAGCTGGAGAACGCGGCCCTGCGGCCGCAGACCCCCGCCTACCAGAACGTGTCCATCGCGGTGTCCCACACCCTGTCACCACCCGCCGCGATCCGGCCTGCCGAGTCCGTCCGGGACCTGCGGGGGCAGATCGAGGACGCCCTGCAGTCCAAGGGGCTGGTCCCGTGACGCGGCTCTCGGAGGGCGCCCGCCAGGAGCGGCGGCTGGGCTGGCTGCTCTGTGCCCCCGCCGTGGTCGTCATGCTCGTCGTGACGGCCTACCCCGTGTTCTACGCCGTCTACCTGTCCCTGCACCGCTACGACCTGCGCTTCCCCCAGCTGGCCCGTTTCGTGGGCCTGGACAACTACGCCGCGGTCCTGAGCTCCGGGTTCTGGTGGGAGGCCTTCTGGGTGACCTGCCTGATCACGGTGGTGTCCGTGGCGGTGGAACTGGCCCTCGGCATGGCCCTGGCCGTCGTCATGCACCGGGCGGTCCTCGGCCGCTCCGCGGTGCGCACCGCGATCCTGCTGCCGTACGGCATCGTGACCGTCGTCGCCGCCTTCTCCTGGCAGTACGCCTGGACCCCCGGCATCGGCTACCTCGTCGACGCGGCGGGACAGGCCCCGCTGACCGACCACTGGAAGGCCATCGGACTGATCATCCTGGCCGAGGTCTGGAAGACCACGCCCTTCATGGCGCTGCTGCTGCTCGCCGGGCTGGCCCTGGTGCCCGAGGAGACCCTGCGCGCGGCCATGGTCGACGGCGCCGGCCGGTGGCAGCGCTTCCGGCTGGTCACGCTGCCGCTGATGAAGCCCGCCATCCTGGTGGCGCTGCTGTTCCGCACCCTCGACGCGTTCCGGATCTTCGACAACATCTACGTGCTCACGCAGGGCTCCAACGGCACGGGCTCGGTGTCGATCCTCGGCTACGACAACCTCTTCACGGCGCTGAACCTCGGCATCGGCTCGGCGATCTCGGTGCTGATCTTCCTGTGCGTGGCGGTCATCGCCTTCGCGTTCATCCGGCTGTTCGGCACGGCCGCCCCCGGATCGGAGGACACCGGACGATGAGCACGAGCCCGGCGCAGCGGCGGCGGATCGCCCGCTGGAGCGTCGTCAACACCGTCGTGGTGCTGTACGCGCTGTTCCCGGTGTGGTGGATCGTCGCCCTGTCCTTCAAGGACCCCGCCACCCTCTCCGACGGCAGCTTCGTCCCCCGCACATGGACGCTGGAGAACTACCGGGGCATCTTCGCGACCTCCGAATTCACCCGCGCGCTGGTCAACTCCATCGGGATCGCCCTGATCTCCACCGTCGTCGCCGTCACCCTGGGCACCATGGCCGCCTACGCCGTGGCCCGGCTGCGCTTCCCCGGCAAGGGGCTGCTGATCGGCACCTCGCTGCTGATCGCGATGTTCCCGCCGATCTCCCTGGTGTCGCCGCTGTTCAACATCGAGCGCTTCCTCGGGCTGTTCGACACCTGGGCCGGACTGATCATCCCGTACATGACCTTCTCGCTGCCGCTGGCGGTCTACACGCTGTCGGCCTTCTTCCGCGAGATCCCCTGGGACCTGGAGAAGGCGGCCAAGGTCGACGGCGCCACCCCGGCCCAGGCCTTCCGGCTGGTCATCGCACCGCTGGCGGCGCCCGGGGTGTTCACCACGGCGATCCTGGTCTTCATCTTCTGCTGGAACGACTTCCTTTTCGCGATCTCCCTCACCTCCACCACCACCGCGCGCACCGTGCCGGCGGCGATCGCGTTCTTCACCGGCAGCTCCCAGTTCCAGCAGCCCACCGGCTCGATCGCCGCGGCCGCCGTGGTCATCACCGTCCCGATCGTCGTCTTCGTGCTGCTGTTCCAGCGGCGCATCGTGGCCGGACTGACCTCCGGCGCAGTGAAGGGCTGAAGGACCGCACATGGCCGAGATCACCCTCGACGGCGTCACCAAGCGCTACCCCGACGGCGCGGTCGCCGTCCGCGACGTCAGCCTCGCCATCGGGGACGGCGAGTTCGTGATCCTCGTGGGGCCGTCCGGCTGCGGCAAGTCCACCACCCTCAACATGATCGCCGGGCTGGAGGACATCACCGAGGGCACCCTGCGCATCGGCGGGCAGGTCGTCAACGACAAGGCCCCCAAGGACCGCGACATCGCCATGGTCTTCCAGAGCTACGCCCTCTACCCCCACATGACCGTCCGCCAGAACATGGGCTTCGCCCTGCGGCTGGCCGGCGTGGACAAGGCCGTCATCAAGGAGAAGGTCGAGGAGGCCGCCCGCGTCCTCGACCTGACCGGCCACCTCGACCGCAAGCCCGCCAACCTCTCCGGCGGGCAGCGCCAGCGCGTCGCCATGGGCCGGGCCATCGTCCGCGAGCCCAAGGCCTTCCTGATGGACGAGCCGCTCTCCAACCTCGACGCCAAACTGCGGGTCCAGATGCGCACCCAGATCGCCCGGCTCCAGCGGCGCCTGGGCACCACCACGGTGTACGTCACGCACGACCAGACCGAGGCCATGACCCTCGGCGACCGTGTCGTCGTGATGCGCGGCGGCGTCGTCCAGCAGACCGGCTCGCCGCAGGAACTGTACGACCGGCCGCGCAACCTCTTCGTCGCCGGGTTCATCGGCTCGCCCGCGATGAACTTCCTGCCCGCCGCCGTGGAGGAGGACCGGCTGCGCACCCCCCTCGGCGACCTGCCGCTCGACGACCGCCTCCGCACCGCCCTGGCACGCCACGACGCACCGCGCGAGGTCATCGCGGGCTTCCGGCCGGAGCACTTCGAGGACGCCGCGCTCGTCGACCCCGGCCGTGGCGGCGCCACGGTCACCGTCACCGTCGACGTCCGCGAGTCCCTCGGCTCCGACGTCTACGTCCACGTCGCCCAGGAGGGCGGCGCGGCCGCCGCGGCCGCGGCGGAGCAGCTGGCGGAACTCGCCGCCGACTCCGGGCTCGCCGACACCGGCGCCGGCGGCCCCGAGGTCGTCGCCCGGCTCTCCGCCAGGACCCGGGCCCGTGAGGGCGAACGCCTGCGGCTGTGGCTGGACACCGCACAGGCCCAGGTCTTCGACCCGGCCACCGGCGACAACCTCACGCTCCCCGAACGCCCCGGCGACACGGCCGCGGGGTGAGCGCATGGCCCCGGTCACCGTCCCGCCGCCGCTGCCCGGCCCCCTCGCGCACCTCGCCCCGCTCCTCGACGACTGGGGCTACCTGGCGGTCGGCGTCCTCGTCCTGCTCGACAACTGCGGCATCCCCGTGCCCGGGCAGACCGTCCTCGTCGTCGCGGCCGCCTACGCGGGCACCGGCCGGATGGACATCGCCGGCGTCGTCGCGGTCGCCGTCGTCGCGGCCGTCGCGGGCGACTGCCTCGGCTACCTCATCGGCCGCAGCGGCGGCCGCGCCTTCGTCCACCGCTGGGGCCGCTACGTCCTGCTCACCCCGGAACGCTTCGTGCGCGGCGAGGAGTTCTTCGCCCGCCGCGGCGACCTCGTCGTCCTCCTCGCCCGGTTCGTCGACGTCCTGCGCCAGACCAACGGCATCATCGCCGGCACCGCCGGCATGCCCTGGTGGCGCTTCCTGCTCTGCAACACCCTCGGCGCGGTTCTCTGGGTCGGCGTCTGGGCCGCCCTCGCCTACGCCGCCGGCACCCACCTCGGCCCCCTCTACGCCTGGCTCACCCGCTTCCAGCTCTACGCCCTGATCGCCGTGGCCCTCCTCGCCGCCGCCCTGACCGCGCGGCACATCCATCGCCGCCGCACCCGCCGCCGCGACCCCGGCCCCTGAGGGGGCCTCACAGCCCGGCGCGCGCCATCAGCGTCGCCAGATCCGGCTCCGGTACGCGGACGCCCCCTGCGGGTGCCTGTTGCCCACCCTCGGGCAACGTCCGGCCCAGGAACAGGGCTTCGGACACGGGCGGCGGGGCCCGGCGGGGGCTACAGCAGGTCCTCGATGGTGATCGGCATCTTGCGGACGCGGCGGCCCGTGGCGTGGTGGACGGCGTTGGCGATGGCGGCGCCGGCGCCGACCTGGCCGATCTCGCCGACGCCTTTGACGCCGAGGGGGTTGACGACGGTGTCCTCGACCTCGACGAGCTCGACGTCGACGTCCGGCACGTCCGCGTTGACGGCGACCAGGTAGTCGCCGAGGCTCGACGCCGCCCAGCGGCCGGTGCGGGCCTCCATGTGGTTGGCCTCGAGGAGGGCCTGGCCCAGGCCCCAGATCATGCCGCCGGTGAGCTGGCTGCGGGTGGTCTTGGGGTTGAGGACCCGCCCGGGGGCGAAGGCGCCGACCATGCGGCGGACCCGGACGAGGCCCAGGTCGGCGTCGACGGCGACCTCGGCGAACTGGGCGCCGAAGGTCATCAGGGCGTGCCCGTTCGCGCCGACGTCGGGGGTCCAGGAGCCCAGGGCCTCGAGGTCGGGCAGGAATTGACGGCGCATCATTTCGGCGTAGGTCTCGCCGGTGCCGGGGTCGTCCCGGAGCACCATGCGGCCGTCCCGGAGCTCGACGGCCTCGGGGGCCGCACCGTGCAGCGGCGACTCCGCGTCCGCGACCGCCCGCGCGACGAGCGCGTCGCGCAGGGCGGTGGCCGCCGTGTGCACGGCCGCGCTGATCATGCCCGCTCCGGCCGAGCCGACGGCCGCGGCGATCTGGGGGAAGGCGGTGTCGCCGTTCTCGAAGCGGCACCGCCCGGCCGGCAGGCCGAGGGCGTCGGCGGCGACCTGCGTCATGGCCGTGGCCACGCCGGTGCCGAAGTCGGGGGTGGCCGCCTGCACCAGGGCCGTCCCGTCGGCGTAGAGGCGCGCGCGGGCGCGCTGCGGGGTGACGGGCTGGGCGACGGGGTAGCCGGCGCTGGCCATGCCCGTGCCGATCAGCCAGTGCCCTTCACGCCGGGAGCGCGGTCGCGGATCGCGGTCCGCCCAGCCGAAACGCTCCGCGCCGCGGCGGTAGCACTCCTCCAGCCCCCAGCTCGACCACGGGTCGCCCGTGCCGGGGTCGGTCGCCGTGATGTTGCGCAGCCGCAGCTCCAGCGGGTCCATCCCGAGGCGTTCCGCGAGCTCGTCCATCGCGCACTCCATGGCGAACATGCCCGAGGCCTCGCCCGGGGCGCGCATGAAGGTCGGCGTCATGGTGTTCGCGCGGAACAGCCGGTACTCGCCCTCGTAGTGGGGGCATCCGTAGATCTGCGAGGCGACACCGAGGGAGGGTTCGGCCCAGTCGTCGAAGTGCGAGGTGGGGGAGAGCTTGTGGTGGCGCAGCGCGGTGAGCCGTCCGTCTCCGGCCGCGGCCAGCATGATCGTCTGCTCCTGCTCCTCGCGGTGTCCCATGGAGGTGAACATCTGCTCGCGGGTGAGCGCCAGTTTCACCGGGCGGCCCACCTGCCGGGCGGCGATCGCGGCGAGGGCCGGATGGTGCCAGATCATGGCCTTGCCGCCGAAACTGCCGCCCGTGTAGTGCCCGATGACCCGCACTCGGGAGACCGGCAGGCCGAGCAGCGCGGCGACCGTCTGCTGGGTGGAGGTGACGCCCTGCGTGGCGTCCCAGAGGGTGAGTTCGTCGCCCTCCCAGGACGCGGTGGTCGCCGGCGGTTCGATGGGGTTGTGGTTGTTGGCGGCGTAGGTGAAGGTGACCTCCAGCCGTACGTCGGCCTCGTCGATCCCCTGCCGCAGGTCGCCCCGGCTCATGCGGCCCGGTATGAAGCCGCCGAAGATCGCCTCGGGCACGTGGGCCCGGTCCCGGCCCTGGTCGAGGGTGGTGACGGAGGGCTCCTCCGCGTACCGCACGTGCAGCAGGCTCGCCGCGTGCTGGGCCCGTTCGTGCGTGTCGGCGACGACGACGGCGATGTGCTGTCCCGCGTAGTGGACGACGTCGTCCTGCAGGGGGAAGAAGGTCTGGCCGGGCGCCGCCGTCCCCGCCAGGGAGGGGATCAGCGGCGGCTGCGCCGCGATGGGCGGGGTGTTCTCGTGGGTGAGGACCGCGAGGACGCCCTCGGCGGCCCCGGCCTCGCCCGCGTCGATCGAGGTGATCCGCCCGCAGGCGATGTGGGCCCCGACGAGCGCGGCGTACGCCATGCCGGGGAGCGGGATCTCCGCCGAGTACCGTGCCGAGCCCGTGACCTTGGGGCGGCCGTCGACACGGTCCATGGGCTGCCCGACGGCCGGGCTCATGACGGGCTCCCGGTGAGGGTCCCGAGCGCGCGGACGACGGCGCGGCAGGCGAGTTCGACCTTGAACGCGTTCATCGCCGTGGGCCGTGCCGCGGCCAGTTCGACCCGCGCGGCCTCGTGGAAGTTCTGCGGGATCGCCGGCGCCCCGAGCAGGAACTCCTCGGCGCGTTCGGCCCGCCAGGGCCGGGTGCCCACCCCGCCGAGCGCGAGGCGGACGTCCAGCACCAGCCCGTCCGCCAGCGCCAGCGCCGCCGCCACCGAGACCAGGGCGAACTCGTACGACTCGCGGTCCCTGACCTTCAGGTAGGTGGAACGGCGGGCGATCGGCACCGAGGGCACCTCGATCACGGTGATCAGCTCGCCGTGCTCCAGCGGGTGCTCTCGGTCCGGGGTGTCGCCGGGCAGCAGGAAGAACTCCTCGAAGGAGTAGGAGCGCTCACCGCCCGGGCCCTCGGTCCGGATCCTCGCGCCCAGCGCCGCCAGGGCCACGGCCACGTCCGAGGGGTGGGTGGCGATGCAGTGCGCGCTCGTGCCGAGGACGGCGTGGCCGCGGCTCGTCCCCTCGATCGCCGAGCAACCGCTGCCGGGCACGCGCTTGTTGCACGGCGACGCGGAGTCGCGGAAGTAACCGCAGCGCACGCGCTGCATCATGTTGCCGCCCATGGAGGCCATGTTGCGCAACTGCGCCGAGGCGCCGAGTTCCAGCGCCTGGGCGACGAGCGGGAAGCGCTCCCGTACGACGGGCGCCTGCGCGACCTGGCTCATCCGGGCCAGCGCGCCGATCCGCAGCGAGCCGTCGGGCATGCCCTCCACCCCGGTCAGGGGGAGGTCGTTGATGTCGACGAGCCGTCGCGGCGTGAGCACGTTCTGCCGCAGCAGGTCGACCTCCGTGGTGCCGCCGGCCAGGAAGTGGCTCTGCGGGTCGGCGGTGACGGCCGTGATGGCGTCCGCCGTGCCCGTGGCGCGGGTGTAGCTGATGGGCCGCACGGTGTCACGCTCCGCTGCCGGTTCCGGGAGCGGTGTCCGGGCCCGCGTCGCGGACCGCGCGGATCGCCGCACGGATGTTGGGGTACGCGGCGCAGCGGCAGATGTTGCCGCTCATCCACTCCTTGATCTCCGCGTCGTCAGAGGCGTGCCCTTCCCGCAGCAGCGCCACCGCCGACATGATCTGCCCAGGGGTGCAGTAGCCGCACTGGAAGGCGTCCTGCGCGATGAACGCCTCCTGCATCGGGTCGAGCCGGCCCTCCCGTGCGAGGCCCTCGATCGTGGTGACCTCGTGGCCCTCGCACGCGATGGCGAGCGTCAGGCAGCCCAGTACGCGCCGCCCGTCCACGAACACCGTGCAGGCCCCACAGGTGCCCTGGTCACAGCCCTTCTTGGCGCCGGTCAGCCCGAGGCACTCGCGGAGCGCGTCGAGCAGGCTCACCCGGGGCTCGATGTCCACCGCCCGCCGTTCCCCGTTGACGTGCAGGGTGACCGGGACGGGGTCGGGTCCGCGCTCCGGCAGTACGCCGGATTCCGCCGCGGTGTTCGCCGAAACATGTGAGGACACCGGTCCACCTCCAGATCGGTCTCCCTTTCATGCTGTTTCGCCCGTCAACGACCCGCAACCGGGATCATGCCCCCCGCGCGGCGGCCTACGGGGCGGACCCGATCGCCGGGCCGTGCCCGGGCGCTCCCGGCTCCGGGTCCGCGCGGCGCGGCTACCGCTGCCGGGCCGCGTACGCCCGTGCCTTGTTGCGGTTGCCGCACACGCGCATCGAGCACCAGCGGCGGCTGCGGTTCTTGGAGACGTCCCAGAAGACCCAGCCGCAGGTGTGCTCGGCGCAGCGCTTGAGGCGCGCCGCGTCGCCGGTGGTCACCAGCGCGCTCCAGGCCAGGGCGATGCGGGCGAGCGCCCCTTCCACGGGCGGCAGCCCCGGCGCGGGGGACAGCGCGGGCCGGTCCCCGCCGACCGCGACGTGGACGGGCAGCCCCCGCAGCACCTCGTCTGCGGCCGCGACGGCCCCGGGGTCGGGGGTGTCGCCGACGTTGGCGCCGAGCACCTCGCGGATGCCGGCCCGCAGGCGCAGGGCGCGGTCGTGCTCGCCGGGCGTGACCGGCGTGCCGTCGTCGAGCAGGCCGCGGGAGGCGAGGAAGGCGGACAACCGGTCCGGCGCGGCCAGGTCGTCCGTGCCGAGGTCGAGGTCGACGGTGTTGGCGAAGGCCTCCACCAGGACGGCGGCGGGCGGGGATTCGAGCACGGGGCACCTCCTGCCGCCGAAGTCTACCGGCTATCGCGAACGGCGGTTAGAATGACCGGTGAAGCCGATAGCCGGTTAGTGCAGGGGGAGTTCGCATGGGGGAGCACGCCCGCGTCACACCGATGAAGTACGGCGCCGGCCCGGCGTCCGCCCCCGCGACCGCGGCGCCGACGGTTCCCCTGGGCACCCGCAACACGGCCGTACTGGTCGGCTTCACCGCGGTCACCAATCTCGCCGACGGGGTGACCAAGATGGCGCTGCCCCTGCTCGCGGCGCGGGCCTCCGGCTCGCCGCTGCAGGTCACGGCGGTGTCCCTGACGCTCACCCTGCCCTGGCTGCTGGTCGCCCTCCCGGTGGGCGTCCTGGTGGACCGCCGCGACCGGCGGGGGCTGCTGTGGGCCGCGGGCGGCGTGCGGATGGCGGCCGTGGCCTGCCTCCTCGCGGCGGCCGCCGGCGGCGGGCTCGGCATCGGGGTGCTCTGCGTGGCCGGTGCCGTCCTCGGCGTCGCGGAGGTGGTGGCGCTGACGGCGGAGGCGGCGCTCGTACCGTCCGTGGTGCCCCCGGCCGGGCGAGAACGCGCCAACGCGTGGATCACCGGCGCCGAGACCGTGTGCAACGAGTTCTGCGGCCCCCTCGTCGGCGGGGTGCTGATCGCCGTGGGCACCGGTTTCGCGCTCGGCGCGACCTGGGCTGCGTACGCGCTCGCCTCCCTCACCCTGTTCCTGCTCGCCGGGCGGGTGGCCGGGGCGCGCGGCACGGGTGCGGCGGCGGACCGCGCCCCCGCCGCCGTCCGCACTCAGATCGCCGAGGGCCTGCGCCACTTGTGGCGGCACGACCTGCTGCGCACCCTCTCGCTGGTCCTCACCGTCCTGTGCTCCTGCTGGGGTGCGTGGCTGGCGCTGATGCCCCTGCACGCGACCCACACGATGGGCCTGGACGCCGGGCGGTACGGGCTGCTGCTGAGCGCCCTCGGCGTGGGCGGGCTGACCGGCGCGCTCACCGTCGGCCGGGTCAACCGGCTGCTGGGCCGCCGCGGTGCGATGTCCGCCGACATCGCCGGCACCGCCGCGATGATGGCGCTGCCCGCGCTGACCACCGCCTTCTGGCCGGTGGCCGCCGGCGCCTTCCTCGGCGGCATGGGCGGCACCCTGTGGGCGGTCAACGCCCGTACGATCGCCCAGGACATCGTGCCGGAACACATGATGGGCCGCTACAGCGCCGTCAGCAGACTGTTCAGCTGGGGCGCCATGCCGCTCGGCGCCGCCCTGGCCGGCGTGCTGGCCGAACTCGGCGGCCCCCGGCTGGTGTTCGCGGTCCTCGCGGTCGTCGCCGCCGCGGCGCTCGTCCCGTTCCTGCGGATCGCCGCCCCGGCACGCGCCTAACGCTGGGCGTCTTCCAGCTGCCGGAGGACCGCCTCCGCGACCGCGCGGGCACTGCCCGGGTTCTGGCCGGTGATCAGCCGTCCGTCCTCGACGACGTAGGTGTCGAACGGCCGCCTGGCCATGGAGTAGTCGGCGCCGAGCTTCTTCAACTCGTCCTGGAGGTTGTACGGCACCGCCTCGGCCCGGTGCGCGAGTTCCTCCTCGGGCCATGAGAACCCGGTCACCCGCCTGCCCCGGACCAGCGGTTCGCCGCTGCTCAGCGTCACGTTGAGCAGACCCGTCGCGCCGTGACAGACCGTGGACACGATCCGGCCCGACTCGTAGAACCCGGCCATCAGGTCCTCCAGTTCCCGGCTCTGCGGGAAGTCGAACATCACGCCGTGGCCGCCGGTGAGGTAAATGGCGTCGTAGTCCTCGAGGTTCACGTCGGTGATCGGCAACGTGTCCTCGAGGAGGTCCATGTACTCGCGGTCGGCGTAGTGCCCGCCGGTGCCGAGCTCCCCCAGCACCTCGTGGGAGAGGCTCTCCGGGTCGAGGGGGACCTTGCCGCCGGCCGGACTGGCGATGTCCATGGTGTAGCCGTCCTGCTCGACCACGTCCCAGAAGTGCGTCAGTTCCCCGAGCCACAGCCCGGTGCGCATGCCGACCTTCTCGTACTCGTCGACGTTGGTCACGATGACCAGGATCTTCTTGGTCGCAGGCATGCCACTGCCCTCTTCCCTGCGGGATTCGGTGCTCGTCGCGGCGGTCGACACCGCTGTGGCACCCCGTCGGTTCGAGCCTAAATGCGCCATTTGGGGCAGGCAAGGCGGTCCGGCGGGCCGGGTACCGGCTACGCCACGCAGAACTCGTTGCCCTCCGGGTCCAGCAGCACCACCCCGTAGTGGTCCACCCCCGGTTGGGCGAGCACGCGCAGCCGGGAGGCCCCCGCCGCGACCAGCCGACCGACCTCGGCCTCGACCCGCTCCCTGCGGGTCTCCAGGGGCACCTCGGCCCGCTTGCCGCCCACCTTGACGTCGAGGTGCAGCCGGTTCTTGACCACCTTGCCCTCGGGCACCTGCTGGAACCAGATCCGGGGCCCGTCACCCTCCGGGTCCACGATGGAGTCGCAGCACTCCCCGTCGCCGAGCTCCTCCTCCGGCACGCCGACGGAGAGCCAGTACTCCCGCCAGGTGGGGAAGCCGTCCGGAGCGTCCTCCAGCCGGTAGCGCAGCGCGTCCGCCCAGAAGCACGCCTGCGCCCCGGGATCCGCGCAGTCGATCGTGAGCTGGAACGCGACCATGGTGTGCCTCCGTCGAAGTGGCCCGCCCGGTGCCGGCACCGGTGGGACCCATGCTGCCCGACGGGTACGACAGTCGGTCAGCCGCTCAGTCGTTCCCCTCGATCCTGAAGCCGACTTTCAGCCCGACCTGGAAGTGCCCGACCTGCCCGTCCGCCAGGTGACCGCGGATCTGCGTCACCTCGAACCAGTCGAGGTTGCGCAGGGTCTCCGAGGCACGGCTCAGCCCGTTGCGGATGGCGGCGTCCAGGCCCTCGCTGGACGAGCCGACGATCTCGGTCACCCGGTACGTGTGGTCGGTCATGGGTCCTCCCTGATCGGTGGGAACGGGCGGCTCCGCCGCCCCTCCACGGTGCCTCATCGCCCCGCGGGCCGCGAGGGGAAGGACGGCCCCGGGCGTTAGCCCACGGCGTGCCACGGGAAGGGGCTCCACATGGCCAGGGCCAACGACGAGGTCGAAGCCCTGCTCCGCGAGTACGCCGACCTCATCCGGATCACCGGCGGCGACGCGTACAAGGCGCGCGCCTACGAGAAGGCCGCCCGCGCCATCGGCGGCCACCACGAGGACGTCTCCCGGCTCGACGACAAGGGGCTGCGGAAGATACCCGGCGTGGGGAAGTCCGTGGCCGAGAAGGTCTCCGAGTACCTGCGCACCGGCACCGTCCCCGCCGTGGAGGAACTGCGCGCCCGCATCCCCGCCGGCGTACGGGAGATGACCGCGATCCCGATGCTCGGCCCCAAGCGGGCCATGATGCTCTACCAGGAGCTGCACATCGCCTCGGTGCAGGAACTCGCCGACGCCATCCACGCCGAACGCCTACGCGACCTGCCCGGCTTCGGCGCCCGCACCGAGGAGACCATCCTGCACGGCATCGGCCTGATGCGGTCCTCGGGCGGCCGGGTCCCGCTGAACGTCGCCACGGCGGTCGCCGAGGAGGTCGTCGCCGAGCTCTCCGCGCTCCCCGGTTGCGAGCGCTGCACGTACGCCGGCTCGCTGCGCCGCATGCGGGAAACGGTCGGCGACGTCGACGTCCTCGTCGCCGCCGAGCGGTCCGGGCCCTTCATGGAGGCGTTCACCCGGATGCCGGGCACCGCCGAGGTCATCGTGCGGGGCGCGAAGAAGACCTCGATCCGGACCACCAAGGGCCTCCAGGTCGACCTGCGGGTCGTGCCGCCCGACTCCTGGGGCGCGGCACTGCAGTACTTCACCGGCTCCAAGGCCCACAACATCCGCACCCGCGAGATGGCCGTCCACCACGGCCTCAAGCTCTCCGAGTACGGGCTCTTCGACACCGCGACCGGCGAGCGCGTCGTCTCCCGCACCGAGGAGGAGGTCTACGCCCGCCTCGGGCTGCCCTGGATACCGCCCACCCTGCGCGAGGACCGGGGCGAGATCCAGGCAGGCCTGGCAGGGGAGCTCCCCGAGCCGCTCGCGCTGCGCGCCGTCCGCGGTGACCTGCACACCCACACCGACCTCACCGACGGCCTCGCAGGCCTGGAGGAGATGGTGGCGGCGGCGGCCGCGCGCGGCTACGCCTACTACGCGGTCACCGACCACGCGCCCGACCTGTCCATGCAGCGCATGACGGACGAGAAGATCCTCGCCCAGCGCGCGGAGGCCCGCCGCCTGGACCGCGCCCACAAGGGCATGCGCGTCCTGCACGGCACCGAACTGAACATCGGCCCCGACGGGGGCGTGGACTGGCCGGACGCGTTCCTGGCCGGCTTCGACCTGTGCGTGGCCTCGATCCACTCCCACTTCCACCAGGACCGCGACGCCCTCACCCGGCGCCTGGTGCGCGCGGCCGAGAACCCGTACGTCAACATCATCGGCCACCCCACCACCCGGCTGCTGGGCAGGCGCCCGGGTCTCGACGCCGACCTCGACGAGGTCTTCGCCGTCTGCGCCCGCACCGGCACGGCGCTGGAGGTCAACGCCCAGCCCGACCGGCTCGACCTCGGCGACGAACTGATCCTGCGGGCCCGCCGGTACGGCGTGAAGTTCGCCGTCGACAGCGACGCGCACTCCACCGTCCACCTGGACTTCATGCGCTACGGCGTCGGCACGGCCCAGCGGGGCTGGCTCACCGAGGACGACGTCGTCAACGCCTGGCCGTTCACCCGGCTGCGGCGCTTCCTGCGCAAAGGCGGCCGTACGCATCCGTGACCGTACCCGGGGTAGGCGCAGCGCGAGGCCCCTTACCACGCCCGACATCGAGGAGGACACGATGCTGCTGCTGGGATTCGTGCTCATGGGCGCCACCGCCGCCTTCACCGGACTCCTGATCGCGGAGAACCTCGGCGGAGGACCCGACTACACCGTGACGCTGTTCGGCTCGGACATCGCCACCGTCAACACCCTCGGCGCGTTCCTCGCCGGTCTCGCGCTCGCCCTGGTGTTCTGCCTGGCCTCGGTCATCGCCCTGGCCGGCGCCGGACGCGAGCGCAGCCGCCGCGCGGAGCTGCGCCGGCTGCGCCGCCGGGCCCGCGCCGCCGAGACGGCGCCCGACGCCACCGCCCCTACCGCGACCGCCCCGACCGTCACCACCGGGACCGCCGACGACACGGTCACGACCACGAAGACCCCCACGGCGTCCGCCCGGCGCCGGGGCATGCACCTGTTCGGCCACTGAGCCGGAGCAGGAGCGCCGGAGCGGAAGCGCACCACCCCGGCGCACATGGCGCCCGCCCACCGGTACGTACGACGGACCGCCGAAGATGCCTCCCGGACCCGCTGCCGCCATTCTGGGAACGGGGCAGGACAAGGAGGCCGGTACGTGTCCACCACGAAGATCTGCTGTGTGGCGGGCGCCCCGTGCTGGGTCAGCCTGATGGCACGCGACCTGGACGTGGCGAAGGCGTTCTACGGACCACTGCTCGGCTGGGAGTTCGAACCCGGTCCCTCCCGCTGGGGCCCGTACGAACGCGCACTGGTGAACGGCACGGAGGTCGCCGGCATCGGGGCCATCGCCCGGGACTGGGAGACCTCGGTGTCCTGGACCACGTACTTCGGGGTGGAGAGCGCCGACGCCACCGCCTCCGACATCCGCGACCGCGGCGGCACGGTGGCCGTGGGCCCGCTCGACTTCGACGCCGGGCGGCTGGCCCTGGTGGCCGACTCCATGGGCGCCTCCTTCGGCATCTGGGAGGGCGAGCACGGCCCCGCCCGCAAGCTGCGGATGCACGGCGCCCCCTCCTGGATCGAGCTGCGCACCCGCGACACCTTCGCCGCGGCCCTGTTCTACGGCGAGGTCTTCCACTGGGACCGGCGCGGGCCCCGCTACGTCGTGGAATGGGAGAACGACCGCGTCGTCCTCTACGTCGACGGGCACAGCGTCGCGGGCATCCGCGGCGGCGGCGTCGAGGCGGCGGCCGACCCCAAGGTCCGACCGCGATGGCACGTCTTCTTCACCGTCGCCGACGTCGACGAGGCCGTCCGGCTCGCCAAGGACCTCGGCGGCGAGGTGACCGGCGAACCCCTCGACAGCGCCTACGGCAGGGTCGCGGGCATCCGCGACCCGGAGGGCGGACTGCTCTCCCTCGTCGCCGACCACGAGTAGCACGCCGCCCGCCCGCGTCCCATCGGATGAACCTCGCCCCGCCGCCGCCCCGCCGGGTCGCGGACGCCGCGGCGGGGCATTAGGGATGCGGCCATGGAGTGGTTCACGGCACCCGACTACTGGCTGAGCCGCGTCGTCGTCCAGCGCGGCCTCGGCGTGCTCTACCTGGTCGCCTTCCTCACCGCCGCGAACCAGTTCCGCGCCCTCATCGGCGAGCACGGTCTGCTGCCCGTCCCGGACTTCCTGCGGCGCGTGCCGTTCCGCCACGCGCCGAGCCTGTTCCACCTCCGCTACTCCGACCGCCTCTTCGCCGCCGTCGCGTGGGGCGGCGTCGCGCTGTCCGCGGCCGTCGTCGCGGGTGTCACGGACCTCGTGCCGCTGTGGGCCGCCCTGCTGGTCTGGGCGGTGCTGTGGTTGCTCTACCTGTCGATCGTCAACGTCGGCCAGACCTGGTACGCGTTCGGCTGGGAGTCCCTGCTGCTGGAGGCCGGCTTCCTGGCGGTGTTCCTCGGCAACGACGAGACCGGGCCGCCCGTGCTGATCCTGTGGCTGATGCGCTGGCTGCTCTTCCGCGTCGAGTTCGGCGCCGGACTGATCAAGATGCGGGGCGACGCCTGCTGGCGCGACCTGACCTGCCTGTACTACCACCACGAGACGCAGCCCATGCCCGGCCCGCTCAGCTGGTTCTTCCACCACCTGCCGCGCGGAGTGCACCGGGCCGAGACCGCCGCCAACCACTTCGCCCAGCTGGTCGTGCCCGTCGCCCTGTTCACCCCGCAACCGGTGGCGGGCATCGCCGCCTGCGTCGTCATCGCCACCCAGCTGTGGCTCGTGCTCTCGGGCAACTTCGCATGGCTGAACTGGCTGACCATCGTCCTCGCCGTCGCCGCGCTCGACGGCTCGTACGTGGCCGCGCCGCCGCCGGCGGCGTCCGTGCCCCCGCCCGCCTGGTACGCGGGCCTGGTGATCGCCGCCACCGTCCTCGTCGCCGTCCTCAGCTACTGGCCCGCCCGCAACCTGCTCTCCCGCGGCCAGATGATGAACGTCTCCTTCAACCGGCTGCACCTGGTCAACTCCTACGGCGCCTTCGGCAGCATCAACCGGATGCGCCTGGAGGTCGTCGTCGAGGGCACCGACGCCGCCGAACCCGGCCCCGGCACCGTGTGGAAGGAGTACGGCTTCAAGGGCAAGCCCACCGCCCGGCACCGGCTGCCCCGCCAGTTCGCCCCGTACCACCTGCGGCTGGACTGGCTGATGTGGTTCGCCGGGATCTCCCCGGCCTACGCGTGGAGCTGGTTCATCCCGTTCGTCGGCAAGCTCCTGGAGAACGACCCCCGCACGCTGCGCCTGCTGCGCAGCAACCCCTTCCCGCACGCCCCGCCCACCTACGTCCGGGCCCGCCTGTACCACTACCGCTTCACCGATCGGCGCACCCTGAGGGCCACCGGGGCCTGGTGGGAGCGGAGCCTGGTGCGGGAGTACCTCCCGCCGGTCGACCGCGAAGGGCTGCGACGCGAGGGCCGGTGACGGCCGCGCACCCCGGTCCCAGGTCCCGGTCCCACACCCGGCCCCGCATCCGGCCCCGTACTACGGCCGTGCCGCCCTCGCGCGCGCCCTCAGTCGCGCCAAGGGGTGGGACGGATCTCGAAGCCGGTGAGCCCCTCCGGCTCCTCCTCGACGACCTCCACACGATCCACGATGGACAGCGGCGAGCCCTCGTGCGACCAGACCACCATCCGTTCCACCGCCTCCGGCGGACCCTCGAAGACCGCCTCGACCGTGCCGTCCGGCCGGTTGCGGACCCAGCCGGTGACTCCGCTCTCGTCCGCCGTCATACGGCAGGTGTCCCGGAAGTACACCCCCTGGACGTCGCCCGTCACGACGACCCGCCGCCGCATCACGACGGACGCACCTGGCGGAACGCCTCGATGAAGGCGTCGGCGTCCAGGACGGCCGCCCCGCCGGGGTCGTTGTTGAAGTACACAAACACGTCGGAGCCCTCCGGCCAGGTGTCCGCGATGCGGTGTGCCCAGGTGGTCAGCGCCCGGGAGCCGTAGCGGGGCCACGGCCGGGCGATGCCCTCATGGAAGCGCACGTACCCCCAGTCCGCGGTACGCCACAACGGCGTCGCAGGGCGCGCCCGCCGGTCGGCCCAGCACAGCGCGGCGCCACGGCGCTTCAGCAGGGCCCGGATCTCGGGGGTCCACCAGGAGGCGTGCCGCGGCTCGACGGCCACCCGCACGCCCTCCGGGAAGCAGTACAGGCACGCCTCCAGGACCCGGGCGTCGGCCCTCAGGTTCGGCGGCAGCTGCAGCAGCACCGGCCCCAGCCGGTCGCCGAGCCCCTCGGCGTGCGTCAGCAGCCGCCGCACCGGCTCCTCCGGGTCGCGCAGCCGCTTCATGTGGGTCAGGTAGCGGCTGGCCTTGACCGCCATCACGAAGCCCTCGGGCGTGTGCTCGCGCCAGCTCGCGAAGATCTCCCGGGACGGCAGGCGGTAGAACGCGTTGTTGCTCTCGACCGTGCCGAAACGGCGTGCGTACTCCTCCAGCCACAGCCGCTGCGGCACCTGGGGCGGGTACAGCACGCCGCGCCAGTCCCGGTACTGCCATCCCGAGGTTCCCACGAGCACGGACATCGCGCGGTCCCTGCCGGTTGCTTGCTGCTCCCTATTCAGGGTAGGTCGTAAGGAGTCCCGGATCTCCCCGCTCGCGGGGGTGGAACCATGCACTTCACAGACCGCGCGGATGCCGGACGGCAGCTCGCCGAGCGGCTGCGGCATCTGGAATTCGACAACCCCATCGTGCTCGGCCTGCCACGCGGCGGCGTGGTCGTCGCCTACGAGGTGGCGCAGGCCCTGCACGCACCCCTGGACGTGATCGTCGTCCGCAAGCTCGGCGTCCCGTACCACCGGGAGCTGGGCTTCGGCGCCATCGGCGAGGGCGGCGCCAAGGTGCTCAGCGACGACATCGTCCGCATGAGCCACGTCTCCCGCGCCGACATCGACACCGTCGAGCACCGCGAGGAGGCCGAGCTGGCCCGGCAGGCGCACCGCTTCCGAGAGGGTCGCCCGCGCACCCCGCTGGCCGGCCGCACGGTGCTCCTCGTCGACGACGGCGTCGCCACCGGCGCCACCGCCCTCGCCGCCTGCGAGGTGGCCCGCTCCCAGGGCGCCGCCCGGGTCGTGCTCGCCGTGCCCGTGGCCTCGCCCCAGTCGCTGCCCGCCCTGCGGCACGCCGCCGACGACGTGGTGTGCCTGTCGGCGCCGGGCGCCTTCTTCGCGGTGGGGGAGTGGTACCACGACTTCTCCCAGACCGCCGACGACGAGGTGTCCGGACTGCTCAAGCAGGCCGCTGCCCGGGGACCGCGGACCACCGAGGTGGACCTGGCCGTGGGTGGCGAGGCCGGGGTGCGGCTCGCCGGGACGCTGACCATGCCCGCCGACGCACGGGCCCTGGTGGTCTTCGCCCACGGCACCGGCAGCAGCCGGCACAGCCCGCGCAACCGGGCGGTGGCCGCCGCCCTCAACCAGGCCGGTCTCGGCACCCTGCTGTTCGACCTCCTCACCTCCGCCGAGGAGGCGGACCGGGCCAACGTCTTCGACGTCGAGCTGCTCGCCGGCCGCCTGGTCGAGGTCACCGGGTGGGCCCGCGGGGAGAACCTGCCGCTCGCCTACTTCGGGGCCAGTACCGGCGCGGCCGCCGCGCTGTGGGCCGCGGCCGACCCCCGGGCCGCCCCGTACGTCTCCTCGGTGGTGTCCCGGGGCGGCCGTCCCGATCTGGCCATGCCCCGGCTCGGCGAGGTCAGGGCGCCCACCCTGCTCATCGTCGGCGGCCGGGACACCACGGTCCTGGAGCTGAACCAGCGCGCCCAGGAGGCGCTCGACTGCCCCAGCCTGCTGCACGTCGTGCCCGGCGCGACCCACCTGTTCGAGGAGCCGGGAGCGCTCGACGAGGTGGCGCACCTGGCGCGCGACTGGTTGGCCGGTCACCTCCCTGCGACGGCCGGTGAGTGACCGTACCCTGAGGTCAGGGGGTGTGGAAGGGAGCAGGAGGATGCGCCGATGAGCAGCACGGTGACCATGCTGGACTCACTCCCGCCGGCCCACCGCCGAGCCTTCCTGGAGCACGCCAGGAAGGTCAGCTTCCCGCAGAGCTGGCGCATCTGCGACGAGGGCAGATTCGCCGACCGGTTCTGGGTGGTCGAGTCGGGTGCCGTCTCCATCGACATGGACGTGCCCGGCCGCGGCGCCGTCTCCGTCGAGACCCTGGGTCCCGGCGAACTCGTCGGCTGGTCCTGGCTGTTCCCTCCCTACCGCTGGCAGGTGGGCGCCCACGCGCTGGGCTCGGTGGGCGCGTACGAGTTCGGCGCGGCCGAGATCCGCGACCTGTGCCGGGACAACCCGGTGCTGGGCCAGGCCATCGTGCTGGCCGCCGCCCAGACCATCGCCCAGCGGCTGGGTTCGGCCCGGGCCAGGATGCTCGACATGTACGGCCCGCGCCTGCAGGAGCACTCCTGACCGACGGAAACCGGCCACGTGAACGGCACGCGGGGCGACTGCCGGTCGCGCTCCCCGTCCCCGAAGTCCTCGACGGGTCACCGCCGTTCACGGAGAGGTTCACAGCGGCGTCCAAGGCGGCGCGGCCCACGGCCCCGGTGGCCCGGGTCAGCGCACCCAGGTGTCGTCGGTGCCCCTCGTGCCCACCGGGCGGCGGAACAGCTCGTCGCGTCCCGCGTCGTACAGGACGAACGACCGGTGCGCCTGCGGGGCGGGGCGCACCGCGACCACCTCCGACTCCCGGAAGCCGGGCCACGGCTGCCCGGAGTGGCCGGCACCCTTGACCGCCTTCGGCGCCGACAGCGGATTGCCGCCCGCGCAGCGCACCCGGGGCACGCCGAGGTCGTCGACGAGCACGGCCGTGCCCGCCTCCAGCACCGCCGCGAAGGAGGTCGCGGAGCCGTCCGCGAAGCCGTGGCCGGTGACCCTGGTGTCGGCGCGCAGCAGCGCGGGGGTGAGCGACTTCAGGTACCGCCCGATCCCGTCGGCGTCGATGCCCGCCACCCGGGCGAAGGCGGCCGCCTTGCCGGGGTCCGCGGTCAGGGATGCGGTCTGCTCGGCGACGTCGCAGGCGGCCTCGCCCTTGGTGCCGCCGTACAGGGCGCGTGTACCGCCGGAGACGCTCGGCGCCCCGTACGTGGCGGAGGGCTTCGGGGTCAGGGTGGGCGCCGGGGCGTCCGGGGGCGGGGACTCCTTGGCCGTGCTCGTGGTGAAGGAGTCGGGACCCGCCGCCCGCGCCGGCTGGAGCACGATCTGCGGCAGGGTCGGTGAGGGGCTCCGCCCGGGCGTGGCCGTGCCTCCGTCGCCGCCCCGCGTGGCCAGGAAGACCGCCAGGACGAGCGCCGCGGCCCCCAGTGCCGCGAGCGCCGACAGCCCGGCGCTCGACGTCCACCACGGCCGGCGTGCGTGCGAGGGCGGGTCGTGGCCGGGGCCGGGGGTGCCGGGCGGCTCCTGGGGCGGGGGTGAGGTCACCCCGCATTCTCCGTCCACCCTCCGGCGGGGCCGCAAGCCGGGACATTCCGGACGGGCGGGCTGCCGCCGGGCTGCTTAGCCTGACACCGTGACCCGGCATCCGCCCACCGCCCCGCACCCGGCCCCGGGGCCCACCCACGGCTGGCTGCACGCACTCGCCGCGGTCGTGGCCGGGTACGCCGTGATGGTGGTCGTGGCGGCCCTGGGCCTGTGGCTCGCGGGGGCCTCCGAGCTGCCGCAGGGCGCCTTCCTGCCCGTCATCGCGGCCACCGTGGTCATGGCCGTCGGGGGCCGCGTCGGCCTGGAGGGCGGCGCGGGCACCATCGCCCGGTCGGACGCGGCGGTGACCGTCTTCCCGCTGTCCGTCGCCCTCGCCGGGGCCCTCGTCACCGCCTACGTGGTCGTACGGCCGCTGCGCCGGCACGCGGTGGTCTCCGGGGACCGGCTGCTGTGGCTCTTCGTCCGGACGGCCGTGCTGTGGGCCCTCGTCACCCTGCTGATCGCCCTCGGCGCACGCCACACCTTCACCATCTCCACGGGCGAGGAGTTCCTCAACGACCTCGGCGACCTGTTCGGCATCACCCCCACTGTCGGTTTCCGCGCCGACGTCCCGGTCACGGTCGTCGCCGGGCTGCTCTGGCTGGCCGTCGTCCTCCTCCTGGCCTTCGCCGTGTCACGGCGGGCGCCCCTGCCCTCCCGGCTGGTGCCCGTGCACACCGTCGTCCGGCCGGCCGCCCGCGCCATGGTGGGCGTCCTGCTCGCCTACGTGGTCGCCGGCGCCGTGATCGCGGTGGTCACCGCCTCCACGCGCGCGGAGCCCGCGGACAGCTTCGCCGTCGTCTTCCTCGGCCTGCCGAACGTGGCATGGCTCGCCCTCGGGCTCGGCATGGGCGCCTCGTGGCACGGCAGCGTGCAGGGAGCGCTGGGTGTGCCGATGCCGGAGGCGCTGGCCGCGGTGCTGCGCAGCGGGGACGGGGAGGCCACCCTCGACCTCGCGTCGCTCTCCGAGCACGACGGCAGGGCGTGGTGGCTGGTGGTCGCCGCCGCCGTCGCCATGCTGGCCGCCGGCTGGGCCACCGCTTGGCGTGCGCGACCCGGCACGGGGCACGTGCGCAACGCCGTCCACCTGGGGGTGGCGTCCGCGGCGGCCATGCTGCTGATCGGCGTGCTCACCCGGATCGACGCGCACTACGGCCTGTCGCTGTTCGGCATCGGCGACCCGTCCGACACCGGCGGCCTCGGCGGTTCGATCGTGCTGCTCCCGAACCTGCTCCCCGCGATCGGCATCGCCGCGCTGTGGGGCGTGGCGGCAGGCCTGCTCGGCAGCATGGCCGTCCACCTGCTGGCCCGCGGCCGCACCGCCCGCCCGGGCGCTCCGGTCGGCTGACGGGGATTCGCCCGGCTGCTCGGGCGGTCGCGATCCGCGCGCGGTCGTGCCGGGCTGCCTCCCTCGGGGTTGGCCCGTCCGGGTGATCGGACGGGCCCATGCCGGGGTTCGCCCGGCGGGAGGTCTGCCGGGCCAGGGGCCGGTTCCGGTGCGCGGGCGGCGATCCGGGCGCCGTCAGGCCGGGGGCCGCGATCGGCATCGCCGCGCTGTGGGGCGTGGCGGCAGGCCTGCTCGGCAGCATGGCCGCCCGCATCCTGGCAACGACCCGCTGACGGCTGCCCCGGCGGCGGCCCCGCTTGGGGGCGGAGGATCGCCGGTCGCTGGGCGGATCGCGATCCGCGCGCGGTCGTGCTGGGCGGCATTCTTCGGGGTTCGCCCGGCGGGAGGTCTGCCGGGCCGGGGCCGGCTCGGGTGCTCTGCGGGTGGCGATCCGGGCATTGCCGCGCTGTGGGGCCGGACGGGCCGCCTACTCTTGGCCCCGGGCGAGCCGGCCGTTGCCGCCGCACCGACGGCTGTGGCTTGAGGCCTGCCGCAGGCGTGGCCCGGCACCTCCGGCCCGCCGACGCCGCCGGCCGCCGCCCCTGGCATCCGCCTCAGGGTTCGCTCGTCCATGTGATCGGGTGGGTCTCGGTCGGGGACGCGTCGTCGCGCAGCGGGGGCTCCGCCGGGGGCGGGGGTTCGCCGGGCCGCATCGCGGGCGGGTCGGCGGCGGCGTAGGTCGCCATGCGGGCGCCGTCGCAGTAGCACCAGCGGTCGTGCTCGGCGTCGAAGAGCCAGACGGCGTCGCCGTCCACGACGGCGCCGATCCGCATCCCGCTCGTTCCCCGGTCGAAGGTCTCCAGGTCGATCGTCCCGGCCGCGAGGTCCTGCACCATGGTCCGGTACGAGCCGAGCGCCTCCACCAGCCGGCCCAGCAGCGGACGGGCGTCCGCCGTGCGCGCCGGGGAGCCGCCCACCGCCGGAGGGCCCTGCGGCACCGTGATCAGCAGCCGTCCGTCCACCCACGCGGACCAGCCGTTGGAGCACACGATCCGCGCCCAGTCGCCCCGGTGCTCGGTCACCCGCACCGGCAGCAGGGGGTCCAGCCCCGCGGAGGGGCTGGAGTCGTCCGGCGCCCGCCAGGTGGGCAGTCCGCCCGCCGGGGCGACATGGGTGGGGACGAACTCCGGCTCGTACATCAGGCCTACCTCCGCATGATGGCCGGCTCGTGCTGCCGCAGCAGCCTGACCACGACGAGGCCGAAGGCCACCGACAGCACCACGAGCATGCCCATGTCCAGCAGCCACATGGAGGGCATGGGCCGGAAGAGGGGGTCCGACGTCACGTTGCTGGGTGTGAAGGCATGCAGGTCCAGCGTCGCGGCCATCGCCCCCAGCGCCCAGCGCGAGGGCACCAGCCAGGACAACTGCTCCAGACCCGGCACCCCGTGCAGGGGCAGCAGGGCGCCGCAGAAGACGACCTGCACGATGGCGATCAGTACCAGCAGCGGCATGGTCACCTCCTCCTTGCGCACCAGGGCCGAGATCAGCAGCCCGAGCATCATCGAGGTGAACGCCAGCAGCGCCACCGCCAGCGTGATCTCCAGCAGCGGCGGGAACAGGACCCCGCTGCCGCCCTGGGGTCTCAGACGCACGCCGACGAGGGCGACCATCGTCAGGACCACCGCCTGCGCGACGGTGATCACTCCCAGCACCACGACCTTGGACGCCAGGTAGGCCGAGCGGGACAGGCCCACGGCCCGCTCCCGCTGGTAGATCACCCGTTCCTTGACGAGCTCGCGGACCGCGTTGGCGGCCCCGGTGAGCACCGAGCCGACGCACAGGATCAGCAGCACGTTGAGCGCGTTGTTCCGGCCCAGCGCACCGCCGGCCAGGGCGCGCGCCATCCCGCCCATCACGAAGGGCAGTGCCACCATGATCGCCAGGAAGGTGCGGTCGGCGGCCAGCGACGCCGTGTAGCGGCGCACCAGCGTCCACAACTGGCCGCCCCAGCCCTGCGGCTTGGGCGGCTCGAGGGGTTCGAGCTCCGCCGGGGGCTGCGGTCCCGCGGGCTCCAGCGCCGCGGCGACGTACTCGTCGTAGAGCGGGGAGGCCTCGTACTGGCCCGCCCAGTCGCGGTTCTCCTCGTTCTCGAACGCCTCGAAGGCCTCCGGCCACTGCCGGAAGCCGAAGAAGGGGAGGGTCTTCGAGGGCGGCCCGTAGTAGGCCATGCGCCCGCCGGGGGCCATCACCAGCAACCGGTCGCAGACCTCCAGGCTGAGCACGCTGTGCGTCACCACGATGACCGTGCGGCCGTCGTCGGCGAGCTCGCGCAGCATCGTCATCACCGAACGGTCCATCCCCGGGTCCAGGCCCGAGGTCGGTTCGTCCAGGAAGAGCAGCGAGGGCTTCGTCAGCAGTTCCAGGGCGACGCTCACGCGCTTGCGCTGGCCGCCGGAGAGGGTGTGGACCGGCTGCTTCACCCGCGCCTCCAGGCCGAGTTCGGCGATCACCTCGTCCACCCGGGCCTGCCGCTCCTCCTTGGCGGTGTCGCCGGGGAAGCGGAGTTCGGCGGCGTACGACAGGGCGCGCCCGACGGGGAGCTGCTGGTGCAGGATGTCGTCCTGCGGGACGAGGCCGATGCGCTGGCGCAGGTCCGCGTACTCGCGGTACAGGTCGCGCCCGTCGTAGAGCACCGTTCCGTGGTTCGCGGGGCGCAGGCCGGTCAGCGCGTTCAGCAGCGTCGACTTGCCGGAGCCGCTCGGCCCGACCACCGCCAGCAGGCACTTCTCGCCGACGGGGAAGCTGATGTCGTCCAGCAGCACCTTGCCGCCGTCGCCCACCCGCACCGACAGGTCGCGGACGTTGAGCGAGACCTCGCCGGTGTCGGTGAACTGCTGCAGCTTGTCGCCGACGAGCCGGAACACCGCGTGGCCGACGTCGATGATGTCGCCCTGGTGCACGAGCGCCCGTTCGACGCGCTGGCCGTCCAGATAGGTGCCGTTGTGGCTGTGCAGGTCGACGATCTCGTAGCCGCCTTCCGGCAGCGACCGCAGTTCGGCGTGGTGCCGTGAGACCAGCAGGTCCGAGACGACCAGGTCGTTGTCGGAGGCGCGCCCGATGTGGATCGTGCGGTCCGGCAGCGACCGCACCGACGTCGGGCGGCGGAAGGTGCCGGTCGCCGCGGGGGAGGCCATCGGCGGCGCCCGGTAGACCCCGGTGGGGGCCTCGGCGCTGCTCAGCCGGGCGCACGGCCCCTGCTCGGCGTGCCCGAAGCGGATGACGCTGCCCGGGCCGACGCCCCACTGCCGGACCTGCCGGCCGTTGACGAAGGTGCCGTTGGTGCTGCCCATGTCGTGCAGCATCCAGCTGTCGCCCGCGGGCCGGATCACCGCGTGGTGCCACGACACCCGGGGGTCGTCGAGGACGACGTCACCGTCGGGGTCGCGACCGACGTGGTACTCCCGACCCGGGACCAGGATCCGGGTGTCCCCGTCGGTCTCGAGCACGAGCTTGGGCGCGGTGGGCGCGAAACCTCGCTCGGCCACGCTTCGATCGTAGCCGCGGACCGGCCGCCCCGCCTGTCCCACCTGTCCCGCAACGGGCCGTCACATGGCCCTGAGGGACGGTGCCGGGGCGCTCACCACTCGGTCGGCGCGTAGTCCTTGAGGAACACCCCGTGCAGGTCCTCGCCCAGCTCGCCGCGGACGATCGGGTCGTACACCCGGGCCGCGCCGTCGATGAGGTCCAGCGGGGCGTGGAATCCCTCGTCGGCGAGGCGCATCTTGTCCGGGTGGGGCCGCTCGTCGGTGATCCAGCCGGTGTCGACGCTGGTCATCAGGATGCCGTCGGTCTCCAGCATCTCCCGCGCGCTGGTGCGGGTCAGCATGTTGAGCGCGGCCTTCGCCATGTTGGTGTGCGGATGGCCCGCGCCCTTGTAGCCGCGGGTGAACTTGCCCTCCATCGCGGAGACGTTCACGACGTACTTGCGGCGGGCGGCGGCGGCCGCCATCGCCGGGCGCAACCTGCTGACCAGGATGAACGGCGCGGTCTCGTTGCACAGCTGCACTTCGAGCATCTCGACCGGGTCGACCTCGCCCACGGCCCGGCTCCAGCTGTTCGCCGCGTCGAGGTCGGGGACCAGCCCGCCGGCGTCGATCGCCGTGCCGGCCTCGATCCGGGCGAGCGAGGCCGAACCGCTCACCAGCGCCAGGTCCGTGACCTCCTGGGCCCGGGCCGACAGCTCGGCGCGCGGGGCGGGCAGCGCGGGCTGGGCACCGCTGCCGAAGGCCCCGAAGACCTCCGAGACGGGCAGCGCCCCGGCCGGGAGCGGGGCGGACTCGGCGGCCACCAGTTCCGCGTAGGCGGCGGGGGAGCGGCGCACGGTCTGCGCCGCGTTGTTGATCAGGATGTCCAGGGGGCCCTCGGCGGCCACCGAGTCGGCGAGCGCGACGACCTGGGCCGGGTCGCGGAGGTCGATCCCCACGATCTTGAGGCGGTGGATCCACTCCTCGCTGTCCGGCATCGCCTTGAAGCGCCGGATGGCGTCCGTGGGGAAGCGCGTGGTGACCGTGGTGTGGGCGCCGTCGCGCAGCAGCCGCAGCGCGATGTACATGCCGATCTTGGCCCGGCCGCCGGTGAGCAGCGCGCGGCGGCCGGTCAGGTCGGTGCGCGCGTCGCGCCGGGCACGGTTGGAGGCCGCGCACTCCCGGCACAGCTGGTGGTAGAAGGCGTCGACCTCGACGTAGCGCCCCTTGCACACGTAGCAGGAGCGCGGCCGCCGCAGGATGCCCGCGATCGCACCGGTCGTCGACGAGGAGGGCAGCACTCCCTGGGTCTCGTCGTCGATCCGCTCGGCGGAGCCGGTCGCGGTGGACTCGGTGACCATCTTGTCGTGGGCGGTCTTGGCGGCCCGCCGGTCCTGCCGGCGGCGCTGCTTCACCATCCGGTAGATGCCGGCCGTGGCCATGCGCACGGTGACCGCGTCGGGGTGGTCGATCGGCAGCTCGTCGAGCTCCCTGAGCACGCTGAGGCACAGCTCCAGGCGCGCCGGGTCGATGCCGGGGACGCCCTCCCAGGCCGTTGCCGTGCTCTGCTCGTTCTCGGTCGCCGTCATGCCCGCCGTCGTTCCCTGGATCGTGTGTTCCCACTGGTGTCCTGCGGAACTCTACGGAGGCGGGGGCGCCCGGCCAAAACGGCGGCTTTCGCCCGTGCGTCCCCGGCGGCCGCAGCCGGCGGGCCGGGGGGCGGCCCCGCGGCGGTCCGCGGCGTGCCGGCGGGTCACTCCAGGGGGGCGGTGGCCTCGCTCTCGTACGCGTAGTCCCACGGCTCGTCGGCCATGTGCTCGAGGCGCTTGTAGTACGCGGCGCTGTCCGGCCACGCCTGGTGCGCCCCCGCGTCCTGCACGCTGATGGCCAGCGGGTCGTAGAGGATGCCCTCGGGGGGCTGCCCCCCGGCTCCCAGTGCGACGCCGAGGGTGAGACCGTCCCCGGGGCCGCCGTGGAGTCGGATCCTGGTGGTCATGGAGGTCACCTCCTGCATCCATGATCTCTCGCCGGGGGAGGTTTGGTGAAGAACCGGGACAGCGACCCGGCCGTGGGCCGACAGTGCGTGAGAGATCCGTTACGTTACGCTTCTCCGCCCGCTCCAACCCCCCACGAGGTGCCCGCGTGCGCGAATTCAGTCTGCCCGCGCTGGTCCCGGCCACCCTCGCCGGTGGCCTGGCCGACGTGGTGTTCGAGACCGCGGCGCAGGCCCCGGACGAGGTGCGGCTGGGCCGCAAGGAGGACGGCCGCTGGCGGGACGTGACCACGGCCGAGTTCCGCGACGAGGTGACGGCCCTGGCCAAGGGGCTGCTCGCGCACGGGGTGCGGTTCGGGGACCGGGTGGGGATCATGTCGCGCACCCGGTACGAGTGGACGCTCTTCGACTTCGCGCTGTGGACCATCGGGGCGCAGCCGGTGCCCGTCTACCCGACCTCCTCCGCCGAGCAGCTGCGCTGGATCCTCCACGACACCGGCGCCGTCGGCTGCGTCCTGGAGCACGAGGACCACGCCATGACGCTGGGCTCGGTGATCGACCGGCTGCCCGCAGTGACCCGCGTCTGGCAGCTGGACTCCGGGGCGGTGAAGCAGCTGGTGGCCGACGGGGAGCGGATCTCCGAGGACGTGGTCCACCGGCACCGGCTCGCCGTCACCCCCGACGCGGTCGCCACCGTGATCTACACCTCGGGCACCACCGGACGACCCCGGGGCTGCGTCCTGACCCACGGCAACTTCATGTGCCAGACCGACAACCTCATCGCCGGCTGGCGGCCGGTCTTCGACAGCGGCACCTCCGCGGAGCCGTCCGTGCTGCTCTTCCTGCCGCTGGCCCACGTCTTCGGCCGCATGATCCAGGTGGCGGCCGTGCGGGCGAGGGTGCGCCTGGGCCACCAGCCCGAGATGACGGCCGCCGAACTCCTGCCCGACCTGGCCCTGTTCCGGCCGACGTTCGTGCTCGCCGTGCCGTACGTCTTCGAGAAGGTCTTCAACGCCGCGCGCGACAAGGCGGAGGAGGCCGGCCACCTCGGTGTGTTCGACAAGGCCGTCGACGTGGCCGTGCGCTTCGCCGAGGCCCGCGAGCGCCGTGCGCTGGGCACCGGCCCGGGACCGAGCGCGGCGCTGCGGGTGCTGCACCGCGTCTACGACCGGATGGTGTACGCGAAGGTCCG
The DNA here is from genome assembly GCF_042733315.1 of Streptomyces sp. NPDC059718. NCBI lineage: Bacteria > Bacillati > Actinomycetota > Actinomycetes > Kitasatosporales > Streptomycetaceae > Streptomyces > Streptomyces sp. NPDC059718. Next base: position 85,046 of record NZ_JBHWGA010000039.1, read on the forward strand.
CGAGGCGCTGGGCGGCCGGGTCCGCAACGCGGTGAGCGGCGGCTCCACCATGGGGCGGCGGCTCGGGCTGTTCCTGGAGGGCGCGGGGGTCACGGTGTACGAGGGCTACGGACTCACCGAGTCCACCTCGGCCGCCACCGCCAACCCGCCCGGGCGGGTGCGTTACGGCACGGTTGGTCTCCCCGTGCCCGGGACGGACGTGCGGATCTCGGACGAGGGCGAGATCCTGCTGCGCGGCCCGGCCGTCTTCTCCGGTTACCTCGGCGACCCCGGGGCCACGGCGCAGGCCCTGCGCGACGGCTGGCTGCACACCGGCGACCTCGGCTTCCTCGACGAGCACGGCTACCTGACGATCACCGGCCGCAAGAAGGAGATCATCGTCACCACCAGCGGCAAGAACCTCTCCCCGGCCGTCCTGGAGGAACGCGTCCGTGAGCATCCGCTGGTCGAGCACTGCCTGGTCATCGGCAACGACCGGCCTTACGTGACGGCCCTGGTGACCCTGGACACCGAGGCGACGACCCAGTGGCTGCGGCTGCGCGGCAAGGCCGAGGCCGGGCTGCAGGAGCTGGTGCGCGATCCGGAGCTGGAGACCGAGGTGCGGCGGGCGGTGTCGGCGGCCAACACGCGGGTGTCGAAGGCGGAGTCGATCCGTTCGTTCCGCGTGCTGGCCGCCTCGTTCACCGAGGAGCGGGGGCTGGTCACCCCCTCCCGCAAGCTCAGGCGCCGGGCGGTCGAGGAGGCCTACGCCGCCGAGATCGACGCGATGTACCGGCGCTGAACCGCGGTCACGGCTTGGGGAGCAGGCATCCCGGCAGCGTGAGGTCGAACCGGTTGCCCGTGGTCACGCACGTGCCGATCCCGTAGGTCTGCTCGGCGTAGTTGATGCCCTGGCGGACGGTGACGGTGCCGTTCTCGGCCACCTCGCAGGGGTTGTTGAGGGTGCAGCGGCCGCCGTCCTCGTTCCCCGTGTTGTTGATGGCGACGACCTTGCCGGTCGCGGTGTCGATGACGGGTGAACCCGAGGTGCCGCCGATGGTGTTGCACGAGGAGGTGTAGCGGACCGAGTCCTTCCAGGTCCAGTCGCCCTCCTTGAGGAGGTGGACGAAGCCGTCGATGCTGCAGCTGTAGATGGTCTTCCAGTAGCCGGAGACGACCTTGATGGCCGTGCCCTGCACCGGGTGCGTGCCGGAGACCTCCAGCGCGGAGATCCCGTAGGAGGACTGGATCTGCGCGTAGGTGCGGCCCAGTTGGTACACCGAGATGTCGGTGTCGGTCATGGTCGCGTACGCCAGCTTGGTGGCGCGCAGCGTGGCGACCGAGCGGCCGGAGGCGTTGAGCAGGCCGAAGGTGCGTGTCGAGGTCTGGTTGACCAGTACCTCGCCGGGGTCGAGGAAGCCGCTGGTCAGGCAGTGCCCGTTGGAGAGCACCAGGGCGGGGTCGGTGGACGCGGAGCCCGGGAAGCGGATGAGCGACCCGGAGCAGTTGCTGAGCGACACCGTCCCGGCGAAGTCGACGGTGACGGCGGCCCTGGTGTCCGGTGCGGCCGCGGTGTGCCGGCCGGCCGCCGAGGCGGGGGCTGCGGACAGCCCGAGGGACGCGACCGCGGCGAGGGCCGCAAGGGCGGCCGCGAAGACTCCTCTGAGAGGTCGTTTCATGTGGGGGGTCCTCTCGAGACCGAAGTTCTTTCGGTTTTGGCATGGACATTGTTGTGAACTCGAGAGGGTGGTCACAAGAGGGCCCCATGCGGCCGGACCGCGCCCGACGCCGCGCCGGAAGCGACCACCGGCGGGCGCGGTCCGGTGACGGGACGTCAGCCCGGAAGCCCCGCGACACGGTCGCCCGGCCGGCGGGCGGGCGCGCCGATCCGGACGTCCGTCCCGCGCTCGTGGGGACCGGCCTGGACCGGTACGGCCGCGCGCGGCGCGGGGGCGGCGGAGGCGTGGCGGGCGGCGGCCGCGAGCGCACGCCGGTCCGGGAGCGAGCCCGCCGCGATGCGGGGGAACGCCGCCACCTCCGCGGTGAGGCCGCGGGCCGCCACCACCCGGCGCACCGAGTCCATCAGGGTGTCCTCGCCGAGGAACGCCGCCTCGGTGCTGGGCCTCCCGTCGGCGTGCCGGTAGCGGATGAGCAGCGGCTGCACGTCGGCGCCGGCGTCCAGCGCGGCCTGGAACAGCGCCCGGCGGTACCGGCCTTCCTCACGGCCGCACCAGGTGCTGCCCTCAGGGAAGGCCACCACCGTCGCGCCCGAGCGCAGCGCGTCCGCGACCTCCGCCACCGTGTCCGGCAGCGCGCGGATCCGTTCCCGGTCGATGAAGATCGTGCGGCCGCGCACGCACAGCCGCCCGATCACCGGCCAGTCGCTGATCTCCCGCTTGGCGACGTTGCGGCCCGGGAAGACCGCGGCGATCAGCAGGATGTCCAGCCACGACACGTGGTTGGAGACCACCAGCAGGCCGCGGCCCGGCTCCCGCGGCGCCGGCTCGGGCAGCCGCACCCGGACGCCGAACGCCGCCGCCACCGAGCGGGTCCAGCGCCGGATCAGCCGCTCGCGCCCCGCCGGGCCGCACAGCGTGCCGAACGGCACCGAGAGTACGACGCCGGTGAGCAGCACCACCAGCGCGGCGGCGTATCGCAGCAGCCGCCGGACCCGGCCCACCACCCGACCGTCGCCGGTCACGCACGCCTGCGGGGTGCAGGGGGCGACCGGCGACCACCACGCCGCGGCCATCTCAGACCGATCCGAGCGAGCCGATGGCGCCGAAGTGGCGCAGGTAGCGCTCGTCGGTGCGCTCCAGCGAGAGCAGGATGAACAGGTCGGCGACGCCGAAGTCCGGGTCGTAGGCGGGCTCGCCGCACACCCAGGCGCCCAGCCGCAGGTAGCCGCGGAGCAGCGCGGGCAGCGTGGCACGGGCGGGGCGGACGATGCCCGCCGGGTCCCAGGGGCGGTGCGGGGAGACCAGGTACTCCTCGGGGGCCATGTTCTTGGCGGAGACCCGGTCCCACACGCCGGCGGCCAGCGCGCCGCCGTCGGTGAGCGGCACCGAGCAGCAGCCGGCGACCCAGTTGTGGCCGGTGGTCGCCATGTAGCGGGTGATGCCGCCCCACATCAGCGCGACGACGGCCCCGTCACGGTGGTCGGCGTGCACGCACGAGCGGCCCACCTCGACCATGTCGTGCTGGATCGGCGCGAGCCGGGTCAGGTCGAACTCGGACTCGGAGTAGTTGCGGCCCGCGCGGCGGGCGTTGGCGGGGGTGAGTAGCCGGTAGGTACCGACGACCTCGCCGGTGCGGTCGTCCTTCACCAGCAGGTGGTCGCAGAAGGCGTCGAGGGCGTCGACGTCCAGGCCCGGCTCGGGCGTGTCCAGCACGGCCCCCATCTCCCCGGCGAACACCTGGTGCCGCAGGCGCTGTGCGGCCCGCACCTCCGCCTCGTCCTGGGCGAGGCTCACCGAATAGCGGGGGCGGTCGGTCGGGGTGTCGACGACGGGAGCGAGTTCGTACGAAGCGGTCATGGCGCGATTCCCTGGTCAGGGGGACGGGGACACCCCTAGATGTCCCGTCGCGGCCTTGCCTTGGCGTGTCCTTGACGGAGCGCGCAGATGTGCGCTCGCTGAAGTGCCGGTGCCGTCGGTCCGCGGACCGCCCGCTTCACCCGGAAAGCGCTCCCAAGCGGCCTTCGAGCAGCAGCAGGAGCTCGCCGAGGATGCCCGCCAGCTCCTCGCGGCGGCCCTCCGGGAGTCCGGACAGCAGCCCCGTCTCGTAGGCGAGCTGCTCGGGCAGGACGCGGTCGACGAGCGCGCGGCCCTCCTCGGTCAGCCGCAGGTGGGAGACCCGGCGGTCGCGGCTGTCCGGGCGGCGGGCGACCAGGGCGCGCTCCTCCAGCAGCTTGATCCGCTTGGTGACCGCGGCGCCCGAGGCGAAGGTCTCCCGGGCCAGCCGGCCCGGCGTCAGCTCGCCGCCGACGCGGCGCAGGGCGATGAGGATGTCGTACTCCGGGCGGGTGAGGCCTTCGCGACCCAGGGGCGTCTCGGTGACCTGCTGCAGCAAGGCGGCGCAGCGGTTCAGCCTGCCGATCACGGCGACCGGCCCGAAGTCCAGGTCCGGGTAGACGTCCTGCCACTGGCGCAGCACCGTCGCGACGGCGTCCTCCACGCGGTTGTCCTTCCTCCGTACGCCGGCGGCTCCGGCGGCGTGCGCATGATCGTACGCGTCGTCACGGCACGGTGACGGACCGGCCGTCCCCGCGCCGACCTGCCAGCATCAGGTGGCCGCGCTCCTCCGCGGCGGCGATCCGACGCTCGGGCAGGGCCCGGCTCCACCACTCGCCGGAGGCGGTGTCGGCGGCCTCGCGCAGCTCCAGGAGGGCGGCCACGAGCCGGGCCTCGCGGGCGACGGGCGCCGCGAGCTCGTGCTCCAGGCGCCGCAGCGCGGCGCCCACCCGGTGGCCCGCCCGGCGGTTCGGCACGGCGAAGCAGGCGAGCAGCCCGGCCGCGGCGCCGACGAGGGTGTCCAGCCAGCGGTCGGCCACCAGTCGGCCGGCGGGCTGCGCGCCCGCGAACTCGGTCATGATCATGGCCATGGGCGTCACGAAGGCGCTGGCGATCCAGTAGTTGCGCGCGATGGTGGCCTCGGCCGCGGCATTGCAGGCCAGCGCGGTCACGATGAGGGCCACGGCCCCGGTGGTCGTGAGCGGCACCAGTGCGGTGAACAGCAGCACGCCCAGGAGGTTGCCGAGCACCCGCTGCAGCGCGCGGTGCCACGACAGGGTGGTGTTGGCCGCGAAGACGGCCGCGGCGGTCACCACGGCCCAGTACGGCCGGTCCACGCCCAGGGCCATCGATCCCCACCCCGCCAGGGCGCTGCCCAGCAGGACGCGCAGCCCGACGGGGAGCAGATGCCGCAGGCCGGGGCGGTGGGGCCGCCCCGCCCGGCCGGTCCGGGTGCCGACGGAAGGGGCGGGGGTGCGTGCGGCGGGGCCGGGGTCCGGCAGGGTGCGGGTACGGCGCAGGGCCCGGGCCCACTCGGTGAGCCGGTCCGCGTCGGACGGCTCGGCGGCCTCGGCGCGCGCCAGCAGCCGCTCCAGGCCCACCAGATGGACGGTGGTCCGGGCCGCCCGCAGGGTGTGCCAGGCGGTGTGCACCGCGAGGGTGGCCTCGTGCCGGCTGCCGGAGGTTCCCCCGTCGGTCAGCGCGCGGGCCCGGACCTCCAGGGCCCGCGCGACGGCGGTGCGCTCGGGGGCGTGCGGGCGCACGAGCACCGGGGCCATGCACACCAGCCAGGCGACGGCCCCGCCGAGCAGCACCAGCCCGGTGTGCGCGGGCACCTGCCCGAGGGTCTGCGGGACGAAGGCGGCGCTCGCCGCCACGAAGGTGAAGATCACGTTCCCGGGCGGCCCGATCCGTGTCGCGTCGCACACCACCTTGTGCACCGCCGCGAGCAGGGCGGCCACCGCCACCCGGACCGGCGTCGACTCGGTCAGCGCGGCGGTGGTCAGCGCCACCCCGGTCCCGGCGGCCATGCCCAGGACGACCAGGGCGAGCGTCCGGGCCCGGGCAGCGAAGGGCAGCCCGTGCGCGTACAGGGCGCACAGTCCGCCGCCGGCGGCGTACAGCACCAGGTCCAGCCGCCCCAGGGCCAGCAGCGTCACCTCTACCAGGCCCACGGCGACGACGACGCTGAGGGCCCGGCGGTGCCAGAGGTCCTGGACGGTGCGGAGCCGGAAGGCACCGCGGACGGGGAGGGGGAAAGCGGGCATACGGGAAAGCTTAGCAGATGTTTTACTCGTGAAAGATCTTCCGGCCGGTCGGACCCGGGCGGAACCAGACGGACCCCGGACGGACCCGGGACGTACGCGGTGGCCGGCCCCGCTCCGGGACCGGCCACCGCGGACCCGCGCGGATCAGGCGGGGAACGCCAGCGACAGCGCGAACCGCCCCTCGGCATCCGTCCACCAGTGCCGCAGGGCGAGACCGGCGGCGGCCAGCTCGGCCCGCA
>NZ_JBHWGA010000040.1:0-89151 GCF_042733315.1 Streptomyces sp. NPDC059718
TCGCCGTCGGCGGCAGCATCAAACTGACGCGCCTGCGCTACGGCCGATCCGCCACCACCTGGGGCTTCGCCCTTTACCTCGCCAGCACCGACAAGTACGAGGACACCCTCCTGCCCACCGGCACCCCCGAGGACGCCCTGGACTGTGCCTGCGGCCTCCAGCTCGCCACCCCGGACATCTGGCTGGACACCAGGCACCCGACCAACCCCGGAGTCAACCCCCGAAAGACTTCCGGAGCCGACCACTAAGCCTTTTACGGGCCAGGTGAGTTGCAGGTACGGCCGCCTTCTCCGCACGCTCGTGCTGGCGGACGCGTCGTTGCGGCGCTGGTTACGGTCGTTCTGTTGGCAAGTGCCGCCTCAATCGATGCCTCCAGGGCGTCAGGTTCGGCGATGAGCCCCCTGGGGCGGAGATCGTCCTGGAGCAGGCATAGGGCGAGGCGGCGCTTCTGCGGATCCTGTCGCAGACGACCGCATGAGCGACGGGTGTTGAGTGCGTCGGCTGGATGGGCGGTCAGTCGCGTCTTGCGGTCGAAGGGGGCGGGGTGCACGGCACCCTTGTGTGCATCGACCGTTTCGAGGGGCCCGATGGAATGCATGAGCTATTCGGCGAACTTTTGTTCGACTTGAAGGGGTCGAGAGAGTGACTTCCTCGGCTTGGTCGTCCATGTTGTGGCGTGTCTGCCCTCACCGTCTGCCGTCATGCGCTCTACGAACAACTCCTTCGCTGACGATGGTTTCGCCTGGGACGGCAGCCGCAAGAATTACCGGCCGCGCCGGTCCCTGCGCATCGCCGACGACAGTCCGAGCCGGCTGCTGTGTACTGCGCAGGGCGGCCGGTGTGATTTCTGCGGGAACCCTGTTGAGTGGCACCAGCGCCCGGGCAGTACTGCTGTTCCGCTGCATCCGGTAGAGCTGCCCGCCGGGTCGGTGCCGCCGGGGGAGCGCTGGCATGTCTCTTCGGGTGTCGCTCATGCCTCCCATGACGGGAGCGCGTGGTGCCGCATCCGGCACCACGCGCCGTGTCCGGCCGGTCCGGCGGGCAACCGCAGCCCGCTTCTGGAGGAGCTGTGCCGAGCCCTCGCGCTGAACTCCCGCCGCCTGCAAGATGCTGGCCTCTTCACGCCTCGGCCCGAGCAGCCGGCCCAGGCCGCGCCGGATCTGCCTGTCCGGCCGGTCGTGCGCATCATCGGCGCGCGCTATCTCGCCCCTGGTCCTGTCGAGGACGTCCAGTGTGTGGCCCGGACCCGCGCCAGGCGTCGTTGCTCCCTGCCGGTCCTGGACCCCGAGGCCCTGCCCGGCACGTGGCGGCTGGAGCTTGTCGATCCGCTTCTTCGCCCCGGCGACGGGCACCTGCCGGCCGATCCGGAGGTGATGGCCCTGTACGACCTCACGGGCTTGCCGTACGCCGAACAGCTGCGCTGGCGCGCCCAGCGCTGTACCGCTCATGTCACTGTCCGCGGTGCTGCGGACAGCGCTCTGGTTGCCTGGGAGCCCTTTGACCCGGTCCGCCACCGCCTGTACATCCGCGACCGGCTTCCCGACCCGTCGCTGCGGGCGCCCGCCTCGGGCCGTGGTCTGGAGTGAGCCCGCTGCCCCCGAGTGACCGTTCCGCTCGGCCGCCCCGCCCGCGTGGACCCGGCGGCCACTACGGCCACGCTCCTGCCGCAGCTCTCGCTGCGGCGGTTTCGATGTCCCTCTCTTGGCCGTTTCGGAGGCCCCTGGTGTCCAAGACCTTGATCGGTACTCCCGACCCTGACCAGCCCCCGCCCCGGCCTGCCCTGCGTGATGAGCATGCCGAACGCGTGGTCCTGGCCGCGTTGCTCCACCACCCGCAGCTGGTCCCGTACCTGGTGGCCGTACTGCACCCGGCCTACTTCAGCAGCCCGGCCTGCTGGGAGGTCTTCCTTGCTGCGGCCGCCATTCATTACCGCAAGGAGCCCTGCACTGCCGCGGCCGTCACGGCCGAGCTCGCCCGGCGGCAGCGAACGAGCACGGCCGCCTTCCTCAGCAGGCCAAGCACCTGGTTACCGATCTTGGCCGTGCCGCGGTACCGGCGGAGCCGGTAGTAGCGCACTACGCGGCGATCGTCCGAGACCTGGCCGCACTGCGCCGCCATACGACCGCTCATTCCGAGGGGCTGCCGCCGGTGCCGATGCGCGGCTTCCTCATGGACGACGACACCACCTGACCACTCCTGCGCGCCACGAACCGCGCTCTCACGGAACGACGATGCTCAACGATGCTGCAGCCCACCGACGAAAGGATCGCGGCCGCCGACGCTTTCGCCACCGGGGACCACCTGGTCATCCAGGCCGGAGCCGGCACCGGAAAGACCACCACCCTCACCCAGCTTGCCGCCGACACCTCACGCCGCGGCCTGTACGTCGCGTTCAACCGGGCTATCGCCCAGGACGCCGTCGGCCGTTTCCCCGGCACGGTGCTGTGCAAGACCGCCCACTCCCTGGCCTACGCCGCCATCGGGCACCGCTACCGCGCCCGCCTGAACGGACCCCGCCTTCCCGGCCGGCACACCGCCGACGCGCTGGGCATCACCAAGCCCATGCGGATCGGCGACCGAACCGTGTGGCCGGCCACGCTGACCTCCACGGCCCAGCGCACCGTGACCCGGTTCTGCCACTCCGCCGACCCGGTCATCGAGCGCCACCACGTGCCCCCGCTACGCGGCCTGGACACCGAGGACCTGCACGCCGAGCTCGCCCGCCGTATCCTGCCCTACGCCCGCGCCGCCTGGGCCGACCTGCAACACCCCGACATCGGCGCCGTCCGCTTCGAACACGACCACTACCTGAAACTGTGGGCCCTTTCCGACCCGAAACTGCGCACCGATTTCGTCCTCCTGGACGAGGCCCAGGACACCAACCCCGTCCTGGAACAGGTCCTGCTCAACCAGCGCGGCCACGCCCAGCTGGTCATGGTCGGGGACTCGGCGCAGGCCATCTATGGCTGGCGTGGTGCCAAGGACGTGATGACCGGCTTCGACGGCACCGCCCTGTTCCTGACCCGGTCCTTCCGGTTCGGCCCCCTGCTGGCACTGGAGGCCAACCGGTGGCTGGCGATCGCCGACGCCCCGATCCGCCTGGAAGGCAGCCAGACGATCCCCACCGAGGTCGGAAAGGTGACCCAGCCGGACGCGGTGCTGTGCCGCAGCAACATCGGCGCGATGGCACAGATTTTCCACTTCCTCGCTCTCGGCCGCAGGGTCGCGCTGGCCGTGGGAGGAGCGGCCCTGCGCGCTCAGGCGCTGGCCGCCCGGGACCTGCAGGACGGACGCCGCACCTCCCACCCCGAACTGGTGCTGTTCACCTCCTGGGGTCAACTGCGGGACTACGCCGAACACGACCCCGTCGGCAGTGACCTGCAGCCCCTGGTCGACCTCGTCGACTACCACGGCACCGACGCCATCCTCGCCGCGGTCAACCGCCTGGTCCGCGAGCAGGACGCGCAGGTCACGGTGTCCACCGCGCACAAAGCCAAGGGCCGCGAATGGCCCCAGGTCGAGATCGCCGACGACTTCCACCCACCCAAAGACAGCGACGAGACCGACGAGCACGGCAACCCCCTGCCCGGACCGATCGACGACGCCGACGCCCGCCTCGCCTACGTCGCCGTCACCCGCGCCCGCCAACGCCTTGACCCCGGCGGCCTGAACTGGATCAACGACCACCCCGATGGAAACCCTCCGGCGTCACTACCTTGGCCACTCGACGGTCCGGCTGACGACGCAGACTGACTCTTTGTAGGGCGATCGATAGCGTCAGCAGCAGGCGACCTCCGTCCACGTGAAGTCAGGCCCGCGCCATCCAGCGCGGGTCCCGCTCCCTCTTGCGGGTCAGGAATTGGCCCAGGGCATGGGTGATGGGAGAACCTCGAACAGGTCGCAGGCGAGTAGAGCGTCTGCCTGGCCGCGCAGGGAGGCAGCCCAGGTCGTGCCCTGCCGTTCGGGGGCGGGTGGGTTGTCGTGCTCCTTGAGGACTTCCCAGACGGTGGAGGCGGCGACCTTGATGCCGAGTGCCACGAGTTGGTACGCGCTGCCGACTTGGCGCAGCACGCCTACGCGGTGTGCGTCATCGAGGAACTTCGCCAGTCGCCACGGGACGCGGCTTCGGAGGGCGAGTAAGGCGAGTCACCCCGCAGGCGCTACGCCTATACGCCAGCCTGGGTGAAGAGGATCGTCCAAGGATCGGCGCCGCGGCGAAGTGCAGGGCCTTCTTCGGCAAGGGGCCGCAACTGAAGTGAGTGATCACCTGGCCGGGGCAGGCGAGTTCATCAACCAGCCGGGGTGCGTTTCTCCTTGAGGGACCTCGCTGCCGAACGGCTCGGACGTGGTTGGTTCTCCGACTCGGCGAGGGTCTCCGGCGCCGTGCTTGCCGCAGGTGCATGGCGTTGATCAGGGGCTTCTCGTCCCTCCAGAAGAAACGCCCCCCGTCGATTGAGCGAGCGGCTCGCGGAGTTGCCCGCCGCAGATCCAGACGATCTCGATGCGCTCACGTTTCTCGACCTTGTGACGGCTCCCGGTGGTTGGGAGATCGACCGGAGACTCGAATCGGCGAGATCCTGGGCCGGTACCCGGCAACCAGTCCGGCGCACCGGGTGGTGGTCCCCCGCTCACGGAACGCGATGCTCGCCACTGCTGAGCGAGCGCGAGACCAACCGCGAAACCCCGCGCGCCGACAACGTCGCCGACGCATCGGCGGCCTGTCGAAACCGATTTCATACGCACAACGTTTGCGTGGGGTCGAAGACTTGTTCTACGGTTCGCGAATGGCGATTCTGCAGGAGCTGACGAACCAGGGACGCGTAGTGGGCGGCCACCTGGCGAGCGGCAGCGTTCTCTCAGGGCACGGCGGATTCACCATCCAGCACCCGCGCAACCCATTCAAGCGGCCCAAGCTCAACGCCGAGACCGTGCTCGAGTGGGAAGAACTCTCGACCAGGCAAGGTGTCGCCGGAGCAATGGGCCAGGCTGCCGCGAAGGCTGCTCTGCCTGGGATGATCGGTAAGGCTGTCGGTGCCGGCCTCGGGGCTGCCATGAAATCCGGGCACACGGTCCGCGTGAACTGGGCCGACGGCAATCAGTCGATCATTGAGTTGCCGGAGAAGCTGTTCGTGATCTTCTCCGCATTGCTCAAGGGCCAGCAGGTCGTAACTGATACCTCCGCGCAGACCGAGTCTTCGGAACCCCTGCCGGCGCAGCCTGGCGTGACCGAGAAGATCTTGGACCTCGCTTCTTCGGTGATTCAGCGAGGCAAGCCTGGGGCACCGGCCGAGGCCGCAGATCAGCCGGATGTTGTCGAGCAGATCGCGAAGCTCGCGTCGCTCCACGACGCTGGCATCCTCACGGACGAGGAGTTCGCGGAGAAGAAGGCTGAGCTGCTCGCGCGACTCTGACACTTGAGGCGGCCAGTCATCGCCCGGGCTTGGGGGCGACGCGCACGATCCAAATCTCTTGGCGTGGGGCTGATGCCGTTCTCGCCCAGGTGGTTCGACTCTACTCCGCAAAGTTAACCGACCGGATCTGCCGCAAGGTGAGCGTCAGGTTCGGCCACGTCCTGGGATGACTCACCGGGTCGGCAGCTCGCGCCACGTGTCGCCCCGGTATGGAGTCCGCCATCGGATCATTCAACGAGGCGCGTGGCGTCGGGCTCGCATGCCAGGTCCCACCCGCGGCTCTTGCCCTTGAGGGCTCGGTCGCGGGCCTTTACGGACCAGCGGGCGGTCTCGTCATCCTCGCGTAGAGCAGCACGTCGCGCCGGGCGAGCTGCCCCTACACTCGCCCGCCTCGCACTGCCACTCTGGAGCAGCGTCAAGTCGCCAACCCAGCGGGTGAGCCGCTGGTTGCGTGCGTCCGCCAGGGTGCGGTTGGGTCCGCTGCTACCAGGGACAACTCGGCCTCGCCGCGTGACCGTAGCCACCCACCCATCACTCAAGAAGTAACGCACCCAACCAGCCGAGAGGTGTGCAGACTCAAGGCAAGACCGCCCAATTCACGTCCGAGGCGTTCCAGCAGCTGTGCGGCCGCCGGGGCGTGGTGCAGTCGACGGGGCGAGTCGGGTCGGCCCTGGACAACGCCGCCGCGGAGTCGTTCCACTCGGTCCTCAAGGTCGAGTACATCCACCAGCACACCTTCGCCACCCGCACCGAGGCCCGGCTGAAGACCGCGACGTGGATCGCTGACTTCTACAACGCGAAGCACCGTCACAGCGCGGCAGACGGGAAGCCGCCCGTCGAGTTCGAACGGATCATCCAGGAAGCGCGAGTGCGGACCGATCAGGATGGCCGGACCGCATAACCAACGTCTCTACAAAACCAGGGGATTGACATCGGTGACCGTGCCGAAGGGCGTGCCGAGGATCGGTGCATCTCAGGTGGAGGCGGCCTCTATCCCATCGAGGGCGTCCCGTTCCTCCTGGCGTAGCCGGTTCCGCTCCCGGACCTGGGCGCAGAAGGTGCGTAGCGCTTCGGGGTCGGCGGCGGTCTCGCTGTCCACGACGGTGCGGGAGCCGTCGCCGACCTCGACGATCTGCTGGTCCATGCGGCCGCTGTCGAGGATGCCCATGATGGTCAGCCACTCATCGCGGACGGCCGGGGTCAGGTTGATGTCCAGGTGGTGCTGCGAGGGGGGATCGTCCGGGCTGATGGGCTCGGTCATTGCCTCGAGCAGGGTGAAAGTGAGGACGCGCAGGTCCCTGTACTCCTTGGGGTCCATGAGGTCTTCGAGTGTGTCGAGGTAAAACCGGGCCAGTTCGTGGGCTTTCGGACCTGGCGTGGCGCCGGTGCTCTCGTGGTCAGGCAAGGAGGTTCCCTCTCGTCTCTTTGCGTCTTTTCGCGTCGGGTATCGGCAGGCGAGCAACCTACAGGAGGGCGCGGACACTAACGCGCATCATCGTGCCGCGTAGACGCTCGGATGCATCGCCCGCGCCAGCCGGGCGAGTTCGGCATCGGAGAGTTCGGCGAAGCGGCTCTTCCGCTGCGACTTCAAGTTCTCGGCGGGCAACTGAGGAAGGAACTGTGCCCGCGCCCCTGGTAACGCCATGGCCGCGGGTGTGTACCAACGGCGAGCATTTTTTCGGGGCGGTCACTGGACTTTGGATATGGCCGTGTGGCAGCGTTGTGCTCGTCAGGTGCTCAACACCTGACAGTTGTGATGGTCCCGCATCAGCGGGAGCCCGTAGATCTCCCTGCCGGCAGGTAAGGGGGTCCCCTTTCGAAGGAGACCCTTGTGCCTGCCGTTAGTCGTTTGGCGCAGTCCACGCCGTGGTCGCACTATCTGTGCGCGGTCGTGGACATCGCTTTTCCCGCGCGCAGCATTCGTGTCACGCGCTTTCCGGGTGGCGTGTCGGGCCTCCCGTACCCGCTCCATGGCGCGGAAACGATCCACATCGTCACCGCCTTCAACCCCGGCGGGCGCAACGCCACGGCGCGGGCCAACCTCCGGGCGCAGCACGAGCTGCTGCATCACATCAGCGTTCGCGGGCTGCAGTGGTGGCCGGCCGTCGGGGGCAACCTGGACGACTCCCACGCCGAGATCAGCGCAGCGGTGGTCGGCATGGACGACGCACAGGCCCGGGCGCTGGGCCGCAGGTTCGGCCAGGACGCCGTGTTCGCCTGGTCACCATCCTCGTGGCGACTGCTGGCCTGCGCCGACACAGCCCACGACTCAGTCAGCGCCGGCTGGCACGCCGTCATCCTCGAGTCGCCATCCCACCGGTTCTCCCGGTCGCCTGCCACGTAACCCCGGACGATCGGTCGTTCCCGCGAACGCGACGCCTTCGCCCGAACAGGACCTGCCACGGCTTCCCTTGCCGACTCCTGGCGCCCCTTGCTTCCACCTTCGCGCCGACGCCCCGCGGTGCGAGAGCACCGTTGCTGCTGCTCTTAGCTGCCTCGGTACCGACGGCCGCCTCTCCCTTGTGGAAGGCCGCCAGTTTCGCCGGAAGCTCGCCTGCTTCCCGATTCGCCACGTGCGCCCCCGGACTCGAGCCTTCCTCTTTGTTCAGATCCCTGATTGGAGCCGACCATGGACCCGTTGGAAACCGACCTTATTGCCTTCGCCGACCGGGCCTCGGCGCTGGAACAGCGTGCGATCGCGCTTGGCGCACCTGTGCAGCAGTCGCTGCCGCTCCTGCCCGCCGCGTTGCCGGTCTCGGTGGACCACGCCATCGACCTGTCGCTGGCGTTCGACAGGCTTGGTGCCCGCGACGAGTACCTGCAGGCCCGCGAGCTCGTTGTGGATCTGCTGCGCCTGCACCGCGCGCGTGACCCGCTGGAGTTCGCCAACGCGGCGGGCATCTGGGCCGCAGCTCTGGCTGAAGCCGGCCGCCCCGGCGACGCGGTCGTGCCATTGCGGGAATGCGTCACCCTGCTTGCCCCCTGTGCTGCCCCGGAGATCAACACCGATCGCCTTGCCACGGACCGCGAGGCGTTGGACGGCCTGGCCCTGTACGCACGGGCCTTGCTTGACCTGGGCGGCTGCCTCGGCGAACTCGGCCAACTCCAGGACGGCATCCAGATACGCCAGCAGGCACTGGCCGCCTATGAGCGCTGCGCCGCCGCTTCCTCCGGATTCGAAGGCAACGTAGCCATCACCTGCATCCGTCTGGCCGACATGCTGCTCGAGCAGACCGACACGGCCACCGACGCCCTCAGCGCCGCCGACCGAGCTGTCGGCGTGCTCGGCCCCATGGCCGACTTCGCACCGTACCGCGACGCGGCACTGCCCGATCTTGCCTACGCCCAATGGCTGCGAACCCGCGCCCTGACACGCCTGGACCGCCTCGACGATGCCGTGGCCGCCGGACGCCAGTCCGTGGACTTGCTGCGCATCGCCGCCTCCTCCTCCGTCCCGCACCTCGGGACGCTGGTGACGGCCCTGGAGCTGACCTCCGACCTGCTGGCCGACGCCAAAGAACACGATGAAGCCCTCGCGCTGGCCGCCGAGGCCCTCGAGGCGGCAGACCGGACTGAAAATTCCTTCCTCCAGCTCATGGCGCTGTGGCTGCACAGCCGCCGCATCCTGGACCACCCGGGCGAAACCGAGGACTGGGACGACTCCACGGTCGACGGACTCCTGTCCGCCTACGCCGCCATCGTCGAGCACGCCCCCGCCCCGTGGCTGGAGGAACTGGCCGTCCAGCTCATGACCCTGCACGGGCGCCTGGCCGACCTCACCCGCGTTGGTGACGCCGCCACCGCCGTCGCCCTCGCCCTGACGCCCTACCGGCAGCTGGCCGCCGCCGATCCCGACTGGACACCTCCCTACTGCCACGCCCTGGGCGTGTATGCCGAACTCTGCCTGCGCATCGGGGCACAGGACGAAGCCCTGACAATCGCCGAGCACCACCTGTCCGTTGCCTCGGCACACGACCACGTCAGCGCCGTACATGCCCGCGCCCAGGAGACCTTGGCCACCTGCCTGGCCAGTGTCGGACGTGCGGAAGAGGCCGAACAGGCCAGCCGTGCCGCCGTCGGCCTGTGGATCGCGCTCGCCGACGCGGGCGACGACGACCCCGACGTCCCCGGCGGCCTGGCGCATGCCTGGAACACCCTTGCCAACCGGCTACTCGGCGTGGACCGGCCGGAGGAGGCCGCCGCCGCGGCCGCCCGGGCCGCCGCGCTGTGGCCCGCCGACAACATCGGCCGCGGCAGCGCCCTGTACCTCGTCGGCGTCGCCCTGGCCCGACTGAACCGCCACCGGCAGGCCGCCGACAACTTCCGCGAAGCCGTCGCGGTCTACGACGGTCACGCACCGCTCGCGCCGCACCAGGAAACCCAGCTGAGCGACGTGCTCCACAACCTCGCCGTCAGCCACGGCCGCTTGAGCGAAAACGACGAGGCCTTCGCCTGTGCGTCCCGCGCCGCGGCGATCCTGCACCGCCAGTGGCAGGCCGACCCGGTCTCCCACCACGCGCACCTGCTGAGAGCCCTGGTAACCCTGATGCACTGCGGTGCCCAGGCCGACGAACTGACCACCGCGGCCGAGGCCGCGCGACTGCGCGTTACCGTGCTTGAGACGCACCCGGGAACCGAGCCCCTCCAACTGGGCATGGCCCTTGGCGATCTGGGCGGACTCCAGCTGAACATCGGTGCTGCGCAGGACGCCATCGAGTCCTTTACTCGCAGCGCCAAGGCCGTCCCCGAGGACCCACACGCACGCGCCATGATCCACTGCCGAGGGGCCCTCGCACTGCACCGCTGCGGCCGAACCAAGGACGCGATCCATCTGGCCCGGCACGCCATCGATCTGCTCGGCCCGATCGAAAACGAAACCGACCACCCCTACCTGCTCTGGCTCGCCCAACTCCACCACGATCTCGCTGTCTACCTGCTCGCCGATGCACGTCCCCTGGAAGCTCTCGGCGCCGTCGGCCGGGCCGTCCCGCTGCGCGAACGCCTCGCCGAGACCGATCCCGGCATGCACACCGCCTCCTTGATCTCCGACCTTGAGCTGACCGCGACCCTGTTTTACGCCCTCGACCGACCCGACCAGGCCCAAAGAACCCGGGCACGCATCAAAGACCTCACCCGTTGACGGATGTCGGGAGGCATTGAGGAGCTACCTCCCGGCTCAACAAGATCACTGCCCCTGTAGGAAGCTAGCCTCCGAAGGTGCGCTGCGCTGGCGTCCGGGAAACGAGATCGGCATCGTCATGTTCGACACCGTTCCCGGCGGCGCTGACGCCGCGGTCGCAGTATGGTTACGACGCTGTCTCAGAGAGACCGGCCGCATCGACGTGTTGCTGCGCGAGCATGCGGAGGGGGGATGTCTTGTCCCACACGTGCCAGCGGGCACCGCACACGGGGTCCGTCCCATAGGCAACTTCGGCGGGAAAGCCCTTCACAGCCACTCTCAGCGCTGCGGGCGGTTCCTGGAGGGACCGTCCGCAGCCTGGACAGGTCTTGGGTGTGGGCATGGGGTACATCCCCATTGCGATCTTCCTCCGGGGGTGATGGTTGGTGCGCAAGTCCTTCGTCTTTGGCGCTGTCACATGCATGGGCCGGCGCATCTCCGCCTAGGTTCATCCCTGGCCGGCGCCCAGGGCGGTTTCCGCCTCCTGGCCGCCCCAGCTGTCCCGCGTGCGCCATATGACGTGGACGCCGAAGACGCCGTGCACGGCGTCGCCCGACCAGTCCTCGGCGGGCGGCTCCGAGAGGACCAGGTAGAGGCGGTCGGCAGGAGTCGACAGGGTGTGGTTGATCTCCAGGAGGCGGGTGGCTCCCGAGCGGAGGTCGGCGTAGGTGGAGCGGCCGGCACCGAGGACCTCGTAGAGGAAGTGGCCGTCGTCGGCGACGCGGCTGACATCGATGACCGGGGAGTCGGTCGGCAGGAGGTCGGCCCACAGCAGGGCCGACATCAGGGCGTGGCGGACCGCTTCGTGCTTCTTGCAGGCGCGGTCCTCGGCCGCCGCGGCCTCCAGCGCGTGCAGGAGATCCTTAGCGGGTGCTGCCGGTGTCGCAGGGGTGTCATCGGCGGTGGTCACGGACTCGGCTTCCTTCGGATCGGGGTGCTGCTCAGCGGGGGCGGGCGCCTGCTTGGATTCCGGTTCGACCATGGCGGCCAGTCGGTGCTGGAGCGTTTCCCGGGCGTCGGCCAGGGCTTGCGCCCAGCCGGAGCGGGTCAGCTCGTTCTGGAGCTGGGTCAGGTCCAGGTCGTCGTCCTTGAGCGCGCGGTTGGTGCGTCCCGCGAGGTCGCGCAGGAGTCGCAGACGATGACGGTCCGGGGAGCCGAGGATGCGCTGCACGCCCACCCAGTCCGCCTGGTCACGGCGCAGGATGCGGTTGGCCATCCCCTTGAGTTCGGAGAGGTGATCGCGGGCGTTCTCCGGGATGGCGTCGGCGCCGCTGATCAGCTCGTCGAGAACTCCGAGGGCCGGCACATAGCGTTCCGCCATCCGGCGTGAAATGGGCTGGCGGCCGCGCGGATCGGCCGTGAGTACCGAGTGATTGGTCTCGTGGGCGAACACCCAGCAGTCCAGTTCATCGCCAGGGCGCGGAGGAACCGAACCGTGGCGGACGGTCAGGAAGAGGGGGCCCTGGACTGCGGGGGACAGAGCCTTGACCTTGTAACGGCCGCCGGGTCCTGTGCCGATCACCCGGACTCGTATGTCCGTGCCGATGTCGGGCACGTCGCCCGTGCTCTGCGCAGGGGATTCGTCGGGCGCATGGTTGGTGGCGCCGTCGCTGTTCGTGAGCGCCTCCGGGAGGGGGGAGGCGTGGAGGACAGTGAGGCTCTGGGTGCTGCGGGTGAGGGCGACGTAGAGCTGGCGCAGTCCGGCCGGGCCGCGGTCGGCGATGGTGGCCGGTTCGACGACGAGCACGTGGTCGTACTCCATGCCCTTGGCCTGGGCGGCAGCCAGGACAGACACCGCCTCACGCTCTTGGCTGGTGATGCCGTCGGCCTGGTCCAGGCGGAGGCCGATCTCGTCCAGCCAGCCCGAATCGTCGGGAACGATGACAGCGACGGAACGCAGCATGTTCCCGTCGCTGGTGCCGACGAGACGAGTGACCTGGGCGACTGTCTCGTCGAGGAGTTTCCACGGCTCGGTCGCCATCGTGCGTACGGCGTCCGCTCCGGCCTCCCGTACGGCCTGTGGATAGGGCAGCGTGGGGGCGATCGTGCGGGCTAGGGGCGCGATGAAGTCCATGATTTCGGCGGGCACGCGGTAGCTGGTGTTCAGCTCGGCGACGTGCCAGTCGCCGTGATCGGAGAGGAGGTCGCCGAGGCGGTCCCAGTCGGTGTAGGTCTGGGGGCCGGTGGCCTGGGCGAGGTCGCCCAGGACCGTCATGGAGCCGTTCACGGCGGAACGCCGGCGCAGTGAGCGAGCCTGCATGGGCGTGAGGTCCTGTGCTTCGTCGCAGACGATGTGCCCGTACCGTTGCGGCGTCTCCCCAGTGATCAGGTACTGCAGTTCTTCGAGGCAGACGTGGTCGTCGAGGGTCCAGGGTTCTGTCTCGGTCTTCTCAGCCCGGGCGCGGTGCAGAGAAGCCTGTTCTTCCTCGTCGAGAATGCCCTCGGCGCAGGTGTGCAAGAGGTCTTGCGAGTCGTAGAGGGTTCGCAACGCCTCCCTGGCGCCCGGCGACGGCCAGACGCGCTCGATCAGGCGCTCCACTTGGCGGTTGCGTTCAAGATCGCGGCGGATCGCGTCGTCCCGGCTGCGGCGCGGCGCGGCGCGACGGCGACGAGTTCCTGCAGCAGGCGGTCGACGAGCAGGCTGCGGAAGCGGTCGCGGCGCTCACGGTACGAGCCGTCGTTCTCCCGCACGTCCTCGAGGAGGGCGAGTACCTCGAACCCTGGGATACGCAGGGTGGTGCTGCCGACCGAGACGGTGACCTCCGGCTTGGCCCCCTCGTAGGAGGGGGTGCTGGTGAACTCGTCGACTGCCTCCGGTCGGCACTCGATCTCCACGCGCCGCCTCAGGACAGCCGCCATGCGCTCGTCGGACTTCACCGCCCGCGCCCGCGGTGAGTCAGTGCCGAAGATCTCGCCTTCCCAGAGGCGGGTCATCTGCACGGCGTTGACGTTCCGGGTGCCGAGGGTAGGCAGGACCCGGCTCACGTAGTCCAGGAACCGCTGATGGGGACCGACAACGAGGACGTCCTGCGCCTTGAAGTGCTCATTGTTGACGAGCCAGGTCACGCGATGCAGACCGACCGCGGACTTTCCGGTACCCGGACCACCCTGCACCACCAGGATGTCGGAGGGCGATCCGGTGACCAAAGCCATCTGGTCGCGTCGTATGGTCTCGACGATGTCCCGCATGCTGCCGCTGCGAGAGCGCTGGAGCTCGCGCAGGAGGAAATCGTCCGGCTGCTGCGGCTTTCGCCGGTGGAGGCCGGCGATGTCGGTCGGAGTGAGAGCGGGCTTGCCTGCCTTGTCCTCCTGCTGTGCAACGGTGACCCCATCGGTGACCGGACCGGCGTCACCTGTGACGGGCCTCAGGCCGGGGACGGCGATCTCGTCGAAGAAGTCATCGACGACATGCTCCGTGCAACGCAGTTGCCGGCGGAGGAGCACATCCCCTGGAGCATCGGGCTGCGCCTCGTACCACTTCTTCGCGAGCGGGCTTGTCCACAGGACGACGACGGCGTCACGGGTGTGGACGTCGGAGACGGCACGGCGACCGACGTACCAGGTGTCGGGCTCGCCACCGTCAGCACACCGTTCATCGATGCGGCTGATGACGAGTGATTCATTACCGAGTCCGCCGTAGTCGGCGGCCCGCTCCTCAGCCGCGAGACGGTTGGACACACTGTCCTTGCCACTGGCGGATGCCGAGGCGACCGATCCTCCGGTTAGTTCGGCCAGCCGCTCGGCGTAGCAGTCGTAGGCGCGGTCCACCGCCTTCTGTTCTTCGGTGATGATCTCGCTGCGCGTGGTGGTTCCCATGTACATCCCCTCCCTTGCAGCGCCTCCCCAGGTGCCGCACCGGGCTATTGCCCGTACCCCGGCGAAAGAACTATCAGAGACCAGCTGGTAGCAAGCAGTCAGGCGGCCAATGCCTGGACCAGCTCCCGACCTCCGCCCGCCTGGTGCGGACCTGGGCGTGGGTGGGGCCGGTCCCGTGCCTGGACGTCATGTGCGTGAGTGCTTGACGGGCGATCTCTCCTGTGCGCGGTACCCTGCGGCGGAAATGGCAGACCCATAAGATCGGTTCGGCATACGTACGCCTATGGAGTGTGCCTGCGCCTGACGCAGGTACAGCCTCTGAACTCGGTCATCCTTGAGACTCCTTCCGCGTAAGCGCCCCCAGCAGTGCTGCCACTTCGTCGCGCCAGGCGCGCAGCTCACCAGCGGTGGGGGAGAGTTCGTAGGAGTGGTAATGGCAGGCCTTGCTGAGTCCGGACCAGACGGCGGACCAGCGGCGGGCGAGCTCAGCACCTGTGTACGACTCAAGGCAGAGTGCCTGCGCGTGCGTCGGGCAGTGGGCCAGTTCGGGGCGGACGTTGCGCCAGTACTGCCGCAGTCCTTCCTCGAGGGCCAGGCGCAGCAGGAGAGCGGCGGCGCGCGGCCAGACGCCAGTAGTGGAGTTGGTGACCTGGGCAGAGCCGAGCAGCCGGTCGGTGCTCGACAGGAGGTCCACGGGGGAGGTGGGGAACGCCGCAGCGGCAGGGCCGGGCTGCGCGGATCGTGACGGCGTCGGCCGAGGTACAGCCGAGGGTGCCGGGCGAGGGGTGGGCGGAAACCTCGGTGTCGGGGTGGTCACAGCTCCTGAACCTTCCCGGCGAGCCGCTTGGTCTCATCGATCAACTCGTCGACATCGGGGACTGGTACGGCTTCGTGGGAGCCGCGGTTGCATAGCCGGATCAGTTCTGCGGCCCAGCCGCCGTAGGCGCGTTCGAGGTCACGGAGCACCTCGGCGCTGCGAGCCCGGTCGCCGTACATGGCCAGAGCGGCGAGCTCGGTCAGCTTGTGCGCACGGGAGATCTCCCGCTCGACAGAGGCATGGTCGCGGCCGCTGTGGAGCAGCCGACGGCGGGCGGCGGGCAGGAAAGCGGCCTCCAGTGCGGTGCGGCACAGGCCCGGGAGTACCCGGGAGACGACCTCGGGAGGCATGTTGCGGGCCTTCGTGAGCGCCTTGGCGTCGTACAGGGCCTGTTTGACCGGTTCGTCTCCCTGTTTCACCTGGACGACGGACCGCTCGCGCCGTACGACCTCCAGGACGGTGGCGGGCAGCCGCAGGTACTTCAGGGCCTGGGGGAGGCGGGTGTCATGAGTGAAGACGACGACCTGCTGCTCCAGGGCGAGCGCGGACAGGACCGTGGCCAGGCCCTCGACCTTCGCAGGGTCCATGGACTGCACGGGGTCGTCGATGACCAGGAAGGGGAAGGGATTCTCCGCGAGTGTGGTGCGGGGCAGGAAGAGCGACAGCGCGAGGGAGTGCAGCTCGCCCTGACTCATCACACCGAGAGCGGGGGCGTCGATGTCGTCGACGGAGACGTCCAGGACGACGCGGCGCTGGGTGCCGGTGCCGCCGAGCTGCACCGGTCCGAGGCTGACGTTGCTCTGCTGCCGAAGCGCGGCCCAGGTGGCCTGCGCGCCATTCGCTATGGGCCGCATCCGTTCGGCGCGCAACTCGTCGTGGGCGTCCTTGAGCCATTTGCGGGCCGCTTTCACCTGGTTCAGGCGGGGGCGGCCGGCCTCCGCGGTGCGGGCGCGTTCCAGCCACGCCGCGAGGCGGGCGGCGTGGCCGCGCCACTCTTCGTCGTGCTCCGCGAGCTGTTTTGCGGCCTGCTGGGAGGTGAGGCGGCAGGCGTCGGCCAGTACGGCGGCGCTGGCCTCGGCGCGTGATGCCAGCTCGGCGGCCCTCGCTTCGGTGAGGCTGCGGCAGCCGGCCCATGCGCGCCACAGGTCGGAGAGGTCGGGCGGTAGCCAAGCCGGGGGAGGCACGATCAGGTTCCGCAAGGCCTCGGCGGCGTCATTCAGCTCGCGGCGGGCGGCACGGGCGTCCTCGGCCTCCTCGCGCAGACGATCGACCTGCTCGGCGGCGGCTGCCGCCCAATGGCTGTCGATCCGGCCCTCGCTGCCGCAGACCGGGCAGTCGGGGCGGGCGGGGTGGCGGCGATGATGGTCCAGTGCCGCGGACAGCAGTTCCGCACGCTGCCAGGAGTCCTCGGCGGAGGTGGCCCGTGCGTCCTCGGCACCCGCGGCCGCCTCGCGCAGCCGAGCCACCGCCGCGTCGACCGCGGCGAGGTCGGGACCGGTCAGATCGGCGAGGCGGCGCAGTCCGGCGAGGGCGTCACCGTCGACGGCCGACTGTCCGGCCACCAGCGCCGCGGCCTTGTCGAAGTCCTGCGTACGCCCGCTCAGTGCCGAGACGGCCGCCGCGGCGCGCGGGTCATCGACGGAGCCCAACTCCGCAAGCAATGTGGGCAGTTCGGCGGCAGCTTGCTTGAGAGCGCCGTCGAGCTCCTTCGACTGGTCCATCAGCCGTTTGTCGGCTCCCGCGAGCTGCTCCAGTCCGAGGATGGCAGCCACCGCGTCGTACATCTCGCTCGGCTTGCCGCCGATCAGCGCGCCGAGCTCGGAGTAGGAGAGGAACGGCCGGTAATGGGCGAGGTCCCGCTCCCACCCCAGTGCGGTCAGTGGGGCGGGTTCGTGGCCGGGCCGCTCCCACTCCGCGTGCGACTCGGCGACGTCCTGACCGGTCCAGGCGCGGTAGACGGTGCTGGGCGCGGTGTCACCCTCGACCAGCAGCTCCACGGCGACTTGCGGGTCGTTCCCCTCGTGCAGGTTGCGCCAGCTGCGCCGCCAGATGTCGGATCTGGTCTTCCAGCGCGCATTGTCACCGGTGAGCGCGATCTCGATGGCCTCGGCGAAGCTGGACTTGCCGGAGCCATTGCGGCCGACGACCAGAGTCAGGCCGGGGCCGGGCTTGAGCGGGAGCCGGGCGGTGCGGCCGATTCCGCGGAAGCCGCTGACGGTGACCGACTGGAGGTAGGCGCGCGACGCGCGGTCCCTCGAGGAGGTCGTTTCCTCACCAAGGCATTCGAGCAGCAGTGTCTGGGCCTCGGGGGCGAGGGAGGAACCGGCCAGCCGGATCCGGATCAGGTCGCGCAGGGAGGGGGGTGCTTCGGCGGAATTGGCTTCGGGCTGAGTTGTGCCGGAGGGCTGCTCCGGTGGTGGGGTGGTCACGACGGTCTCCTGTGGGCGCGGTCCGGCGGCGAGATGGCTTTTGGGGTCGGCTGATCGCCCCCCCGCGGAGCACACGAGGAGGGCGAGGCGACCGGAGTATGGCGACGGAGGGTCGTGCGGGGTCAGCCGTCCGTGGGGCCCGTGCGCTGCGCGCTACGACGCGGTGCCGGGAGCCCCAGGTGGGTGATGACGTGCGAGTGGAAGCGGTCCACGGCGGTGTCGACGCTGCGGATGAAGCCGCTTTCGGCGTTGCCGCGGGTGTTGCCCATGGTCTTCGAGAGGGTGAGCCGGAAGCCCTTGATCTGCGCGGAGTCCTTGGGCAGCAGGTCGCCGGGTTCGGGGCGCAGCTTCTCCAGGGTGCCGCGCGGCCCGGCTCCCTGGCCCTCGGTGAGCAGCGTTTCGACGTGCAGGTCGGCGGGCGCCTCGGTGAGCTGGCGGACCAGGCGTTTGGCCCAGGAGAGGGGGTAGCCCTGCTCGGGTACGGGCACGTCGATCGAGGTGCGGAGCCGGCCGGTGCGCAGATCGGCGGTGATCGCGAGGGTACCGATCGCGTTCTCGATGTGGATCTCTGCGTGCAGTTGCCCGTTGTCGGCGAGGCGGTCCGCGAGTTCGGCGCGCCGGATCTGAAGGTCGGTACCGCGTTTGGCGCGTACGGGGGACACCTTCTCGCCCAGTTCGCCGCTGAGACGGAGGCTGACCTGCTGGATGAGACGCTCCCAGCTCTCGACGACCTCCACGGCCTGCTTGTCGCCGCGGACCAGGGTGTCCTCGCTGATGGCGTTGCGGAGGGGGACCCAGGCCGTGCCCATGTTCTGGAAGCCGTGGCAGCCGGAGTTCTCGTGCTGGAGGTAGTGCAGGAGTTCCTCGAGCAACCACGCGTGGGCCAGGTTGGCGACGCCTTCGTGGCGGACGAGCATCTGGGCCTGGTGGACGACCTCGGCCCAGGAGAGGTGCCACAGGGCGACCTTGTGCTTGCGTCGGCCGTCGACCTTGACATTGACGACAGGGCTGCCGGGCAGGGCCACGTCATTGGAAAGCGTGATCACTGCCTCGTAGCCGCGGCGGGCCGCGATGTCCATGTAGGACTGGACCTGCTCGTCCTTGAGCGGATTGCCATTCGTCTTGGTCTCGACCAGCGCGGTCCAGATCTTCCCGGCGCGGGAGGCCCGGATGACGCCGTCGGGGCGGACCGTCGTCGCACCGTACGTGAAAGAGGTCTCGACGAAGGTCTCCATAGCACCGGCCGGGGCGTTGAACCCGGCGGTCAGTCGGCGGCCGAACTCCGGTACCTGCGCCATGACGGACAGCAGCACCGAGGTGGCGCGGACCTCGCGCTCACGGTCGCTCTTGAGCTGCGGCACCGGGAACAGACGGGCAGACCGCCAGGTCTCGTTCTCGGCCAGTGACTTCTTGGGGCTTGCGGGCAGCGTCACCTTTTTCTTCGCGATCCGTACGCGCCTCTGCGGTACCGCCGGCCGGGCGGGCTCTGTCGGCTCCGGTGCTCGCGGAGCGTCATCCTGCGCCCTGGGGGCGTCGGACTGTGCGGGGATCAGGGCATCGGCCGGTTCCGGTGCGGCGGCCTCAGGCTCGTCCTCCGTGACGTTGATACCGTAGTCGGTGGCCAGTCCCGCGAGGCCGGAGTGGTATCCCTGGCCGACGGCCCGGAACTTCCACTCTCCGTTGCGGCGGTAGATCTCGCCGAAGACGAAGGCGGTCTCCACGCTCGCGTCCTTGATGGAGAAGTGGAGAAGCGGCTCACCGGTCGCGTCGGCCAGGGTCAGCCGCAGGTCCTCCAGTTCGCCGAACGGAGCGCTGCCGGTCCGACTGGCGGCGACCACGATGCACTCGATGTCGGCGGGGATGGCCGTCAGGTCGAGGCTGATGCGGTCCTCGCTGCCGTCCGCGGTCGCCGTCGAGCCGAGCACCTGGACGCTGCCGTCCGCGCTGGCGGGGTTGTTGTAGAAGTAGAAGTCCTCGTCGCTGCGGACCTTGCCATTCGCATTGAGGAGCAGCACGGACACGTCCGCTTCTCCGGTCCCCGAGGGATCGGTCCAGCCCAGGGCGACCTGGATGGATCCGGTGTCCTCGCTGAGCGTGGCCAGGCCGATGTTGGCGCCCTTGGATATCTCGTGCATGCGGTGTCCTTGTCGCGTGTGCTGCTGCGTCCAATGTGTATCAGGTATGCGCAAGTCGTGGATGAACGGTGTACAGAAGAGGAACGTGCCCAGTTGGCGCCCCAGCGATGGAGCGGTTCCGAGCGGCGGACTCGTCAGCCGAGGGTGTTGGCGAGAGGCGGGCGAACGAGATGTCGTGCGGCGGTGGAGGACGTCAGTCAGCCGACCTTGGTCCACTTCGGAGCGACGTCCCGCAGGGTGTCGTTCAGGGGAACGCTTCGTCTCCGCTTGCGGGCCGTCGGGGTCAGGGTGCGGGGTCGGCTTTGGCGGTGTCGTTGACGTTGGTGAGGCAGGCCTTCATGAAGTCGTCGCGGTGGATCGTGCCGCCGGTGGGTTCCTTGGAGATCTGGGAGTACTGCAGCGAGCAAGTGGTGTCACTGGCGGTGAACGTCACTGTGCCGTCGTCGGTGTAGACGCCGCCTGCGATGACGCCGGCCGCGTAGCTGCCGAGCAGAGTTGAGCGGCCGAAGACCGGCTTGTCCACGGTCTTGGTGATCGTCTGGGTGACGACCTTGGGCGGGCGGGCCTCGGCCTGCTCGGCACGGTGCGAGGCAGAGGCGGCTTTGTGGCGGGCGGCGTCCAGCGCGGAGTGGGTGCGCACATAGTCGACCACGGCCGCGGTACCGCAGGCGGCGGCCAGTCCGCAGGCAGCGATGGCGATGATCTTGTCTCGGGTCACTGGGTGTTCCTTTGCGAAGGAAGAGTGAAGTGGGACGCCGGCTGCGGCGACCGGTGGGTGGCGGGCGGCGCGGGGCCATCCGCCACCGCGCGGGACGAATGGCTAGGCGTGGAAGGTGCTTTGTGCGAGTTCAGGCGGTGCGGGCCGCGAAGCCGCGGACTTGCGCGTAGACGGTGAGAAAGAGCTCCAGTTCGGCTGCCTCGTCCGGCGTAGCGCGGCCGGTGGCGAGCCGGGTACGGGCGTCGCGGTGGGCCTGGCGCAGGTACCCGCTGCGGTCCAGGTGGTGCCACAGGAGCCGGAAGGCCTGCTGGTGGTCGTACAGGCCCGTCTCGTACTCGCCCCGCGAGACACGGCGAGCCTGTTCCAGCAGGGCGCGGAAGTTCTCCTCGTTGCTGCGCTGCAGCAGCGCGGCCAGGTGCCGGTAGTAGACGCTGAGCTCGGGCTCGCCGGACTCGGTCAAGCTGTGATTCTCCCTCTCACTTGGGTGATGGCCGGGGTTTGGGGGCAGCGGGTGTCGGGCCGTCAGCCGACCTTGGCCCACTTCTGGCAGCCGGTCGTCTTGAACACCTCTCCCTTGCGGACGGTCACCCGGCCGCTTCCCTGCAGGTTGTTGTTGGCGATGATCGAGTCGAAGTCGCCGGTGGAGTCCTTGGCGCGCTCCCAGTAGCACAGGGAGCCATCGGGGCCGGCGGTGCGGTAAGTGCCGGCCTTCATGTCGCTGCCGACCAGGTACTCGCCGTCCCCGGCGACGCTGGTGGCCGGGCCCTTGGGCTTGGGCGGCTTGGCCGTGACCGTCCTGGTGGCGGTCACCGTCACCGTCGGCGCCGGGGCGGCGGCCGCCTTGGCGGTGGCGGTCACCGTGGCGGCCGGAGCGGCGACCGAGTTGCCGTCGGCTTCGGCGCCCCCGCCGCCCGCGGCGGTGCCGAGGAACAGGGCGACGACTCCGACCGCGCCGTGGGTGATCCAGGCCTTGCGCCGCGAGGGCTTGCCAGGCGGCAGCGGCGCCGGGGACTGGGCGATCGGGTGCTGCGTCACCCACTGCGGGGTGGACGGGTTCGGCGGGTACGGAGGCATGGCAGAGCTCATGGCGGTTCCTTGGTGAAGTGGGCAAATGACGCCAGTGGGTGTGGGAGTGCGCCGCAGCCGCCGGCAGGGTGGGGCCTGACACGGCGCACAGCAAAGATGTGCGCAGGCTCTGCCCGTTGGGCTGGAGCCGTGCGGTTGCCAGGAGCGTAGCGCGATCCGGCCGAACTTTGGAACCCTTTGGAAAACATTGGAAGCGGCTGGAGTCTGGGCTATGCTGCCGTCATGCCCGAGTCACTCGAAGCACTCGAACAGCGGATGACGGACCTGCGTGCCTCTCTGCGCGAAGCAACGCGCGCGGGCGACAAGGCCGCCGCGACGAAGGCCCGACGTGAACTGCGCGACGTGGAGCAGGCGTGGAACGACGCCCTGGACGCGGAGGCAGAGGGCGCGGGCCCGGGCGCGGCACCGCCGGCCGAAACCCCGCTGCGGCCACGACCGGAGTCTCCGGCAAGGAGGCCCTCCCGTGCCGTGGGCGGCGTGATCCCCGTGCGTGAGCAGGTGCACCAGGCGCTCACCGTCCTCGGTGCCAGCGCCGCTCCCAAACTGATCTCCGCCGCTCATGAGGCGTTCTTCGCCGACACGATCGTCACCACTCGCCTGGCGTCGCTGCGACGTGATGAGGAGCGGTCCTTCGCCGCACAGGCCTACGCGCGCCCCTACTACATCTGTGCGGCCCTCACCCACGACCGGCTGACCCCTGCCAGAGGGCTCCTCGCCCTGTCCACCTGGCCGCTGGAGCAGCGGATCGTCGGGCCGCTCGGCCCGCGCACCGACTTCCTCACCCAGGCCGTCAGGGTCGCCGAGCAGATCCAGCGCATCCAGGCGACCGGCGAGCAGCCATCGGACGCCGCCTGGCGACTCCTGCACCGCTTCGCGCAGAACGTGCCGGGGGCCCACGAAGGCTTCGGCGCCGCCGACCCGGAACGGGTCATCCGCGCCGCCACGACGGAATCCGAGGTCCATGCCGAGGATGACGCCGAACAGCGGCAGGCTGCCGCTCAGCGCGCGCGCAAACTGACCGATACGCAGAAACTCTTCGGCGCGCCGGCGCTCGGACTCGCCGACCACACGGGCACCGACGGCTCATAACGACCCGCCCGATCCCGGTTCCAGCCCTGCTCGCACGCACCGCCCAGGAAGATGCCATGGCGCCGCCGCCCAGCACCGATGACAGGCTTTCGCGCCTGCGCGGACCGATCGCCCCGCAGGCGTACACCGCGCGGAAGATCACCGCCCTGACCGCCAACCCCGGCTGCGCCCGCCGCGCCGTGCTCGACGCCGCGGGCGTCGACAAGAACGCGCTCGCCGCCCGCGTCGGCTTCGACGCCCGCTTCGGGCAGTCCCCGTTCGCGATATCCCGCGGCAACGCATTCGAGGAACTGGTCAAGGCCGACGGCTACGCCGCCCTGTTCACCCTGCTGCGCACCGAGCTCGACGTACCCGTCCGCGAGGCCGGGGTGGCCGACCTCAACACGGTCGGCCAGAACACCGATCTCAAGCTTCGCGCCGCCGAGACCCGCCGGTTGCTGCGCCGCGTCACGGAAGGCACCGACGAGCGCCTGATCCTGGACCACCCCGTCCTCACCCTCCAGGTCGCCGGGCAGACCGCCTACCTCGAGCCCGACGCCGTCACTCACCGCATCGGCGGCAGGTTCTACGTCGCCGAGATCAAGTCGTTCGCCGCGATCGACGGCCAGGCCGACCCGGGCAAGGTCGCCGAGGCGGCCAAACAGGCCGCCGTCTACGTCATCGCGCTGCGCCAGACCCTCCTTGCCGTCGGCCTGGACGCCCAAGCGGCTGCCGACGCCGTCGCCCACCAGTTCCTGCTCATCTGCCCCAAGGACTTCGCCAACCAGCCGTACGGCAGGCTGGTCGACCTGCGCCAGAAACTCGACGCGATCGAGTTCCAACTCGGCCGCCTCGACCGTGCCGAGGACCTCGCCGCCATGCTCCCGGCCGACGCCAGCTTCGACCTGTCCGTGGGCCGGGACGGCAGGCCGGCCCGTACCGGCCGGGAACTCGCCGACGCCCTCGACGACCTCACCGCCGCCTACAGCCCCTCCTGCCTCGACTTCTGCGAACTCGCCCAGTACTGCCGGGACCAGGCCACCACCGCCTGCGAACCGGCCCGCCTGGGCACCTCCGTGCGCAACGAACTGCCCGGAATCGACTCCACCCGCAGCGCCCTCAGTCTCATCGACGCCGCACTCGAACCCGACCCCACCCAGGCCGACATCGTCGCGCGCCTCCGCGCCGCCGACCGGCTGCGCGCACGCCGCACCGGAGGCGCCGCATGAGCACCCTCACCGCCCTCGCCAAACTCCGTGCCGAGCAGGCGGGTCGAGCCCAGCCGGTGACCACCGTCCGGCACACCCACATCACCGAGCGGCCCTTCGTCCTCATCCCGCTCAAGCTGGCCGGCGAGGCCTGCGCGCCGCTCGCGGCCATGGCCGGAACCGACCGCGACCAGCCGCACCTGCTCGTCGTACCCCAGCCGCGCAACCGCACCCAGCGCTTCCGCTTCACCGAACGACTTGCCGCGCTGCTCCTGCCGTATCTCGACTCGTGCCGTGAGCAGACCGAGACCTATGCGGCCGCCCGTGGCAAGGAAACCCGCGAACGCTACGCCGACGCCCCGCAGATCCTCCTGCCCAACCCCGGCGGTCTGGCCTTCACCCGGCTCCTCGGCCGCTCCACCCGCCTGCGCCGCACCACCGGCGAACACGCCGTCGACCCGGCCGTGCCGCTGCTCGGCAATTGGCTGACCTGGGTTTGCGACCAGAGCGAGTTCCCCGGCTCCAGTCTGCTGCTGAGCATGACCGGGCTACTCACCGCGCACTGGGCCACCGGACAGAGCAGCAGCGAGGACGGCAACCTGGCCGCGACGCTGGGCTGGATCGACCCGCCCGCCGACCTGACCGGCCCCGAAGCCGCTCTCCTCGCCGAGGACCCCGGCGAGCACCCGCCCGCCGGCCCCGCTACCGACCCGCTCTTCGACCGTAAGCTGGTCGAACTGATCGCGGCCTACGACGCTGCCAGCGCAGGCGACGACGAGCAGCGGCAGGCCGCCGCCGTCCGAAACCTCGAATCGGAATTGCGCACCCAACTGCAGCCCACGTGGCGGGACATGTGGCACGGCATCGACCTATTGCGCGACCTGCCGGCCGGCCGGAGCGTCGCCGACCGCTGGGCGTACGACCGCACCGCCTTCACCCTGCGCTCGCAGTACATCGCCGAGGGCGGGGCACCGCAGCCGCGCCGCGACCACGCGGCGGGCGCCGCCCGCCGCCTTGCCCGCCTGGAGGACGCCGTCGCCCGCTACCAGACCGACCGCGCCTTCGACGATCCGCTGGTCATGGCCGAGTACGAACTGGACGGCGCCGCCTTCGCCGGCGAGGTGGTGGCCAGGGACGCCGAGCGCATGGTCCCGGGGCCCAAGCGCCCGGTGTTCCGGCCCATGATCACGCTCCGGACCGAGACCAGGCCGCGCACCGGAGACGGCAAGGACGTGCGCAGTCCGGCCCGCACCGGCCAGAAGGCCGTGGTCATCGGCATCCGCGAGGCTGAGGACGGATTCCACGTCGATCTCGAACTCTCCGGCGGGCTCGGCAAGCAGAAACCCCCGGCACTCCCCGGCGCCATCCCCGAACTCGGCGAGGAACTCCTCTACACCGTCCTCGGCGGCCACTTCACCACGGCCGCCGTACCGGACGACACCGACGTCCCCTGGACGCACGGCGGCCCGCGCGAGGGTTACCAGCCGACCGACGACGACGCCCAGGAGGTCTGGGAATGACCACGCAGACGTCCCCTGCCCCTCAGGGCCCGGACAGCCCCGGCGCCCGTGCCGACGCCGCGGTCTCCGCCGTGCTCCACGACCTGGACACCACCAACGAGCGGGGCATCGTCGTCGACTCGCCGCCCGGCGCGGGCAAGTCCACCCTCGTCGTACGCTCCGCCGGACACCTCGCCGACCAGAACCGCCCCGTCATGATCGTCGCCCAGACCAACGAACAGGTCGACGACCTCGTCACCCGCCTCGCCACCGACCGCCCCGACCTGCGCATAGGCCGCCTCCACGCCAGCGGCTACACCGCCCCGCGCCGCATCCTCGACCTCGACAACGTCGCCTTGTCCGCCGACGTCGGCGACCTGCGGGACTTCCCGGTCGTCGTCGCCACCGCGGCGAAGTGGGCCTTTGTCAAGGACGTCTCGTGGGACTGGGCCATCGTCGACGAGGCCTACCAGATGCGCTCTGACGCGCTGCTGCGCACCGCCAAACTCTTCAACCACGCCCTCTTCGTCGGCGACCCCGGCCAGCTCGACCCCTTCGCCACCGTGGACACCGACCGCTGGGCCGGCCTCACCTGGGACCCCCTGCGCAACGCCGTCGACGTCGCCCTCGCCCACAACCCCGGCATGCCGCTCCACCAGCTGCCCATCTCGTGGCGGCTGCCGGCCTCCGCAGCGCCTCTGGTGGAGCAGGCCTTTTACCCCTTCTACCCATTCACTCCGGGGACGCGCGACGGCGACCGGATTCTGACCCTGGCCACCTCTGCCCTCGGTGGCACCCCGGTCGACCAGGTCCTCGAAAAGGCCGCTGCCACCGGCTGGGGCTACCTAGAACTGCCCCACCGCCATACCCTGCGCACCGACGGCGAGCTCGCCGCCGCCCTCGCCGACACGGCCAACCGCCTGCTCCAGCGGGGCGCCGTCACCCATTCCTCCGGGGTGGCCGCCGAGCTCACTGCGTCCCGGATCGCGATCGGCGCCGCCCACAACGACCAGGTCGCCGCCGTCCGCGAACACCTCGACCGTCAAGGTCCTCACCTCGCCGACATTACGGTCGACACCGCCAACCGCCTTCAGGGCCGTGAGTTCGACGTCACGCTCGTCTGGCACCCCCTGTCCGGCCGCGCCGACGCAAGCGCCTTCCACCTCGAAACCGGGCGCCTCTGTGTCCTTCTCTCCCGCCACCGCCACGCCTGCATCGTCATCGGCCGCGCCGGCATCCGGGACCTCCTCGACCGCCACCCGTCCACCTCGCCTGTCTACCTGGACGTCCCGCCGAAGTTCCCCGACGGCTGGCGGGCCCACCAGACGGTGCTGGAGCACCTGGGGCAGCCGGAGTACAGCGTTTCGCGCGGCTGAACGGACCGCGGGGCTACGCGGACCGAACGGTGCCCCTCCCAAGCAGAAGGAGCGGGTTGCTGTCGCGGTGTAACCGCAGGGGTGTCGAGACGACCAGGGGCCGAGCGGTCGTACGGACCCCGGTTGTGGGGAGCCAGATCCGGGTCTTCAGGGTTGAGCGGCGCGGAGGGGCTCAGTTGGTTCCGGCGTTGTACAGGTGGTCGCCGAAGAATCCGATGACGAGTTGCCCACTTCTGTTGGTGTCATCGAGATAGTGCAGTCGCGGCGCTGGAGGAGCACCGTCGCCGATCCGGATGTGTTCGAGCATCACGGCCTTCCCCGACGGGTCGATGTGCTCAGGGACGCGGAGGGTTCGTTGGGCCTTGCCTCGAGGGCTACTGCTGGCGGTCTGCCCCTCACTGACAACCACCTTGCCCTCAGCCAGTAGAGGGTACGGCTGGCTCGCGCAATACGCCTTGAGATTGGCCAACTCGGGGCCGGCCCTGCCACCACGCGCCTGTGCAAGGTCTTTAGTTTCGGCGTACGCCTGCATAGTGGCCAGTGTTGCCGCCAGACGGTCACGCCAGTGCTGAGCCTTCTGGTGGTGCTCCAGCTTCTTGGCCTCATCCAGATCTGCAGTGATGACGAGCGACGAGCAGTGCCGGTGCGCTTGTTCGAGCACGCCTTGGAGGGTGGGGGCATCCAGCAGGGCCTTCAAAGCCCTCGCGTCTCCTGGGGGCTGCTCGATCTCCATCTGGCGGGTCTGCAGCCGGGCAATCGCTGCGTCGCGGGCCCGCAACGCAGCGTCCCGCTCCTTCGTCGCGGTGTCCAACAACTCGGCGAACGTGTCTCGGTCCTTCTCCGTTGCCTCAAGCCGCGCAAGAATTTCGGCTACCTCGGGGGGCGGCGGAAGGCTCGCCGCTGCTCGGACCAGGTCAGGGATCATGGAGTTGAGCTTCGCTTCGAGGTCCGGCCCTTCGTTGAGCAGTTTGGAGCAGTCCCGCAACCGGGCCTCGACCTCGCGGCGCCGATCGCGCTCCGCCTCGGCGAGCCGCTTGTATTTGGCTGCTTCCCTCTTGTGCTGCTCGACGAGCTCCTTGCTCGCCTCAACGAGCCTATGTGACACGCGTTCCAGCTCGTCGCGGGCTCTCTGCTCGCCGGCCTTGTCAGCCGCGGGGCCGAACGGACTGATGGACATCGCTCACGCACCCCCCCATCTCAAAAGTGATGACGAGCATAGGGGGCGGAATGGCTGGGGGACGGCGTGCGCTGCACACCAGTGCCATCGTCGATAATGTCGCCCCGCTTGCCCGCGGGTGTAGGCGGCCCGCCGCCGGGGTCTGGGCCGGCGTGTATCGTCCGGCGCTGCGGCTCACGGCAGCACGCGCTGCGCACCAGGGGCCTCTTCGGCCACGCTGCCACCCCTTACGGGCACGCGCGCCTGGAGCGGCATCCGCGGACTGGCTCGTCCACGCGTTTTAGCTGGTGTGGTCGGCGGCTGTGTTACGCAGCAGGCGGACGAACTCGGTGGTGTCGGCCGAGGGGTGGTGAGCGTGCAGGAAGTTGCTGGCCAGCATGGCTCGTTCTGATTCGGTGGTGGCTGCCTGGAAGTCCGGCAGGGCCGCGAGCTGGCGCCCCCAGGTCGGGATTGCCCCGCGGATGGCGTCGCGTGCCGCTTGCTGCTTGGGCTCGGCGATGTTGCCGGTCCGCGTGGCATGGGCTTGTGTGATGGCGTCGCGGATGGCCGGGGAGTTCATCGGGTAGTCGGCTCCGAGCATGCCGCGGGCGAGGTCCTCGACTCGGGTGTCCCGTTCCAGGGCGGTCTGGGCGGTGAGGAAGTGATCGTCGTTGATCAGGGTCTCGTACAGCTGCTTGCTCTGCTCCTGGAGGGTTGCGCGCTCCTCAGCGGATGCGTTGTCCCAGGCATCGATGCGGTCCTGCAGCTCTTCCAGGCGATCCTCGAGGTGTTCGACCCAGTGGTCGGCTTGGACGGTGTACGAGTGCACCGAACTGCCGGACCGGAACGCGACGGTGAAGCCGGCCAGTTCCTGGTCTTGCCGCTTCGCCTCGGCCAGCAGCTCGTGATCTGCTGCGGTCAGGCCCCGATGGTGCAGGTCCTGGCCTTCGAACCGCCCGGCATAGCCGCCTTGATGCCGCTCGACACATACGGTTGTCGGCCGGTCGGTGGCAACCGCCGCGAGGAACTGTTCCTTGTCGTCGTACTCGATGATCGAGGCCTGGTCTGCACCGTTGTCCGTAGGGTTTCGCTGTTCGGGGCCGCCCAGGTCCGGGAAGAGGCCGATGGGAGCATGGCCATCGGCTATCGGGGTGGTGGTTACATGCGGGTCGTGCAGGCCCAGGGCCTGCAGATCGGCGAGCAGGTTCTGGAGTTTTTCTGCGGGTGGCTACTCGTTGTACCAGAGTCGGTCCTGCCCCCAGTCGGTGACGCCGACTTGCACGTAGAAGCTGTCGCCGCCGCCTTTGAATTCGGAGGTGGGAACGTATCCGTACGCTTCGAGTTCATCGGTCGCTGCCTGCATGACACGCGTGTCCTGGTCGGTTCCGGTACCGGCTCCTACTTCGCGGGGGAGGGAGAATGTCAGAGTCTCCACGAAGTTGGAGTTGCCGGGCCACCCTTCATCGATCAGTTCGATGGAGTACCTTCCGGGGCCGTTCTCGCGGATGTGGGCGTCAAGTGACCCTGGGAAGTCTTCGGGGTCTGCGGGCATGGTTGCTCCGGGATCTGTTGTCGTGGGGGTGCAGTGGCCCCTCGTTGATCGTAAGAGCGGGCACCGACAAGGGCCGCGGGGCAAGCGAAGGGGACTTCACCGTCATCATCGGCTGCGGTCAACGGTGGCTGAGGATCCGGCCCGCCAGCGGGTGCCGTCTTGCTGCTGTTTCGAAGTCGTCGTGTGTGGGTCGCCACGTACGCGCGGGGTGCCTCACCGGACGGCGGAGGAGCTGACGAACCGCACTGCGGGCAGGCGGTCAGGCAGGGAGGTTGAGGAAGCGGGCGGGTTCGGTTAGTACGTGGGCGGCGTGGTCGAGGTCTGCGAGGCGGGCGGCGAGGGTCGCTTCTGCGAGGCGTTCGGGTAGGGCGGCGCTGAATTTCAGGCCGTTGAGGGCGCGGGGGTCGATTTCGGGGAGACAGAGGCTGTCTGCGGCGGAGGTGATGGCGTGCTTCCACATCTGCGGGGTGATGTCGGACCGCAGCCGCACGTACAGGTCGTTGCCGCGTTGGAGGGGGTCGGCGATGCCACTCAGGGTGGCGGCCAGCGTGACGTTGGTGCGGTGGCCAGCCCAGGTCCACCAGCGCAGGTCCTTGCCCTCGCCATCGCGGATGATCAGGTTGCCGCCGGGGTGGACGGTTTCCGCGCTCTCCTCGCGGAGCTGCGCCAAGGCGCCTTCCGCGCGCTTGGTGAGCGCGACCGGCGGGTCCTCGCCGAGCAGGACCTCTCGGGCGGCACGGGCGAGCTCGAAGGAGCCGACGGGCAGCCCGCCGCCGTTCCACTTTGCCTTGCCGCCGCCGTCGACGGGCTCGACGAAGCATCGCTTGCGGTTCCAGTCGATGTAGGTGACCTGCCAGCTGCGTCCGGCGAGTAGCAGGCGTCGCGGTCCGGCGCACTCCTCGGTCAGCAGGGTGGGGTCGGTGGTGCCGATCTCGGTGCGCCCGTTGAGGACGGTGAACTCGGGTGCAGCGGTAAAGACGGCCGTGAGGTTCATGAAGTGCCGGTGACCGAATCGGCGTTCGGCCTCGGGGCCGATGAACAGCATCCCGCCGTCCTGGTCGAGGTAGCCCTCGCGGACCAGGTGGCGCACGATGGGCTCGGCTTGCGGGCCGAAGGGGCCGAGGCCGCCCCACCATTCCTGCCAGAGCCTGTCACCGATCCGGTGTTCTTGCAGGCACAGGGCGAGGATCTGCTGTGCGACGATATGGCGCGGCTCGGGCGGGGGCACGACAGGTTCGACCCAGCCGCGGGACCACTGCAGCAACAGGGCGGCGGCGGCGAGCAGGCCGCCCTCGTCGACGGCGAGGAACAGGCAGTTGCGGGTGGAGCCAGGGCGTCGTCCGGTGCGTCCGATGCGCTGGAGGAAGGAGGCGACGCTGCCGGGAGCGTCGATCTGAATGACACGGTCCAGATCGCCGACGTCGATGCCCAGTTCGAGGGTGCTGGTGGAGACGATGACGCAGTCCCGGGCGTCGGCGAAGGCCTCCTCGGCGCGACGTCGCTCGTCCACGGACAAGGAGGCGTGGGAGAGGAATGTGGTGACGCCCTTGGCGCGCAGGCTCTCCCCGAGTTCCTCGACCTGGCGTCGTGACTCGCAGAAGACCAGGCGTTTTTCACCCCGATGGAGGGCGGCGATGACGGTAGCGGCGTTGGTCAGCGATCCGACGTAGTCGAGTTGCACCTCACCGGGCGGTGCACCGGCCGGTATCCCTGATGGCACGTCGGGCTGAGGGTCCAAGTGCGGGGCGATGATTTGGGCGGGACGGGTGCCGGTGGCGGATCCCTGGAGCCAGCTCAGGAGTTCCTTAGGGTTGCCGACGGTGGCGGACAGCCCGACACGCTGCACGGGTCGCCCGACGACGCGCTGCAAGCGTTCCAGGACGGCCAGGAGGTGCCAGCCGCGATCGTCGCCGGCGAAGGCGTGGACCTCGTCGATGACGACGGCGCGCAGGCCGCCGAAGAACGCGTGGTGGTCCACGTTCACGCTGACCAGCATCGATTCCAGTGACTCCGGGGTCGTCAGGAGGATGTCGGGGCGCCGGCGCAGGATGGCTTTGCGTTTGGGCTGGGAGACGTCGCCGTGCCACAGTGCGGCGGTGCGCCCCAGCCACGATGCGTAGGTCTCCAGACGCGGCAGCAGGTTGTTGAGCAGCGCCTTGAGCGGGCACAAGTAGAGCACGGAGGTGCCGGTCCAGTTCTCGGCAGCCATCTTGGACAGCAGGGGGAACGCGGCGGCTTCCGTTTTGCCGCCCGCGGTGGGGGCGAGCAGCACGGTGTCGGTTCCGGACAGCAGCGGGTCGATGGCCTCCTGCTGGAGCGGGCGCAGCGATTTCCAGCCGAGGGTGTTGACGATGTGGTGCAGCAGGACGGTGTTGAGCCGGTCGTCGGATGCGGTGCGGGTCATGTCAGGTCCAGCTCGATGTCGTCGGCGCTGGCTGCGGCGGCGTTGCGTTCGACTTCGCTGAGCTCGGCGGAAGACAGGGTGAGGGCGTAGTCCTTGCGCGGGTCGAAGTCCGGAAATTCATCGACGCGGTCGAGGACGTCCGCCACGAGTTTGCGCAGGAAGAGCCGGGGTGCGACGCCGACATTGCCTCCGAGTCCGCCGGTGACCGCGGTGGCGAGCTGGGCGATATAGGCGTCGTCCACGGCCTGGGTGATCCGCTCGGGGTGGCTGGCCTGGCCGGCATAGAGGTCGCGGATGTTGCGGCCGAGCTCGCCGAGCCGGGTCAGGTCGAAGCCGGGCAGGCGCAGCTGCACGGCCCGCGGCGAGTCGAAGCGCGGGTCGGTGGAGAAGTCGGTGGCCAGGCGCTGGGCCAGCGGAGGCAGCCGCTGGACGCCCTGTTGCCCGTCGAAGAAGGCGGGGGTTCCGGTGATGACGAGGAACAGGCCGGGGAAGCGTCCTGCGTCGATCTCGTCCAGGAGCTGCCGTAGCGCGTTGAGGGCCTTTTCCCGGACGTCGCTGCGGACCCGCTGCAGTGTCTCGATCTCGTCCAGGACCACCAGGAGTCCTGGCTGGCCGCCGTCCCGCAGGACCGTCAGCAGGCCCTGCAGGAAGCCGAGGGCTGCGAAGTGGTCCAGGTCGCCGCGCACGCCGGCGAAGCGCCGGGCGGAGCCGGCGACGGACTTCTGGCCGCCGAGCCAGGCGATCAGCGCTTCGGCGGTGGGCGCATCGCCTGCGGCGCGGGCCTGATGGTAGCCGCGCAGGGCCGCAGCGAACGCCGGGGTGGTCCGGGCGACGTCAACAAGGCGCTGCTCCATGAGCGCGTCCACAGCGCGGCCAAGCGCGTCGGCATCGTCCTCGTCGGCCTCGCCCGCGTCAAGAACCTCCTCTTCGAGGGTGAAGAACCACGAGTCGATCACAGCGCGCAACGCGCTCGGCGGGTGGGTGGCCGTGGTGAGGCGCTCGGTGAGCCGGCGGTAGACGGTCTCCAGCTTGTGCAGAGGCGTCTCGGTCTCCGAGATCTGGATCTCTGCGGTGGCCAGTCCGGCTCGCTTGGCGCGTTCGGCGAGCCAGCGAGCGAAGAAGGTCTTGCCGGAGCCGTACTCGCCGCGGATGGCACGGAAGGCGCCGCCGCCGCGCGCCACGGTGGCCAGGTCGTCGTCCAGGGCCCCGCAGAAGCGGTCCAGGCCGACGGCGAACAGGTCGAGTCCCGACTGTGGCACGGTGCCGCGCCGCAGAGCGTCCACGACCTCGCGGCGGCGGGCCGGGCTGACTGGAGAGACCGCGCTCATCTACGCCTTCACCCCGAACTGGTCCTTCAGCAGTGTGATGTCGAGCTTGACCCGGGTGCCCGCGTCGATGAGGCCGAGGACCGGGTAGCCCTCGACATTGAGCAGCCGCTGCAGCGCCGCGACGAAGAACTCCGCGTTACGCGGAGCCCGCCCGCCCGAGGACGCGGCGGCCGCGCTCACTGCGGCGAGCGAGAGCGTACCGTCCGCCGCGACGAGAGCATCGATGACGGCGGCAACGGCCTTCTTCTCCGGGCCCTTGCGGACGAACTGCTTCTGCGCCGCATACACGCCGGTGTCCACTACCAGGGCGCCAAGGGCCGGGGACGTTGCAGCGTCGCCGGCACGGGGCGGCTCGGCCTTCTTCCTCGGGACCGGACCGGAGCCCGAGCTGGGCTGTGGCGCGGCGGGCACATTCCTGTGGCCCGGCTCGTGCCACCACGGCGGGGTGACGACTTCGGGGGACAGCACCGACCAGCCCGATGGCAGGACCTCGGCGGACGGCAGCAGCACCAGCACCGGCACGGTCATCTCCGCCAGAGCCGCGCCGCCGTGGTAGCCGGCCTTGCGGGGGGTGTAGCGCTGGTCTTCGCGCCACAGCACGGTGACCGTCCCTTCGCCCTCCAGCACGCGCGGCCCGGCCAGCTGGATCTCGTCCTCACCCGGCTGCTCCCCGGGGCTGCCGATCCGCCAGCGCGCCGACTCCACGCCCTGCGCGGGCAGCGGCCCTTCGTCGGTGGTGCGGTCCAGGACGTGGCCGTGATCAGCGACCAGCACCACCGGGCGGCCCTGGCCGCGGGCCGCGTCCAGCAGCTCGGACAGGTAGCGCACGCTGCTGACCGTCCAGTCGCCCTTGGAGCTTTCCTGACCGTGGTCGAGCGCGTCGTCGATGGTGTTCAGGACCACGCCGACCACGCCGTCGCCTGCGATGGCCGCGACGACTTCCGGCGCGAGCCGGTGCCCGGCCGGGCCGGGTAGGTCGGCCTTGTGGAACAGCACCGCCTCATGCCGGCGCTTGCGCCAGAACGCGACGAAGCCGTCTTTCTCCACACTCTGGCCTCCCGCCACCAGGCCGCCGGTCAGGAGCGTGGCGCGGCTGACGGTGGTGATCGACGGGATCGCGGCGACGGCTGCAGTCCGCCGGCCGGCCTCGGGTGCGGCCTCGGTCCAGCGCGGCGCGCCCAGTTCCTCACCCAGCTGGGCGGCGACCGCGCTGCTCATGCCGTCGAGGAGCAGGATCAACGGCGGCCGCTTCCCGGCGAGAGGCACCGCGATGCACCGCATCACATTCTCCACCAGCAGCACCCCGTCAGGAGCCGTGCTGGTGGCGTGCTGCGCCCAGGCGGCCAGGGCCTTGGCGAATCCGCGGTCCAGGCGATCGCGACGGGCCCGGGCGGCGTCGTGGACCACCCGGTACGCCTCATTGACATGCGGGTCCGCCGCCCCGTCCCCGGCCCACAGCCGGTTCAGCGCGCGATCGGCCCAGCCCCAGTCACCGAGGTGGGCGTGCACTGCGCCGCCCACTGCTCCGGAGCCGGGCGCGAGGGCGGCTTCCACAGTCGTCAGCCAGCGCTCCAGGCGTACCGCCATCTCGGCGAGGTGCACCTGCTCGGAGAAGAGCAGGTCCGCAAGGTGATGACTCTTCAGCTGGTGGAGGGCGGCTTCGGCTGCCGCAACGGCGGGCTGGTCGGGAGCCGGGGCGAGCGTGGCGGCCAGTGCCCGCAGCCGGGCGCGGAAACCGGAGGGAAGGAATCCGCTGTCGGTGAGGGCCTCGCGCAGACCGGCCCGGTCCGCCAGGCGGTCGGCCTGCTCCAACACCTCCAGGACGCGGGTGCGCGCCTCGCCGCTGCGCGGTCCACCGGCCGTGGCCTGCGTGATCCACCGGGCGAGGACGCCCTCCACGGCGAGGGTGTAGTGGCGCAGCTCGTCAGGCCGGAAGGGGACGGAACCGAACAGCGCTCCCACGGCCAGGGCCGCGTCCGCCGTGGCCTTCGGGCCGGTCAGGACGGCGGCGACGATGCCCAGCGCCATCGC
Organism: Streptomyces sp. NPDC059718; assembly: GCF_042733315.1. NCBI lineage: Bacteria > Bacillati > Actinomycetota > Actinomycetes > Kitasatosporales > Streptomycetaceae > Streptomyces > Streptomyces sp. NPDC059718. The sequence goes on from NZ_JBHWGA010000040.1 coordinate 35,214, forward strand.
GTCTTCGCCGCGTCCGGCCTGCGCCAGGGCGAGCAGCAGCGGCGCAGAGTCGCCGACCGTGCGGTCCAGCCAGGTGGTCAGGCCGGCCCGCTCGTCGGGCTGCAGTTCCGCGAAGCGTGCGGGGCCGCCGGGGGTGCGGGACCAGGTGAGGAGGGCCTCCACGTCGAGCGGCACGGCGTCGGTCGACAGGCCATCGCCCAGGCCGATCCGGGCGTGGACCAGGGCGCGCATGGCAGCGTCCAGGGTCAGCACCGAGCCGACGGGGCGCCATCCGCCGGGCGGCTCTGCGGCCAGCAGCGCGTCGGCGAGCCAGGTTTCACGCCGGATGCGCGGGTCGACGTCCACCGCGCCGAAGCGCTGCTTGACGATCTCGACGCGGTCCACGGTGAGCAGGGAGCGGCCGATGGCCTCCCCGCGCAGGTCCAGCGGCATCGGCCGGGTGTCGGGTGCGTCGGTGGTGACCACGAGGATGTCACCGCCCCCGGCACCGCCAGTCTGCCGGGCCAGGTGGCTCTGCCAGGCGTCGACGATGCCGAGCACCGAAGACTGGTGGCTGATACGGACCCGGCGCTGTTCCGGCTCGCCGTCCACCAACGCATCCGTGACCAGACGCGTGGTGAACTCGCCCGGGGCGCCCTCGCGGTAACGGCCGCGGACCAGCACCAGGCGACTGCCCTTGGCGTGCGGGAGCGCCGTCCACAGTAGGGCCTCGACAGCGCGCTGGTCGATCTCCGGGACGGTGGCCCCAGTATGCGCCTGCGTCATGACGCACCACCTTCCACTTCCTGCCAGCCGATCTCGATGGCCGTGCCGGGCTTGGCAGCCGCGTGGGAGCGGATCTGCTGGGTCAGTTCGGCCAGGACCTGGGCCAGCTCGGGCTCCAGACTGCCGGGGCTGGTCGCGACGATCAGACGGCGGCGCCGGGCGGCGGGAACCGCGGATGCAGGGGACGCGGCAGGTGCTGGGGGAGTACCGGGTGTCGGTTGCGCCTGGGTGGGCAGCGGGGGCCGGCCGTGCTCGGTCAGGCTCACCTGGTCCGCGCCCCGCGGGTCCGGAACAGACGCCGCGGCGGGTGACGAGGCGGACTCCTGCGCCGGCGCTGCAACAGCGTTCAGCCGCCCGGACTCGCTGATGATGTCCACGGCCCGGCTCTCGGCTCCGTTCAGCACCAAAGCCAGCTCCCGGTCGCTCTCCGCGGCCGCAGCCGCCTCGGCGATCTCCGCGAGTAGCCGCTGCGCCCGGTCCCCGAGGCCGTCGCCCCGGCCGGTCAGGCCGCGCACGCTCTCCAGCAGCTGCCACTTGACGCGGTCCAGCGCGTCCAGGGTCGGCTGCGCCGAGGACATGGCCTTCGCCAGGGCATCGTCCGCAGTGGTGTAGGCGAGTGCGGCCAGCTCCCGCACGAGCGCGGTGGCGTCGTGGTGCCGAACCAGGCGGGCGATCAGGTCGGCGGCGTCGCGCACGGAACTCTCGCGGGCGTTCTGCTCGTCGCTCAGGCCGAGTGCCGCGCGGTGGTGGGCCAGGGACCGCCGCAGCCCGTTGACGGCCGACTCCCAGCCCTGTGCCTTTGCCCGGACCTTGGCCGCGAGGTCGTTGACGTTGCGGGCGTAACGCACCCGGGGCACGCTCTGACCGAACAGCGCGGCGGCGCGCTCATGCGCAGCGGTGAACTCCTGCTCGCTCGGCAGCTCCTGCGCCCGCAGCGCCCACCCGGTACCGATACGGTCCAGGTCGGGAGCCGGCTGCGGGGAGCCGTTGTAGACCCAGGAGCGGTCCGCGACCAAGGCATACACCGCGATCAGCAGGTTGCTGACCGCCTTGTCCAGACCGGTCCAGCCCAGCTCACCAATCCAGCGGCGAATGTCCTCGACCTCGTAGTCGCCGGTGACACCCTGCGCGGTGGCGTGCTGCTCGATGCGGCGCCGCCATTCGGTACCGACGTTCAGCGGACCGTCGTGGACCTCACCCAGCTCCAGGGGGTGCACGATCCGCTTCACCAGCCCCAGCTGCTTGCTGTCCACGACGACGCGACGCGACCCGTCCTCCATGGCCCGCGCGATCCACCCGTAGACGTTCTTCAGCTCGCCAGGGGTGACGGGCTTGCGGGTCTCCTGCGGGTCGAAGTCCGGGTGCTTGGGGTACAGCGCGGCGAACAGCCCGTCGGCCAGCTTGGCCAGGTTGTACGTGAACGGCGCACCGCCCTGGAGCTGCGGAGTGTGCCCAGGATAGAGGGAGTAGACGTGCAGCCCGTCCGGCGTCTCCGCGCCGACGTTGGTCTCGTCCACGTGTCCGATCCCGTACAGCTGCCGCAGCACATCGGTGAGCTGGCTGGTGAGGGTGTCGCGCTGGGCCTCGAGCTGGTGCTTGACCCGGATCTGGTCGTCGGAGGGCAGATGGGCGGCGTAGCTGGCCAGCCGGTCCCGCTCCAGCAGGTACTGGATCTTCAGCAGGCGGCCGAGCTGCGCGGACCGCTGCGGGGAGAAGAAGAACGGCAGCCACACGACGGTGGCAGCCTCGAAGCCGTCCTGCCGCAGCCGCTGGATGCGCGCGGTGTCGTCGCTGGGGTGCCCATCGGACTCGTCGAACGGGTAGTCGACGACGAACCGGACGCGGCCCTCGACGCTGGGCGAGAACTGCGTCGTCGGCATGGTCGCCGGTTCCTTGACGTTCTCGAACACGAACTCGGCGATGCGCTTGGTGCCGCGCCACACCACCTCGTGCTCGCACACGAACGCGCCCGTGTCACGGACCCCCAGCGCCTGCCACAGCTGCTCCTTGACCCAGATGCGGCGCTGCCCGACGTTGTCCTTCTCACCGACCGCATCCAGGATCGGCTCGACGTCGAGATCGGACAGGTGGAGGGTGAACACCGGGTCGGCGTCGTTGCCGTTGCTGCGCAGCTCGCCGGGGAACTCCGCCTGGAGCTCGCGGAGCCGGCGCACCGCCAGCTCGCCCGGCGTCACGGCGCGGGAGCGCAGCGAGCCGTGGTTGAGTGCGGCGAGACGTCCGCCGGTGAGGCGGGTCAGCGCGGGGACTTCCGGTGAGAGGAAGCCCAGCAGGAGGGTCTTCACGAAGCGGTCGTCCGCGCGGTAGCCCGGGTCCTCGGTGGAGCCGTACTTCTGCAGAAGGAACGCCTGGACCTTGGTGTGGAAGCGGATAGCGGCCTCGGACTGGGCACGCAGGCGGTCGGTGAAGGCTTCGCCCATGCCGTCCGCGAGGACGTCCCACAGGTCGCCCAGGGGTATCAGGTCGCCGAGCTTCATGTCGCCGCGGCGGCGGTAGAGCATCTCCTGGATGAGTTTCAGACCCGTGCGTTCGCGTTGCAGCGCCCCGGACAGGGCGACCAGGGTGTTGAGGAGGACGGGCGAGAGCGGGTACAGCTCTTTGAAGTCCGCCCAGTCCGCACGGGTCGCCCCGGCCGCATCCAGCAGCACCTCGCGGACGGCCACGTCGGAGGACTCGACGGCGGCGAAGGCGCTGCTCAGGGCGGCGCGGGCTGCGTCGTCCTTGGGCTGCAGGACGCGCTCCTTGATGATCGCGGGAAGGTTGCGGTCCTCCAGGCTCACCACGTCGAACCGGCCTGCGAGGTAGCCGACCTGCTGCTCGAGGTTCTTCACGTCCGCGCCGACCACGTCGGAGCCGACGAGCTGGGACAGGTCGCGCTGCCGGGAGATGAACGACACGATTGGGACCGGCCGGTCGGTGTCGCCCGACTCGATCAGCTTGACGAGCTTGCTGACCTCGTCGTTGACCATCGCCTTCTCGGTGAGGTGCGCCTGTAGCCAAAGGATCAGCTCGTCGAGGAACAGGACGAGCCCGTCGTAACCGAGGCTCTGGGCGTGCCGGCTGATGACGGCGAGGCCGTTCTCCAGGGGGAGGAAGGCGTTCTTGTCGCCCTGCGCGCCGCGGGCGTAGGCCGACATGGGGCCGGAGTCCGAGATCAGCGCCGAGACCAGCGCGTCGCGCAGTTGGTCGCCGGGGGCGGCGGCAAAGGCTGCGTCCAGGCTTGCGGAGGTCCAACCGGAGTCGGGGGCGTCGAGTACGTCCAGGTCCTCCAGGTCGTCGCCGTCGTTCGCGTTGCCCTGTGCGCCGTCCGGGCCGGAGGGGTTGCCGAGCCATTGGATGAACTTCGCGTCGTCGGCGAGGAAGTCGCGCTGCCGGCGGGCGTCGGCGAGTGCGGCGTCGGCTCGGTAGACGGGCGGCAGGGATGCGCCCGGGTGCAGCCGTCGGACAGTGGCGACGTAGCCGCCGAGCAGTGCCGAGTCGAGCGACGCGGCGCCGACCAGGTGGTACGGCACCATCAGGAACCGCTTCTTCGTGCCCTCCTGAACCAGCCAGTCCGCGTGTTCCGCGATGACCGCCTGCAGTTTCGGCTTCTCGCGGGCGACCGCCGCGCTGTCATTCAGGATTGCGTGGAGGACAGTGAGGAAGTGGCTCTTACCGGAGCCGAAGGAGCCGTGTAGGTAGGCGGCGTGCGAGGTGTTGTCGCGGACCGCCGCTCTGACGATGCCGAGGGACTTGCGGAAGGCCTGCTCGAGCTGGTCGGTGACGACGTACTCGCGCACCCGCTGCCCGGACTCGCCGAAGCCGCCCGACAGCTCGACTTTGAAGTCGCCTGCGAGGACGGACTCGGGCAGATTGAGGACGTCCTTCAGGTAGAGGGCGTCGCTGGAGGAACTCATGGGCGGTGGTCTCCCTCTTCCCGCTCAGGCCGTCTGCGTGTCGGCGGCGGAGGTGTCGGTCTTCTTCTTCGGGGTGCGTGGGGCGGCGGCCTTGCGGCCCCGGGTCTTCGGCGCGGGACGCCAGGCCGCGAGCTGCTCGGTGGTCAGCCCGCGCTTGGCGCGCTCGGTGTCCAGGAACGTCCCGAACTCCTCGGCTGCGTTGCCGCCCCACTCGTGGTCGTCGGTGCCGAACCACTGACGTACCCACGGCATCAGCTCGGCCAGTCCCGCGAGGAGAGGCGCGATGCGGTCGTTGTCCCAGCTCAGCTGGGAGGTGCGGTCCTTGACGAGGTTCACCAGTGCCTGGGCCTGGTCGCGGTGGTCCCATCCGGCCCAGCCGAGCAGCAGGGTGGGGTCGGCATCGGGGTTGGCGCCCGGGTAGGAGACGAACCGCTCCTTGGGGACGTCGAGCTTGCCGCGGTTGGACCAGTAGGAGGTCTTGGCGAAGTCTACGGAGCCGTACTTCGGCGGGAGGGCAATGTTCAGTCGCTCGCTGGTTGCGTCCTCTTCGCGTTGGAGGTCCCAGACCTCCTCCCACTGGGCACGCTTGCGTAGACCGGTGTCCTTGTAGCGGAGGGCGGCGAGGTAGGGGACGTGCTCGGTGTCGAGGGCCTCGGCCAGGACCGCTTCGAGCGGCAGGTCGCGCTTGCCGAGGTGGTCGGCAGCGTAGAGCGCGGCTACGGCGGACACGTTGGGGTCGAGCTTGACGAGCTCGTCAGCAAGTTGGCTGACCGTGAGTGTGCGCGGCTGCTCGAAGCCGTCGCGAAGCGTGAACCAGAGCCGACGGTCTTCAGCTCGGTCGAGCAGCCAGGTGCGGAGGGCTTCCTTCTCCCGCTTCTCCCACGGCTCGGACGCCCAACGACGCTTGCACTCCGGGCGCTCGACTAGCGCGATGTCCTGGCGCTTCTCGATCATATCGATGCGGTTCTGCACGATAGTCCGGTACCACTCGGGCCAATGGGCGGGAATTTCCGTGATGGGCGTCGAGTGGTGACGGCTGAACCACGCGGTTTCCATCCTTCCAGCCGCAACCTTGCGCGCGAGCACGATCTCGAATGCGCGTTCACCGAGCTTGACGGGCGGCACGGAGTTAATGTCTTGGGCGGTGAGGCGCTGATCGTTTCTTACGTTCAACTGGATGAGACCGTAGGCACTGTAGACCTCCCAGTCGAGCTCCTCCTGCAGCGCGATCATGCGCTCACGAATAGCGGTGTGGGTGGCGTGGCCTGCGTCGAGAGTGTCACGAGTCGGGACGGCGCCACCCAAAGAGAGCGCGGAAGGCTCGTGACTGGCGAGCTCTTGCGCGGCACGGTCGAGGGCGTGTCCGAGCGCAAGGGGAAGCCTGGCAGGGAGCGGGAAATCCTGAAGCTTGGTGCCGGTGAACTCGTAGAACTTCTCCCAATCCTCGCTCGCGATACCTCCGCCAATACCTCCATTGCCCTTGTCGTGAGACACCTGCTTCAACCAGAAACACGCCGTCGACGAGTTGAGCAACCCCAACAACTTCAGGTGCTCATCCTCCCCTGCCCCCTCCGGCAACTTGATAACCGGCGCGGACTGCTTGAACACCTTCCCACCTCGGTCCAACACGAAGTGGTTGTGCGTCGCTACAAACGCAAATGCAATCGACAGTGGCGCCCTGAGCTTATTTGGATAGATTTCCTGCCACTCGTACCAGGACATGCCCCGCTGCAACATGGGCACACCAAAGCGCTTTCGATGGGAAATCGCCGTTCGGTAAGAAAGCAACAGCTTCGCAGATGTGTCGATCTCATCAAAAGGCAAGGATTTGAAATTATCATCATAGACCCACAGTGCTTCATACGTGGGTTTCATTGTGTGATCACGAATCACATCTCCGGTGACCAGAAGACGTGTCGCGGAGACCTCCAAGCGGGCGGCGGCACCGTTGCGAGGAAACAGAAAGAGATCGTCTTCGCCTGTGACTGAAGTGATCCCCGCAGAGTCGGCAATGCTTGCAAGCTTGGCCGTGGCAGCCGCTTCGATGAGACCCACCAGACCGCCCGAGCCACCGCCACTGACCGACCAAGGGTGAAGCGCGAATCGCCTCCTCTCGGCATCCTCGACCGAAACCCACTCCGACTCACTCCCCGGCTTTCCTACCTGGTCAACGATTGCCCGCCACACCAGCGCCTTCGCCGCCTCCTCGGGCTGCGACGGCTCACCGCGCACACCCAGTACTGCCCGCACCGGCTCTTTCTGTCGCGGGATGTGGTTGCGTCCGATCAGGATGATCGTCGGCGTCCCATGTCCCGGTATGTACGCACCCGAGGTATCGATGATGTGCGTCAAATGGACGCCGATCCGCTCGCTGACGAAGAACTCTTCGATCAGCTTCTTGCCGAACTCGCGCTTCATGAACGAGTTTGCCGTGATCTGCCCAACGTGCCCGGCCGCTCGATCCGACCCACTCGTCCGGACGGCCAGCTGGAACAACCGCTCGGCAAATGGGACGGAAAGCGCATATTTGCCCGAACATGATTTGTAGGACCGGTAGTTCTCGTTCTCCTGCTTGTCCTTAACCGTGATGTAGGGCGGGTTCCCCACCACTACGTGATACGTCGACACCCCCAGCAGGTCACACCGCTGCACGTACTCTTTGACGTCCTCCGTCTGGTAGGCGAACGCCTCGCCGTCCGACAGCAGGTCGCCCTGGATACCCGCAGCGCCCCGGCCGTGCAGCAGCGAGTCACCCGCGGCCACGTTGATTGGGAAGGCTGGAGCCTGGTCGAGTCGCTTCGCGCCGCCTGCCTGCAGAGCCGCGATCAGCAGCCGGAAGCGGGCGATCGACACCGCGAACGGGTTCTTGTCGCAGCCGTGCACCGACTCCGAGGTGCGGCGGATCAAATCCCACACGTCCGTGCCCGGTTCGGCCGCCCTCCACTTCGCGAGCAGTCGCTTGAACATGCCCAGCAGGAAGTGCCCGGACCCGCACGCCGGATCGATCGTCCGCAGGCCCTTGCGTATCTCGCCGTCGTCGCCAATGACCGTCTCCGGCGCGAGCCCGAACTCCCGAACCGCGGGTTCGAGGGTCAGGTCGAGGATGAACTCCTCCACGAACTCCGGCGTCTGCAGTAGCGCGTAGGTCTTCCGTGCATGCTCGCTGAGGTCCTGATACAGGTCGCCGAGGAAGCGGGTGCTCAGTCCCTCGTGCTCGACGACGCCGTCGGTCCCCACGACCGGCTCGTCGGTGAAGTCGTGCACGATCTCGCCGCCCGGTCCGCGTCGCCGCCAGAATTTCAGCAGCGCGCTTGCCGCCTCGTAGGACGGTGCCAGCTCCCACAGCGGGTTGTGTGCGCGGTCGAAGAGGCCAGCCACTGCCGGGTTGGTTGCGGCCAGCGACTCGAAGGCGTGCACCAGCCAGTCGCGGTCGTTCTTCTCCGGGTTCAGCCGGAAGTACTCCGCGTCACGGTCCTCGGCGTCCTTCAGACGCTCGCCCGGGCCGGCCAGGAACGGGCCGGTGATCAGCCGGTTGTCCTCGCAGAAGCGGACGAAGACGCACGCCAGCACCCACGCCGCGGCGACCTGGGTGATCCGCTCGTCCCGCCACGTCTCGTACGTCGCTGCCGTGCGCTTGGCCTCCCGGGCGTGTGTGTACTCGGTCTCCAGCTTGGCCTTGTACTCCGCGACTGCCTCGCTTCGCTCGCGAAGGTCGTCCTCGAGCGTCTTCACCTGCTTGCGCAGGTCCTTCAGCAGCTCCGTCTGGTTCACGCCACGCCCGGACACACGCCCGCCCCTCTTCGTCTCCGTTGACTACGACAGCAACACCAGCACCCGCCCACCCCCGGCGCGGCGGTCGCTCAGATGACCAGTGGTTCGGCCGCGTCTGCCCTCAAGGTGTCGAGGAACGACCGCTCCAGTACTACCCGTTCGGCCTCGCCCAGTACCTCTACCGTGCGTCGGTCGAGGTGGGAGGCTCCGCGCGGGGATTCCGACGGGCACAGCAGCCACAGCCCGTGCGGAGTTGCCCCGCCCCGGCGTGCGGCGTTCTGCAGGTCGATCAGGACCTCGCGCCCGCCGGCCTCCCAGTACCGCGCGAGCAGGCCGGCCGTGTGCACGAACAGCACTTCGCCCTGCCGCTCTCGTGCCGTCTGCGCGATCCGCTCGGCGACCCGAGGCCACACCCGCGCGACGTACGAGCGCAAGCCCCCGGGCAGCTCGCCGGAGCGTGTGAAGGTGGTGTCGGCGCCGAGCACCTTCGCCCAGTCCGTCCCGCGCTCACCCGCGAAGGCGCGGAACTCCGCCAGGAACACCTGCGCGAGGTTCATCGGCACCACCGGGAAGGCGCCGGCCACCGCCTCCGCCGCGCCCGCAAGATACTTCAGGTGCACGTTCAGGGCCACGAACCCGCCGCGTTCGACCGCACTGCGCAGCTTCGCCTCCAGCAGCGCATCGGGGTTGCGTCCGGCCGCTGCCGCTCCCATCGCGGCGCCGCCCGCAGCGGTCACGGTGCCCGTGGACACCCCGCTGCGCAGCTGAGTTCCGTTCACCGAGGGCGCGGGCGGCCGGAAGCAGTGCGCGGCAGTGTCGTACTCCAGCGGGAAGTCCGCCTTCTTGAGCGCGTCCTCGACCGTGACGTGCGTAGGCGCGCCGAAGTCCAGCTCCGGGAAGCGGTAGCGGACCTTGGCCAGCAGGTCCTCGACGGTGATGCCCAGCTCGCGCCGGACACCGGCCGGGGCCTGGGAGATGCGCAGTGCCCGGTCCAGGGCGAGGTCGCGCGGATACAGCTCCAGCCTCGGCGATGCCGCCGCTCTTGTCGCCACTGCCGCTGCCAGGGCGACCAAGCGGGTCTCGGCGAGCGGCGCCATGCCCTCGGGCATAGGTACGGCGCGCAGGTCGCGCACCACCGAGGCCCGTCCCGGCAGAGGATCGGACGCCGCCAGCTCGTCGGCCTTCGCGCCCAGCTTGGCGGCGTAGTCGGCCAGGTCGGGGGCGCTGGGTGCGTCGGATCCCGGCAGCGACTCCAGGGCGATGAGCACCCGCTCGCCGCGGCGGAGGACGGCCAGCCGCGGCTGGTGTTCCTCGTCGCGCCCTTCGGGCAGAGCCTCAGCCTCTACGGCGGCGCGGACGATGGCACGGGCCTTGGCCAGTGTCCGCGCAGGGGTGTCGGGACCCGCGCCGTGGCGGACGCGCAGTTCGACGGCGAGCTCCTGGGCGGTCATCACACGGCCGCCCGCGTCAAGGATGGCCACGAGCTCATTGCGTATGTGCTGCAACCATCCGGTCTCCGCCCACTCCTTGATGGCGGCGACATGGTGCCGGGAGACGGTGGGCTGGGCGGTGCCCAAGGCGCCGGCAATGGCGACCTGGGTGGGCCAGGGCGCGAGGTTTCCCTCCCACGGCTCGGGCTCGAGGCCGTCGCCCGGCAGGCCGAGGGTCGCACGGAGCACCTCGGACTTGTTGGAGTTGGCGCGGGTGGGTCCGGGTGTCAGCAGCGCGGCGAGCTGGTCGACAGAGCCGCGGGCGGTCATCTGATCGACGGTCGCCTTCTCGGTCCCAGAAGGTCCCGCGGCCGCCTTGGCCGACGCGCCGGCGGCCTTGGAGGTCTTTCCGGTCTCTGCCGCCCCGGCTGCGGACTTGCGGCGCAGCGCCGTCGTCCACTGCTTGTGGCGGCGCTTGAGCTCGTTGCGGATGAGTACGCCCGCGCCTCGCGCCTGGGAGAAGCGGTGAGGTGGTAGGGCCAGCAGTTCGCCTACCGTGCTCGCGCCCAGGTCCGCGGCCACGGAAACGGCACGCGGGGACAGCCCGGCGGCGATCAGCTCCGTCGTCAGCTCGGCTGCCTGCGCGGCGGCGTCGCGGATCTCCTGCAAGGTGGTCGCGTCGGCGGTGATCGTGGCCGGGGTGGTGGCGGGCGGAACCGCGTCGGCGCGGGTGAACAGATCGCGCCAGGCCGCGCTCATCTGCTTGAGGGAGTCGAAACGACGGGCGGTGTCTCGGTGCAAGGCGCGGGCGAAGAACGCCGTGAGGCCCTCGCGCAGGCCGGGTTCGAACAGGTCCTCGGCGAGCGCCGGGTGCTCGTCGCTGGTCGTGCGGGGGTCGCCGGTCCCGTCGCCCCAGACGGGGCGCTCCCCGCTGGCCATCTCGTGCAGGGTGACGGCTGCGGCGTAGTGCTCTGCGTAGTCGTCGTACTCGCGACGGTGTCCGTGGTCGAGGAACGGGTCCATGTAGCCCCTGGTGCCTGCCTTGAGGTCACGGTCGGGGACATCGGCAAGGGAGAAGTCGAAGAGCATCAGATGCTCGCGGCCGTCCGCACCCCGCTGGACACCGAGGTTGTCGGGTTTGATGTCGCGGTGACGGACGCCCTTGGCAGTGAGCTCCTCCAGCGCCTTGAAAAGGTCCTCGCCGAAGCTCTCCAGGTCGTCGTAGGTGAGACGGCCCTGGCCACGCAGGCGCTGCGCGAGGGACTGTTCGCCGGCGTACTCCAGCTCCAGGACGGTCCGCCCGCCCAGGGTTCGCGGGCCGTCGAGCAGCCGGACGATGCGGCCGCCGCCGACCTGCTTGAGTGCCGCTGCCTCGGCATGCAGCCGGGAGTCCTTCTCCGCATCCAGGGCGACCTTGAGCACGCGGGGCTGGAGGACTCCTGCTCCGACCTCGGAGGCGTCCTGCACCAGCAGGGCACGGGCCGTCGCACCGCTGCCCAATACCCGCACCACCGTCCACTCGGCGTCGAGAGCCTGGCCGGGGGTCGCGGTGAGCGGGTCGGCCTCGGCTGCGGCGGCCTGGAAATTGACGTCCTGCTCAGCCGCATCGAGCTGCTTGAGAAAGGCATCGACAGACGCCAACCGGTCGGCCGCGTCACCGCGCGTGGCCTGGTAGACGAGCTCATCCATGGAAGCAGCGATGCTGTCGCTGACTGCGTATGGGTGCAGGCCGCCATCGGCACCCAGCCGAGCCATCAGCTCGCTGCGGCGGGCGGCCGGAGCGGTACCGGTGAGGATGAGGTAGGACACCGCACCCAGGCCGAAGACATCGAGTTCGACCGGGTCTGCGTACTCCTCATCGAAGCCGGGCGCCAGGTACACCTCGGCGGCGTCCTGTATGTGCTCCTCGCCCAGTGGACTGTTGCCCAGCGACCGGAGCGAAGTGGCTTCGAAGTCGCGCGCGGCGCTCTGCCAGTCGGTGATGCGCAGCACCGGCTGCTCCCCGTCGGGCCGCGCGGTGACGTAGATCGATCGGGCGGCCAGCGCACGGTGGTAGAGGCTACGGCGGTGGGCGTAGCGCAGTGCGTCCGCGAGCTGGCGGACCATGTTGCGCCGGGTCTCGTCGGTGAGCCGGGCGCCGTGTGCGGCGAGGTAGTCGTCCAGCCGCAGGTCGTCGTGGCGATGGCGGAACAGGATGGCCGGGCCGCCCTGGTGCTCGCGGAAGTCGACGGCCTGGGCAATGCCCGGGTGCGCGATGCCCTGAAGGACCTGGTACTCGCGCAGCGCGGCGCGCTCGGTGGAGCGACGGGCCGTCTCGGTGGCCTGCAGCTCGACCAGGTAGACGCGGACCCGGCCCTCCTCGTGGACCAGGCCTTCGCGCTTGGCGAGGCGGTCCTCCCAGGTACCGCCGGCGTCAAGAGGGCGCGAAGCCAGGCGCCAGTCACCGAAATCGAGGTGCGCGGTGGAGGCCCGGACACCGATCTTGCGCATCAGCTCGTCTAGGTGGCGCGCGAAGTCCGCGGTGATGCGCTGGCCTTCCCGCTGCGGGGGCGCGCCGAGCAGGTCCTGCCAGATGCCGGGCAGACCATTGGCGCCGCCGTCCCGCCCGTAGACACGGATGCGCTGGACCTCGTCGAGCTGGCTGACCAGCCCAGGGTCAGAGAGGAAGACGGCAGGCTCCACCCGCGGGATCCGCAAGCGCGGGTAGAGCTGACGAGCGGCCCACTCCAGCTGGCCCTTGAGCTCCTTGGACTTCAGGTCGGTCAGGTGCAGGGGATTGGGGATGGTGCGGGTCTTGTCGTCGCCCTGGAAAGACCAGGTGGAGCCGTGGTTGACCAGACGCCCGGGGTGGGCTTTGAGCTCCAGCAGGTAAAGGCCGCGTGGCACAGCGATGAACAGGTCGCACTCGTTCACGCGCCCGGAGGAGGCGGTGAAGGAGAACGTGGCCCAGGCGCGGTAGGGCTCGGTCTGCGGCATGAGCCGCTTGATGTGGTCGAGAGCGTCCTGCTCCCAGGGGAAAGGGGAGGTGCGGGTCTGGTGCCACCGCTGGACTTTGGGCGGGGCGGGCTTCGGTCCTGGCTTCGGTTGAGGGGATGCCGACCCGTTGGCTGCCGCCACCGACGTTCACCGCGCCTTTCCATGTCCTGTTTGCTAAGCCCGGCCACAGGGCGCGGATCATCAGACAGCTGATTGTGAGCTACGCCCGCCTTGCCCAGTTGGCCACCGTATTATCACCACGCTTTCCCAGCATGCCCGTTCGGGAGGCTTATGGGGAGGGTGAGAGCTCCTGGGCGCCACCATGCACGTCTTCATGGTGCTCGCCTTAGACCCCACCCCTGGAGCGCGTTCTCAACCTCGGTGGGGGAACATCGCCGAGTCTCCCCATCGAGGCAGTTTAGTGTGGAGATCGTAGTGGATTTGTGTAGCCCGCGGCAGGGGGGTCTCCCGTATGCGTGCTGGTGAAGTGCCTGCCGGCGAACCTGTGCCCTAGGCGCGACACGAGCTCGACACCGGGGCCGAGGCTCGGTACAGGTTCCCTTCCGATCTGTCCGGGTGTGTGCGATGCGCCGGAAGGAAAGGCCCGTGAGCCGGGCGTGCCGAGGCGGCGTCATCTGCGGTCATGGCGCTGTGCCGCAGAAGAACCCGCGGGGGATTGCGGGTGTGCCACGGGCGCATCGCAGGCGAGAGGAATCCCCGATGGCAATCGGCCTGCCGCTACCTGAGGAACATGATGACCACGAAGGCCAGACCTCATGCACCTCTTGCCCCTGGCACGCGCACGGGGGCAATGCAGCGCATCAGCTACACCGGTCAGGGTCGGCGGCGAGCGGAGGCGGACCGGAGCGGTTCGGTGGGTTCGACAGCGACGTAGGACGATGTACCTGCTGCCTCCAGTAGGCCGCCCTCATCGAGGGAAACCTGCGGCTCCACGCCACCCAGAAGCTCGGCCCAGTCCTGCTCGCCGCCGGTGTCGTAGCCGTTCCGAACCCGGCCGCGGACCCATTCGCGTTCTGTGATCTCGCGCTCCCGGAAGCGGCCCCGCGCCTGCCGCAACATGGCTTCTAGGTCATCCTCACTGTTAAAGAGGTGATCCTGCGCGGCGCGGGCGGCCGCCAAGCTGTCGGGTGTCTCCGTCACGATGCGGACCTGTTCCTGGTGGAACCGCTGGCAGGCGGCGAAGAGCCGCCTGGACATCCCCAGACGTACGCCGGTTCCGGGGATCGGGGCAGAGATGAAATCCGTGATGCCGCCTTGCCGTAGATCGCGGGCGGTTGGCTGGCTGCGTGCCCGAAGCTCGCGGCGTAGGTCACGGGTCTGAGAATCGTCTTCGAGAGGGAGCAAGCTGCCGCCTGCGGGTTGGCGCCGGGATCGTGGGCCGGCGGCGAACGGCGTTACTCGCAGGTCGGTAGCGGGTCCGTAACGCAGATGCAGGTACACAAGCAGTTGATCGAGCGCCGCTTCCAGCAAGGCATCGTCGTTGGCGAGGTCGTCGTCCCCTATTGCATCGTTGCCGCCGAAGGGACCGGGGGACGGGATCACGCCGCTCCCCACTCCGTTGCCACCCCAGCCTCGGGGGTTGGGGATGTCGTCCAGCGTCATGAAGATCTGGTCGATGATGCTGGTGCCGGTCAGTAGCAGACGGTGGGGGACGTCGCCCATGAGCGCGCTCCCGCTGATGAGCTGCTGCTGCCCCTCATTGAGTTCCCCAAGACCGATCTTCAGCCCCGCTTTGGCTTCGATCAGCCACCACGGGCGGCTGTCATGCGGGTGCCGACCTGCGAGGTCGGGCAGTCGCTTCTTGGGATCGTCGAAGCCGGGCAAGCCTGCTGGCGGCCAGGACTCCACGTGCCGCGTCGCCGGAAGCCCCATCTGTCCGCAGCACAGCCACTGCGCCATGGTCATCCCGAGCCGGTAGCCGAAGGCTCCCTTGGCCGAGCGCTCCGCGCCGTGGGTGTGCACCACGCTCGGTACGAGCCGGCGGCCTGTGCTTCCCAGCTGCTGCTCATCCTCCGGTATGACCTCGATGGTGAGATAGGCCTGGAGCGGCGTGATCCCGGCCAGCAGTTCCTGGAAGGCCAGTTGCGGCAGGGTGACGATCCACGGAGTGACGTCACGGCCGACACCTGCGGCATGTTTCAGGATCTCCCGCCAGGTGGTCGTCACCAGGTACCAGCCGTGCGGTGGCACCGTGCCGGTGTTCGGCCATGGCGCGCTGGCCGTCTTCCAGTGCGGCGTGGGGCGCCTGTCGGGCGCGTTCCGAACCAGGACTGGAACATCGACGACATCGCTGCCGTGCACCACTACATCGTTTGCTCCGGAAAGGCCCGCCATGGACGATCACTCTGCCAGTTGCCTCTCAGCCCTGCGCGCGGTCGCCGGATTCTGGAGGCTGACCGGTGCCAGTCGTCTTCCCGTGCGCGCTGGTTGGACATCAGACACTCGCGGACCGGTACCCGGCTTGTGACTTGTTCGCTGGAAAGCGTCGCTGAGACCGGGATTCGGCCGCCCTCGCGCGCTGCCATGCGGCAGGATCACGCAGGTGACGCATCCCGGGTCCGACTTGACTTCGCTCGCGCTTCCACCGGAGGGCCAAGCGGCCCTGGCGTTGCCGCGTGCCCAGCGTATCCACGCCCACACGATCACCGTGCCAGTCACCTGGTGGAACGCAGAGCTCAAATCCCGAGGCCTGCCCGGCGGGCCGATCACGGCACCTGCGGACGGCTCGGGCCGTAACTCGATCGGCAGGGCCGCTCTGTTCACGATGGCCGCTGCACCCCTGGATAGCGATGAGGACGTTCTCCGGTTGTTGTGGCACGTCCTGGCCTGGGGCAGCGGGTTCAAACTGCGAAACAACCACCGCCGACTGGACGCCATCGGCGAGGGAACTGCCGCAGCAGCCGCCGCGCTACGCGAAGCGGCCTCGCTAGCCCGTACCGACCCCGAGGCCGCGTACTGGCGGCTGTTCACGGGCACCCGGTTGCCCTACCTGGGACCCGCCTTCTTCACCAAGTACCTTTACTTTGCTGGCGGCGGCTCCTCAGAACATCCCTGCGTCATCCTCGACAGCCAGGTCGCGAAGACCCTGAACAAGCGGTGTGGATGGCGTTCCCTGCGGAGCGGAGGGAACTGGCCTCCCGAGACCTACCAGCGCTACTGCACACTCCTGACTCGTTGGGCACGTGAGGAGACCGACCGCCTCGGTCGGCATGTGTGCCCGGACGAGATCGAGCGTTGGTTGTTCGGCAACTGACCGGTTCCGCATCGCTTGAGGTGCCCCGAGCGAACCGCAGAGTAGCGGATCCCCCCTGCTGTCGCCTCGACTGCAACTATCTCGTCACGGCACGGCCCTGCGGTCCGTGGCGTTGCTGGTCGCGGTGGGCTGGCGGCGCCGATTAGCGGCCGGGCCAGGGCAGCGCCGACCTGATCCACGCGGCGGCCTGCTGGGGGAGTGCGCGGGTATCGACGCCGAGGACGTGGATGCTTCCGAGGCTGCCGCGCGGGCTGCCGATCTGGAGGATGCGGTGAGCGTGCTCACCGGGTCGGGGGTGGACGATGACCGCAAGCGGATCACCGCTTGGGGTGTAGCCGGCGCTGTAGGTGAGGAGCTGGTGGACATCAGCGGCAGCGACGCTGTGGCGGTCGTAACGCTTGTATTTGGCGTCCACTGGCAACAGGGTGCGTGAGATCGTGTCACGTTCCGGAAGGCTGAGCAGGACGTCTGGCCGGAAGGTCGAGGTGCTGCCGAGGTCGCCTCGCACGGTGATTCCGCTGCTGCCGCTGCTGGGGACAGCATGTCCGCCGTGCGGAGCAGTGGCCTCGATGGTCAGGCGGCGGACGACCGCCTCCCAGAGGGCGGGCATGGCCAGCAGGAGGCCGTCCGCCCTGGTGCCGTGGTCTGTGAGGAGGTCGGTGACGCCCCCGCCGCACAGCAGTAGGCGGGCCCACGTGTGGGCGGCACGGTAGCGGGCGTTCAGGCGTGTGTATTGGGTGCGGTCCAGTGCGCGGAGGGCATCGTCGGTGGTTGGGGCCTGCGGGAAGGCTTGGGCGATTGAGTGCAAGTCGCGGGCCAGGTCCAGACCTGTGGTCAGGGTGAGTGCTGCTCGCAGTGCGGTCCCCAGGATGCGGTTGTCCCAGATGTTGGTTTCCCGGTCGAAGGTGCGCACGTGCAGTTG
The DNA here is from genome assembly GCF_042733315.1 of Streptomyces sp. NPDC059718. Classification (NCBI taxonomy): domain Bacteria; kingdom Bacillati; phylum Actinomycetota; class Actinomycetes; order Kitasatosporales; family Streptomycetaceae; genus Streptomyces; species Streptomyces sp. NPDC059718. Next base: position 52,266 of record NZ_JBHWGA010000040.1, read on the forward strand.
ATCCAGTTGTCCGTAGCGGCGGGAGGCTTGGGCTGCGATATCCAGGCGTCCGCGCAGGACAGGTCCCACGCTCTGATGGGGTACGTAGTCGCGGCGCAATCCTTCGCGTACCAGTTGTTCGCACTGCTGCAGCAGGGCTTGGGCCACGAGGTCTGCGTAGCCTTCGGGGCCGGTGGCCCAGCGTCGTGCTGTCGCTCGGAGTGGTGCGGGCGCGCCGAGGGCGTAGGCGAGCCAGCTCATGAGGTGCTCGCCTGGGATGGCGAACTTGGGCTCGATGACCAGGCGGATGTGGTCCAGCACCAGGATGCCGACGGTTGAGTCGGCTTTGAGTCGCCATCCGGCAGGGACCTGGTCCAGGCTGAGGCAGCCGCGCGCTTGGAGGGCACGTAGTCGGTCGACGTCCCGGGGCGTGAGCTGTTCGTGTCTCAGCAGGGTGGAGGCGTACTCGCCGAGCCGGATTTCCGTGCCGTCAGGCATCGGGGCCTGGTGTGCCGCTGGTGAACTCGGCTGCCAGTGCGGCGGCAAGGTCAGGCGGCGACATCAGCGCGGGACGTCCGGTGTCCTGGTCGACCAGGCTTCCGAGGATACGGTGCAGCAGGTCGGCCCGGCCCAGGCAGTAGTCCTCCAGGAGCGGGATTACCTCGTGGTGGAAGGCGGCGGCGAGGTCCCCGTCGGTGGCGATCGGCTCGCCGTCACGGAGCAGGTAGGCGTGCCCTATCTGGTGGTCGGCGTCAAGGTGGCGGCTGATGCGGGTGTTGAGGGACTCGAAGAACTGCGCGAGATCCAGCGGGCCGACCGTACCGGATACCGCGTCCGGGTCGGGGCCGACGGGAAGGAAGGCGAAGCGGCGGCGTACGGCGGCGTCCAGGTGGCTGATGCTGCGGTCCGCGGTGTTCATCGTCCCGATGATCCGCACGTTCGGCGGCACGGAGAAGGGACGTTTACTGACCGACAGCGCGACCGGCAGGCCGCGTTTGTCGAGTTCGAGCAGAGTGATCAACTCGCCGAAGACGCGGGGTAGATCGCCACGGTTGATCTCGTCGATGATCAGAAGGAAGTTCTCGTCGGGGCGAGCCGAGGCCTGGGCGCACAGCGTATGGAACACGCCGTCGGTGAGCGCCAGGGTGAGTCCGTGTCCCGTGGCGTTCAGATCCGGCTTGAAGCCCTCCACGAAGTCCTCGTAGCCGTAGGAGGGGTGGAAGGTGACCATGTGGGCGCGGCCGTCCCGCAACATGTCGGCCTGGGCTACGGCCCGCTGATTTGGAGCGGCGTCGAGCGCCTCTGCGCGACCGGCCACGGCGAGGGCGGCACCAAGCGCAAGCCGGGTCTTACCCGTGCCGGGCGGCCCGTGCAGGATCACTTGTCCCTTGCGCTCCAGGGCCTCGAGCACGGATTGGACGTCCTCGGGCAGCGTGACCGGCACACCATTGTACGGGCTGGATGTCTGCGGTCCCGCGGAGCTGATCTGGCCCGCTGTGATCTTGGCGAAGAGCGCCGGGTCGACCTTGGCAAACGTGGACCGCCAGCCGTGCTGTGGCGGTAGTTTCCGCGCGGGGGAGACGTCCCAGGCCACGGGTACGAGGTGCCGGTACTCGGAGCGGTCTGCCTCGAAGCGATAGCTCCCGTTGACGGTGCCGGTGGCCAGGACCTCGTCCACCCCGCGGTTGGCCACGATCCGGTCGCCGGCCTCCAGGTCCCGGAAGGCCAGTAGCCGACGCGCGACCGTCAAGCTGCCGCCGCTGCTGCGAGGCCAGTGCGCGTCGAGGGCCTGCTTCAGTTCGGAGTCGCTCTGGTACTGGCTGAGATCGCCGAGCTCATCCCAGCCCACGCAGATCATGTTGCTGTCGCGACATTCCTCCCACAGCCGCCCCCGCTCACCGGGGGCGATCTTCCAAATGGCACGTTGGCGTGGACGCGGATCGAAGCTCTCGTACAGGAAGTGCATCACCTCCTGCCCGCCCCAGCCTGCGAACTCCTCGCGGTTCCGCACGAGGTCCAGCAGTCGGCGATTGGTGCGCCAGGCTGGAGCGTCCGCCTCTGTAGCGCCGCCCAGCAAGGTGACGAATCTGCGTAGGTGCTCGGCAGCGTAGATGGGTAGGAAATGCTGGGGAAAGTAGGTTGCCAGGGACTTCGTCACCAGCGCCGGGCCGAAGCGCAACGCCTCCAGATCGTCAACGGCGTCGAAGTCCTGTGCGGCAGCGGCCTCGAAAGCCCGGGCGAACTGTCCGCGAAGTTCCACCCACGCATCCTGCGGCTCCATCCCGCGCAGGGGCGCCGCCAGCCGCCACTCACCGGAGTTGTGGTGGTACATGATGTGCTTCCCGGCGCTACCGCCCTTGATGCTGCCCAGGTTCGGGGTACCGAACTCCAGCAACCGGCAGTACGTCGGCCCATTGCCGGACGGTGCGGCTTGCCCCAGGGCGTAGCGCGACAGTGGCATCGTCGCCCACTCCTCCAGGGAGAACAGGGACAGCACCTGCTTGCGCTCGTCCTCAGCGGCTGTCTCAACTCCTGACACGGTGCTCCGGTCGAACGTTGCCACAGCCGCCCGCAGGTCCGCATCGTCCGTCATAAGGGCATCATGCCGGAGCTTCGATACGTAGGACGCGCTCTTCGCAAAGCCATAGTCTGCGCTGTTCGGGGTTGAGGTGCCTCTATGTCTTTCATGAAGTGAGGGGTGGGGTTCTGGGTTCGTAGAGCGTGTCGTCGCAGAGCATGGCGAGCAGGACCTGACGCGGTGGCGGGCGAGGCGGAGGAGTGTCTGGGCGGACGTCTTTCCGCAGGCCCGGCATCTGTCGTTTAGGCCCAGGCTCCGGACAGCTGATCGAGACGAACGAGGCTAGGGCAGGGCGTAACTGTGTTGCCGCCGCTCGGTGGGTGCTCGCCTCGCGTGACGGCGAAGGAGCGGGGCTGACCGGGGCAGGCCGACGTAGGAGGACACGTGGGCTGCGGTGAGGAGGGCGATGCCGTCGCCAACGACTCTCAGGGTGCGGGCTCCACTATCTCCGAGAACGTCGCCCCGGCTCCGTGCAGGTCACTCGGGCCGCTGGGCGGTGAGCCTCGCACCCGCCTTGCGTGAAGAATCTTCACTGTCATCTGCCGCAATGGGTACCCTTGATCACATCGTCATTGCGGCCCGACGGGCTTCCGCTCCACCCCGGTGGACTCTCAAAGGACATGCCCCCACCCGCACGAGTCACTTCGTGCTGCCTGGGGGAATTCCTTGCTGCTCCGCGCGTCAGCCAGGACGGTCGCCGTCATGGCCCATGACGGTTCGCTCTTCCATCACCTCACCGAGCAGTTCGTCCATATGCATGGCTACCGCCCCGGGCCTTCCGAGGCCCGCTCCTGGGAGCGCAGCATTCCGGTTCTCGCCGCGGCGCTCAGTGACGCAGGCCTCGGTGACGTGGAGATCATGCTTGAGTACGCGCTGCCTCTGAACAGCAAGCGCGCCGATGCTGTGCTTGCCGGGCTGCACCCGGTCAGTGGGGAACCGTCCTACGTCGTGGTCGAGCTGAAGCAGTGGAGCCAGGCCACGCCGCACGATGACGACCCGGAACTCTGCCACGTCGACGCCTACGCCCGTCCCGTTCTCAACCCCATCGAGCAGGTACGCCGCTATTGCGAGTACCTGGTCAACTTCAACGGCGCGGTCGCCGAGCACCCGGAGCGCGTCAGCGGAGTCGCGTACCTGCACAACGCGACCGAGTTCGGCGTGAGCGGACTGCGCGAGATCGAACGCGACGACCAAGGGCAGTTGTTCACCGCCGACAATCGAGGAGCGTTCCTCGACTACCTCCGGACCAAGTTGAGCGACAAGCACTCCGGCGCCCGCGCCGCCGACGAGCTCCAGGACGGCAAGACGGTCCCGTCTAAGCAACTGATGGCCGTCGCGGCGCAGGAAGTGCGCGAGCGGGAGCAGTTCGTACTGCTCGACGAACAGCAGGTCGCCTACCGCATGGTGCTCAACGCCGTACGCAAGGCGAAGCACTCCGACCACAAGGAGGTCGTGGTCGTCACCGGCGGACCCGGAACCGGCAAGAGCGTCATCGCGCTGTCCCTGCTGGGAGAGCTGTACCGGCAGGGTGCCCCAGCTCTGCACGCGACCGGTTCGCAGTCGTTCACCAAGACGATGCGCAAGGTCGCGGGCGCCCGCAAGCGCGAGGTGCAAGACCTCTTCAAGTACTTCAACAGCTTCATGACGGCAGAGAAGAACACCCTGGATGTGGTGATCTGCGACGAGGCCCACCGTATCCGGGAGACTTCGGCGAATCGCTACACTTCGGCGGCCCACCGCACGGGCAGACCGCAGATCGACGAGCTCATCGATGTCGCACGCGTCCCCGTCTTCCTGCTCGACGAGCACCAGGTGGTACGACCCGGCGAGATGGGCACGGTGGCCGAGATCAAGGCGGCAGCTGCGCGCAAGGGGCTCGAGTGTCACGTCGTCCCGCTGGACAGTCAGTTCCGCTGCGGCGGCAGCGACGCATACCTGAGGTGGGTGGTGCGGCTCCTCGGGCTGGAGTCCGGTGGTTCGGTGACATGGGAGCCCGACGATCGCATGCAACTCCTCGTCGCCGAGAGCCCACAGGAGATGGAGGCGTTCCTCGAAGACCGTCGCGCGCAGGGCTATGGGGCTCGCATGTCCGCCGGCTACTGCTGGCCGTGGTCCCCGGAGCCCAAGCCCGGCGAACCGCTCCCTGCGGACGTCGTCATCGGCGACTGGGCCCGCCCCTGGAACCTGCGAGGGGAACGTGCCATCTCCGGGGCGCCCCCGTCCGCACTCTGGGCGACCGACCCGGCCGGCTTCGGCCAGATCGGCTGCGTCTACACCGCACAAGGCTTCGAGTACGACTGGTCCGGCGTCATCATCGGCCCCGACCTGGTCTGGCGCACGGACCGCTGGGTCACTGACCGTACGAAGTCCAAGGACCCGGTCTTCAAGAAGGCCACGCCCGACGCCGACGTGGACCGCCTGATCCGAAATACATACAAGGTCCTGCTCACGCGCGGCATGGTCGGCACGGTGGTGTACTCGACGGACCCGGAGACGCGGGACAAGCTGCGCGGGCTGGTGGGCCTGGAGCGACAGGTTGCCGCCGTGTGACGAAGTGAGCCTCGTCGGTCGCTGGTTCGGTGGCGGGCCGGACAAGGTGGGGACCGAGGGGCGACTGGCGAGAGGGCCTGCGGCAGGTCGCGTTTGGCCCACACCGTCTTGCCCACGTGGGAGCCTGGTTTGGCGCATTTGGATGCGAGTGCGGCGACCAGCAGGAGGCCGTGGCTAGCGGAGTGGATGGCGACAGTCATCCGACCGTTCCATCCCGGGGGCGTATGTGCCGCTCGATCCGCACGCCGAAGATCTGTCTGTCGATGGGGACGCCATGACGAGGTCAGCTCGCTGAACGCAACCGACTAGCGAAGCACGGTCCCCCCGACGAGCCTGCCCAGGGTCAGAAGCATGATCTCGAGCCCGTCAGGTGTTCGCCACTGCGCACTCTGACGCACGCTGCTTGCGCATCAGGCAAAGCGCCCCGCACCGGGCAGTCGGTGACCGCAGTGTTTCCTGATTGCGCATCGTTCGATTGGTGTTCGAATATCTCATCTGTGCCTGATTGAGGTGCAGCAGTAAGGGGTCGGCTGGAGTGCTCACTCGCCAACTACTGCGAACTTACCGTCCGTGATGGGGAGGAGGGCGGCTGGTGAGTGGCGCGGGACCTATGAAATGAGGGCCCCTTGTTCCCCGTTGGTGGGCGACGAGCAGGCGGGCGCGCTACTTCGCCGACCATCGGTCGGGCATGTCCGGATGCTGGCTAGGGGCCGGAGCGGGCGGCGTATGCAGAATGCGCGGTTTCCGGCGGATGGGCGTCGAGGGCTGCCAAGGCCCGTAGCGACCCAGGCTGTGCAGGCCGCTACGGGTCCTTCGTATGGGTGGATCACTATGTGCGGTGCAGTCTCGGCATGCATCGGCGGCACTCGCACGGTGGCCACACGGAAGTTTGAAGCGGCTTCAGGTTGTCGCTGCTGTGGAAGCGCAGGCGGCGCCCCCACGTCCGCCCGCCGTCACGCGATACGCGCACGGTCATCAGCGGAGCTTCGGGCCTACTCATCGGTGGATCCGGTCGTCAGACGCATGCCGCGCGACTCGGCGACCCGTAGCGTGTTCGACAGCGCATCGCAGAGACGTGCTACGACGAAGCGCGATTGGTCCGAGGTCAGTGGCTCGGTAACGGCGAGCATCTGACGGGCAAGCTCAAGCAGGTCTGATGCTGTGGTGAGTTGTTCGCGTTCCATGCGGTCGGCGAGTCGCGCGATCATGCCATCGGGATTGTCGTCGGGGGTGTATGCGGGCTTCTCGTTGGGACCGTCCCACGGCAGCAGGCGGAGCCCCGCCACAGCGTCAGTCATGCCGTGCGCTCCGGCACGTAGTCCTGTCCCATCGTGGCGAGTGCCAGTGCCCTTCGCCGGTCGCGCTGTCGCCGTGCTTCCTGGGCGCACTCGTGGTCGACGAGGTACCACGGCACGAGTGGAAGGCTGTCAGCCTCGATCCACGCACTCGGATGTAAGGGCCGAGGCGTGGACAGCGGGACGAGATGGACTGCCTGCGCCGGCTCGGCCGCGTGGCGCTTTCCACGAGCGGGTCGGAGCCACGCGGTAAGCGCGGCGATAGGGTTCCGCATAGCCGAAGCTCCATTCTTCGGTCAGCCCCTGAGTGATCCCTAGCCCGGATCTCCCAGGGGCGTTTTCGTTTGAGGGCTCAGTGTACCTCGGTATACCTCAGTGCGCTTCGGATGCTGAGAACACTTCGGAGCGCTTCAGTAGACCCATGATCGATCGCACCCGGGCCATGTGGCCGCAGATCGCTGACGTGATCATTGAGCGGATCGCGGACGGCACCTATCCGCCTGGCAGCAAGGTCCCCAGCGTGGTGCAGATTGCGGCTGAGTTCGGTGTGGTCAACTCGACGGCTCAGCGTGCGATGGAGCGGGTACGTGCTGAGGGGCTGACGCGCTCCGAGAAGGGCATGGGCACGTACGTGCTGAGGCCGGAGGAGCGGGACGGGGCGTAGACGGGAGCTGTCGCCGCGCTGCCCCAGGCCAGATGCCCAGAGGTGATGATCGCCCCCTCTCGGCATGTCCTCCAGACGTTCACACGCCCCGGACCCCGCGAGAACGATGGCGTTCTCAGCGGGCGGCTCCTCAGGTTAGCCGGCCCCCGCGTCCTCGCGATGTCCGTCGGTCGGCTGATGCCAAGTGTGCCCGTCTGCTCGTCGCCGGAGTTCGCGAACCACCGCGAAGCTCAGTGCATGAGATCGACACCACTTACCGACCGCCGCGTCAGCCCTGGTCGGTGAGTGCGGCCGCAGTAGTCGGTGAGTTTCCACTCGGGCTGGCCGCTCTCCGTCGTGCTTCAAGCAGGCCCGATGGCCGGGAGTGCGTTTCGTGGCGCATGGGCTGTCGGGGGAAGTCGGGCGGTGAGTGGTGAGGCGGCTAGGACGCGGTGCACGGCCTGGGGCATATCCGGCTAGTGGCCCGAACTTGCCGTCGGTGCGTACAAACGCCCCAACACCGTTCCCTACACTTCTCCCTACACCGATCCCTACGGTGACCTTCCACCTCGTGTGCAGCGATGCCGCAGGTCAGACCGCGCATTGGCCGATGGTGGACGCGTCGACAACCCCTTTACTCCTGCTGTTCTTTGTTTTGTGTGTCAGTGGGGGGTGGTGGAGTGGTCGTGCAGGGGTCGCGAGGTGGGGCCCCGGGTGCCCGCCCCAGCCCCGGATCACCGGCTGCCGCCGGGGCGGCGCGGACGGTGGGTCCGCGGGTGGGGTGGTGCGGCGCCGGGAGCGGTGGGGAGGGCGAGCGCGATGACGAGTGCGAAGCGATGGCGGTTCGGGTCCACGGCGCGGACGCGGAGTCTGGTCCTGCTGGCGCTCGGCGTTGTGAAGGTCGCTACGGTCGCGCAGCTGCGTCAGCTGGTCCTGCCGGGCACCGCCGACGTACAGACTGTCCGCAACGCGTGCAAGGACCTACGCGACGCCGGGCTGGTGGAATCGGTCGGCAAGGTGACGAGCTGGAACCCGGCAGGGCGACTGGTCAGTGAGCAGTTGTGGAATCTCACCACGGCCGGATTGGCGGTGGCCGCGACCGAGCTGGACCGGTCGCTCGGTGAGATGGGCGGCACCGCGCGGGTGGCGGCCAGGGGCGGCGCGGCGCACGCGGTGAAGGTGACCGACACCATCGACGCGTTCCTGCAGTCACCGCCGGAGCCGACCAAGCCGGTCGTACGCCGTGACACACTGCCCGCTGGCGGGTCGACGATGCCGCTGCCCGTCAGGCCGCCAGGGCTGGGCGTCCTTAACGGCTGGCAGACCGAGGTCGCTCTCCCCGTCACTGGCACGTTCACCGCTCCGGGCAAGGGCAGCTTGCGAGCCGACGCGGTTCTGACCGCGCCGGAGGCTGGGCTGCCGGTGCTGTTCGTGGAGGTGGACAACGGCACCGAACCGCCAGCCAAGGTGGCAGACAAGATTGTTCGCTACCGCCGGTTCTTCCAGCGCACCGTGAAGGACCAGGGTGGGCAGCAAGTCCCACTGTGGTCGACCCTCTGGCAGGCTTCCGGTCGCGACGGTTTCCCACCAGTGGCGTTCGTGTTCACCAAGCAGGTTGGTCTCAAGGCCCTCCAAACACGGATAAATGAGGTCGCGCGCTTATCCGAGGAGCACTGGCAGGGCACGTGGCGTCCTGGTCGCCCGATAGGGAACACCGGAGAGTGGGACGGGTACCGGGACTACGACGGCACGGTGCCCGTCCTGGCCACCGCACTGGACCGGCTGCGGCAGCACGGCCCGTGCGGGGCGATCTGGTGGCGCTTCGGACATGGCTCAGCCCAGACCCTCACCGATGCCCTGCGCAACACCGACGACCTGCATGCCTACGGTCATCGAGAGGAAACACGTCGCGCCGCCCAGCGGGCCGCCGAGGAGGAGGACAGGCGTCGGCGGGAGGACGAGTACCGGCAATGGGAGGCCTCACTATGGCCCTGCCCGACCTGCGGCGGCGAGGTCGACCCCGACGATGCCCCCGGCCTGACCCGCGGCGATGAATGCCCGCACTGTCGCACGCAGCGTGAGCGCGTCGCGGCCGAGCGAGCCGAAGCGGAGGCGGAGTGGGAACGCGAGCGGCGCGGCAATGGGCTGTTCGGATGGCTCCGCGGCTGACCCGAACCTAGGGTGTACGGCCGGTAGGCTGCCAAGTCGTGAGCGAGTACCAGTACTACGAGTTCCTCGCGCTTGACTGCCCGTTGGACGAGGACCAGGTCAGGCAGGTACGCGCGCTGTCCACCCGCGCCGACATCACCCCGACCCGCTTCGTCAACGAGTACCACTGGGGCGACTTCCGCGGCGATACGACGAAGCTGGTCGAGCAGTTCTACGACGCTCATCTGTACTACGCGAACTGGGGCAGCCGTCGCCTCGTCCTACGTCTGCCCGACGGCTCGCTCCCGGCCAAGGAGGCCACCGCGTACGCGATGGAGGATGCGCTCGGCGTCTGGACCCGGTCCGGACACACGCTGCTGGACTTCTCCGTGTCCTCGGAGGACGGCTGCGAGTGGGAATTCGAGACGTCCTACACGCTCTCGGCATTCGTGGGGTTGCGCGCCGAACTCGCGGCGGGAGACCTGCGGCCGCTGTACGTGGCGTGGCTTGCCGGGCTCACCGCCTGGGAGCTTGCGGAGGACGACGAGGAGAACTACGCCCGCGAGGTCGAGCCGCCCGTCCCCGCGGGACTGGCTTCGCTCACCGGCCCACAGCAGGCCCTGGCGGAATTCCTCCGCGTCGACGCGGACCTGCTGGCGGTCGCCGCCGAGGACAGCCGGCCCGCCACCGCGGACGTCCTGGACCGGAAGGCCCTGGCGGCCTTCGTCGCGGGTCTTCCCGCCGCTGACAAGGACGCCCTGCTGGTCGAGGCCGCGCTGACCACCGCGTCCCCAGGGCCCCGACTCCTGGCCCGCTATCGGGCGGCGACCACTATCCCGGGCCCTCGTGACGTAATCGGCCGGCGCACTGCGGCCCAGCTCCTCGACACGGCCTACCGCCGTCGTACCGACCACAGGCAGCGCGAGCGAAACGCGCGGGCCGTGGCCGAGCAGGCCCGCGCACGCGCCGCCGCCGAAGCACAGGAAGCGCGCTTGGCCAAGCTCGCCCAGAGAACCGAACAGGCGTGGCGTGAGGTCGACGACCTGATCGCCCGGAAGAACGCCAGCGCCTACGACGCCGCCGTCGCACTCCTGGCGGACCTGCGCGCCCTGGAGGCCCGCACCGGTGGCACCGCCGACTTCGACCGGCGGGCCGGGGAACTGCGGGCCGCCCACCTGGCCAAGCCCGCCCTCATGCGCCGCTTCGACTCCCTGGACCTCCCCCGGTCCTGATCCGGCTGCCCCCGGGACCCACCGCACCCGCGATCCGTCGCCACCGCTCGGGACCGATGGACGAGGAGAAGTGCCCCCGATCTCCTCGGCTGGGAACGCCCCCGGTCCCAGGACCACGGGGGCGGACGCGCGAGGTGGACACCGGGAGGAACAAGGCAGGGCCGGGTCCCGAGTTCCTGGTCAGGGCTTGCGCTCCCAGCCTGCAGTCGGACACGACGACCTGCGAAGACCCATTCTCCACCGCACCAGCGACAACCCGGCCCCGCATACGGCCCCGGCCGACTGCTGCGTCAGGCTGGCCGATCAGACTCGCGGTGCATGCGTTCACCAGGGGTCTTCCAGTCCGGGAGGCCACCCCTCGGTCAACGGCGCACGTGGTACCGCTCGCCGCGAAAGGTGGCCCCTTGCAGTTTCACCGGTCAGGAGAGGGCTTGGCCGGGGCCGGCTTTAGGAGACAGCAGACGTCAGGTACGTCAGGTACACCCCTCCCTCGCAGTCGGACATCTTCCGCAGCGTCCAGCGTCCCCGGACGCTCGTGGAGGAGAAGTTCGACTCGGCGTCGTCCTCCTCCACTTCGCCCTCCTTGGGGATGTAGCCGGCCTTTGGGAGCCGCTTGTGCAGGAACGCCAGCGTGGTGTCGAAGCCGCCCCGTACGACGGTGGCGACGACGAGCCGGCCGCCGGTGCGGTGAACCACCGAGGTCACGACCGCGCTGTCGGGCACGGGCAGGTTCTCCGGGAAGTCCTTGGGGAGCGGCAGTGACGCGGCAGTGGGACAGCCGCCGGGCGCGACGCCGACCGCATTCCCGGCCGGCGGATCGGTTGCGTGCTTCGCCGCGTACGGTGTCGCCCGCGGTGGCTCGGCGTGCTTGTTCGCCGCCGAGCATCCGGTGACCGCGGCCAGGCTGAGGACGGCTCCTGCCAGTACGGCAGCCGGGGGCGATGGCTTCATCTAGTGGCTTCCTTAGGGCTTCTTGTGCGGCCGAGGATCAAGGCGTCGTACGCGCCGTACAGCGTGTTGCCGGAGGACTGGCGGGCGATGGACGCCAGCGCGTCGTAGTTCTGCGCACCTCCGGTCGCGCAGGTGCCGGTGCAGCCGTCGGCGTAGGCGGCGAGCACGCGACCCCGGGCGTCGGTGGTGACGTCGATGAAGTCCAGGAGATTGCGGTCGTTGCCGCACGTGGTGCCGCCCGTGCAGATCGACCCCTTCTGAACCGGGTCGGTGGGGGTGGCGTCGACGGTCACCCAGGACTGGCCGCCGTCGTAGGTGGTGGCCACGTACAGGTGCCAGACGCCCGTGAAGTTGGCCGCGTCCTGATAGTTGCCGCCGGTGGTGGTGCCCAGGAAGGCGAACGCGGCGCGGTTGTCGTCGCCCGCGGTCACGGCCGGAAAGACGATGTTCTTGATACCAAGGGCCGCGCCGACGTTCTGGTCGTACAGCCACGTCTTGCCCTTGTCGTGGCTGACGGCGATACGCGGCGTGCCGTCGCTGTTCTGGTAGCCCATGTAGACGGTCCCGCCGGCCCCGACTCCCACGCTCGGGTCCGAGTCCCCGGGGGTGCTGGACGGGTTCTTGCGGACGGTCCACGTCAGCCCGTTGTCCTCGGAGACGGCCACGGCCTGATTGCCACCGCAGCCCTTGTTGGGCGCGTACACCGTGCCGTCCGGGGCGACTTTCACATGCCCGTGCAGGCCGCCGCAGTCCAGCAGCGAGTACATCGGAACGGCGGGACCGTAGGTCAGACCGCCGTCCCGGCTGACCGCGCAAGAGGCGTCGGCGATGTCCTGGGAACAGTAGTAGACGGCGTTCGGGTACGACGTGACGGTGCCTGGACCGCCCGTGGCGAAGGGGCCGCCACCGATGGTCTGGTGGTCCACACCGGAGTTGATGCCCGAGCCGCCCGTCGGCGTCCACATGTCACCGTCGTCGTCGGTGTAGCAGGTCAGGGCGGTCTTGCCGGCGAGCTGCGACTCGAAGGTGCGGTGGGTGACCGGGTCGGTGAACAGGATCGGGTCGAGGCTGGTGGTGCTTCCCTGGGGGCAGCCGTTGGCCGCGCTCGCGCTCTTGTCCTGCCATGCGGCGGCACCGGCACCGTCGTAGGTGACCTTGAGTGTCGACGTGTACGCCTGGAACATTGCGGCGCCGCTCGCACGGTCGACGCCGATCGAGGGTTCACCGGCGTTGTGCGCATCCGCGATGCCGTCGGGTGCCCGGGAGTTCGCGTACGTCGGCGGCGTGGCCGTACTCGGCGGCGGATCGGCCGGAGCGGCGATCAGGCTCGCGGTGCCGTTGAAGCTGTCGCCGAGCGGCGCGTACGGCACCACGCGCACGGTGTACGACGCCGACACCGCCGGAAGCAGCACGGTCTCGGGATCGCTGGAAGAAGCCGAGGTGGCCACCTCTCGGCCGTCCGCATCGAGGACGTACAGGTCGAAGTCGGCGGCGGAGCCCGGCCATCTGACGTCGATGCGCAGGCTGTGACCGGCGTCGTAGCCCGCAGGCACCGACACCTTCAGGGCGTAGTCGTCGCAGGGTTGCCCATGCCCGCAGCTCACCGTCCCGGCACTGCCGGAGACATTCGGGACGGCGAAGGGCCCGGCGCTCCACGCGGTCGTGAGCGCGGTGTCGCTGACCGATCCGGAGGACGGGGTCGCGGCGCCGGCCGGCGCACTCCGCAGGGTTCCGGCGACGAGCACCAGCAACCCGACGGCGCGACGCCCCCGCGACCGCAGGTGGTGGTGAGGACGACGTGCGAAGCGGAGAGCCACAGGTACCTCGTGGATTCGCGAGTCGGATGAAGGGTGGCGGTACGGGTGAAGCCTTCATCTGCTCTACGGGGAGGCAGGCGGTGTCCGTCGCGAGAAACCGAACTCTTTTCGAAGCGGGCCGGACGGGTGCTGAGGGGGGTTGGCCCGAGTTGGTGAGGCAGACCGCTCGGGGGCAAGAACGTCGCCCGGCCCACCGCAGCCCGACCGCAGTGAAGCCCGCCAGCCCAAATCCGGCCGCGCCCGTTCCCCGCGAAAAAGTGCCCCCGCGCGACCGCGCGAGGGCACTTACGGAGGCCTGGTCAGAGGGCGTCGACGCCGCTCACCTTCCAGCCGTCGTTGGTGTGGGTGAGCGTCATGCGCACCCTGTTCAGGTCCAGCCGGGGCTGTGGGACCTGAGTGCTCCGGGTGATCTGGTTGACGAAGAGCAGGACGACGGCCCGGTCCCGTGTGGCAGACACGACGGACACCGCCGGGGCGTCACCGTCGGGTGGTGTCGCCACGGTCGCCTTCACCACACCGTGGTACTTCGTCGCGGTCGGCGCGACCACCGTCTTCGTGGTCTTGCCGTACTGGTCGCGGAAGTGCCCGGTCAGCAGGGTGCGGGCACGGGAGAAGTCCGCGTCCAGGTGCCGGTAGTCGTACGACAGCACGACCGGCGCCGCATTCCGCGCGGCCGCGAGGGCCTCGTCGCGGGCCTGCTCCGCCTGCCGCCCCTGCTGGTACTCCCACCCGAGTACGGCGGCCGCGACCAGGGCCGCCACGAGGACGATGCCCAGCACCGCGGTGAGCACGCCCCGCCCGGCGTTGCGCGGGGACGCACCGCCCTCCGTCTTCCCCTCGAACGACTCGGGTGACTCGGGCTCCGGCGGGTCCTCCCAGCCGTTCGGCGGCGGATCGGCGAGCAGGGTGCGCCCGGAGCGGGTCTGATCTTCCTGGTGGTCACCGCACTCGCGAGGCGCAGGCCGCCCGGCGCGCTTGGCCGCCGCGCGGGTGGCCGCGGTCATGGTGCGGCGGGCCGGTGAGCCGGTGCCGCGGGTGCTGCGGAAGGTCCGGTTCGCCACGGTGTCTCTCCTCATTGTTGGTCTCACGGCCGGGTCAGCCCACGAACACGACGTCGGAGGTCAACCAGCGACCTGCTACATACGCGAGGTCGAGCTGGAGCCGGTAGGTGCGCGCCTGGCCCTCGGGCGCGGCGCTGTTGGTCACCTCGCTGTCGGACACGACCAGGACCCGGGCCGAGCGCCCGTCGTACCGCACGATGCCCGCTTCCAGGACCTGTCCGTCGGACACCGACTTGTTCTGTGCGACCAGCCTCGTCAGTTGTTCGGTCTGCGAGGCGAACTCCCTCTTGAACTCGCCGGTGGCGTTCGCCAGCACATTGGCGCTGTCCCGGTCGTAGTGCCGGTAGTCGAGCGAGGTGAAGCTCAGCGCCGACTGGCGGGCCGCAGCCAAGATGTCCTGACGGCGCTGTTCCGCCGCGCGCTGGTCGGACAGCTTCCAGCCCAGCCAGACACACAGCACGGTCGTCAACACGGTCGCAGCGACGAGCCCCGCAGACAGCAGCCTCATGCCGCCTCTCACACCATCGGTCCCACGAGCAGCCATTGCCACGACTCCTCTCCGAACACGGCCTGTTCCCCGCCCGTCGAGCCGATCTCGAGGAGCGTTCCGTCCGGGCCGGTCACGGTGCCGGTCTCCGGGTCGTACGGGGCCACGAACGCGGCCTGGTCACCGCTGTGCGGGCCGGTGGCGCCGGGCGCGTTCTGCGCTCCGCGCACCGAGGACTTGCTGCCGCGCGGTAGCGTGCAGCGCGCGTCGGTGTTCGCATGGCGCGTGCCGGTGTCGGCTGGGTCGCGCCGCTGGGTGTTGTAGCCCTGGGTGCAAGCGGGAGGGTCGTCGGCGTTCACGGTCAGCCCGAAGTGGGTGGTGCCGTCGCCGGGGAGGACCGTGTAGCTGCCCGCGACAGTGAGCGGGAGCGTGACCAGGGCCTGTTCGACGCCGGGCAACCGGGCCACGGTGATCTGGCCGCCGCTGATGAGGTTGGCCAGCAGGATCGGCACGTGCGGCCGCGTGGACTTGAGCAGCGAATCGACCTGCCGCGCGGCGGGCACGGTGCTGCCGATCAGCCGGCGAAGGTCGCCGTCGCTCGACTTCAACTGTCCGGTGAGCGTGGCGAGATCGCGGGAGAACGACTTGATGGCCGAGCCCTGGTCGGCCTGTGTCCTGAGTACCTTCCGCGAGTCCTCGATCAGCGAGACCGTCTGGGGGAGCGACTGCGATGCCGCCTCAACCAGCGCGTCACCGGCGTCCACCAGCCGGCTCAGGTTCGGTCCGGTGCCGGAGAACGCCTTGCCCAGCTCGTCGACGGTGACCCGCAGATCGTCCTTGCCGACCGAGTTGACCAGCCGGTCGAGGCTGAGGACCAGGTCGGTGACCGGCAGTGGGGTCCGGGTGCGGCTGCGCGGGATCGGGCTGCCGTCCCTGAGGTACGGGCCGCCCGACCGCCGCGGCTGGAGGTCGACGTACTGCTCACCCACCGCCGATCGGGCGGCGACCACTGCGAGCGTGTCGGCCGGGATCCTCGGGGCGTCGTCCTTGATCCTCAGCGCCACCGAGACCCCGGATCCGGTCAGCTGCAGATCGCCCACGCGGCCCACCGGCACCCCCCGGTAGGTGACCTCGGCACCTGGGAAGACGCCCCCTGACTCGGCGAAGTCGGCGCGCACGGTGTACCCGCGGTGCAAGACGTCGTCCACCAGGCCCGTGTACCGGGCGCCGACGTACGCCACCCCCAGGGCGGTGATGGTCGCGAAGGCCAGCAACTGGGCCTTGACCGTACGTGTGATCACGGCAGTATCCCCTTCAGCAGCAGCTCGGCGAGCGCGGGATCGACCCCGGGCGGGAAGCGACGCGCGCCGTCCCCGGTGCCGTAGGAGGAGGTGCACACCGGCGGGCACAGCAGGGTGCTGCCGTGGGAGGGCGTCGAGGGCACGGCGGGCGCGGAGGGAACAGAGGGCACGGACGGGATGCCCGGCAGGGACGGGACGGACGGGAGAGGGATGGGAGTGGGGTGGCCGGGAAGATGCGGTGTCCCGGGGGCCGGGGACTTCCCGCCTTTGCCCGGCTTACCGGTGACGTTGCCGTAGAGGTCCGCCAGGTCGAGGTCGGCGGTGATCTTCAGGTTGACGTAATCGCCCTTGACGGCGTCCGTCGCGTTGCGCGGGAACGGGTACGTGGTGAGGAGTTCGAGGGAGTTGGGCAGGTCGTCTCCTGCTTCGTTCAGCTCCTGCAAAATGGGCTGGAGCTTCTTCAGGTTGGTGACGGTGTCGTCGTGGGAGGCGTTCACCACCTTGGTGCCGGTCTTGCCGAGCCTGGACAGGGCGGTGAGCATCTTCGTCAGGTCCTCGCGCTGGTCGGCGAGGGCCTTCAGAGCGGGCGGCATGGTGTCGACGGCCAAGGCGATCGTTTTCTTCTCCCTCCTCAGGCGCTGCGCGAGCCGGTCGACGCCCTGCAGCGCGCGCACGATGTCCGCCCGCTGGCCGTCGAGGCCGCCGAGGAAGATGTCGAGCTGCTTCAGCAGGGACCGGACCAGGTCCTCGCGGCCGCTGAGGGCTTGGTTCAACTCGATGGTGATCGTCTTGAGCTGCGCCACCCCGCCGCCGTTGAGCAGCGCGGACAGCGCCGACAGCACCTCCTCGACCTCCGGGTTGCGGCCGCTGCGGGACAGCGGGATGCGGTCGCCGTCGCGGAGACGTCCGACAGGGCGTGTGCCGGCCGGTGCGGACAGGGCGACGTACTTCTCGCCGAGCATGCTGGTCTGCCTCAGATCGGCGACCGCGTTGCCAGGCAGCTTCACCGAGTCGGCGATCCTGAGCCGTACGCGGGCGTGCCAGCCGTCCAGTTCCACCTTCTCGACCGTGCCGACGGTGACGTTGTTGACCTTGACCGACGACTGCGGCACGAGGTCCAGGACGTCCCGGAACTCGACGGTGACGTGGTAGGCGTGACCGTCCGAGGCCGCGCCGCCGGGCAGCGGGACGTCATACCAGCCGTTGAACTCGCAGCCGGTCAGCAGCAGCGAGCAGACCGCCGTCCAGGCGGCCACCCGCCCCCTGCGCCGCACGCTCATGCCGGTGCCCCCAGAATGCCGCCGAGGGTCTTGTCGACCGAGCCCGTCGACGCCGGGACCGGCGGAACCTCGGGCAAGGAGGCGAAGAGCTTCTTCAGCCCCTCGCAGTTGTCATGGTCGTCGCCGGTCGTCTTCAAGACCGAGCAGAGAAGGGACGACGGGTCCTGGGAGGTTTGCGCGTTGTTGCGGGTGTCGAGAGTGCCGGCGGAGGGGTTGTAGGCGTTCTCCAGGTTCGACAGGCCCGTGGGCGCGACGGTCAAAAGCTCCTCCAAAGCGTCTCGTTGGGTGACGAGGACCTTGGTGACCTCGGCCAGGCCCTGCACGTCCGAGGTCAGCGCCTTCTTGTTTCCCTTCACGAAGCCGGACACGTCGCCGAGTGCGGCAGCCAGGTACTTCAGCGCGGCCGCGAGATCCTTACGCTCCCCGGCGAGCTGCCCGGCCACGTCGGCGAGGTCGGTGTTGAACGACCGCACGCTGGTATCGTCCGCCGCCAGCGCGGCCGTGAACACCTGAAGGTTCCGCACGGTCCCGAACAGGTCGCCGCGCCCGTCGGACAGCGTGGTGACCGCCTGGGACAGGTCCTGCACCGTCTGGTTGAGGCTTACGCCCTGCCCCTGGAGGTTGTCCGCGCTCACCCCGAGCAGCCGGGACAGCGAACCCTTGTTGTTGGCACCGTTCGGGCCGAGCGCCTCGGCGGTGGTGTGCAGGCTGTCGAAGATCCGGTCCAGCTCGACGGGAACAGCCGTACGGGACTCGGGGATGACGGCTCCGTCCCGCAGCACCGCGCCCTTGCGGTACACCGGCAGCAGCTGCACGTAACGGTCGCTGACCACCGAGGAGTTGACGATGGCGGCCTGTGCGTTGGCGGGGACCTTGCGGCCCCTGTCGTATTCCAGCTCGACCCGTACCCGGCCGCCCTCCGGCGTGATCTTCCTGACCTCGCCGATGCGGACACCGAGGACGCGGACGTCGGAGCCGGGGTAGATGCCGACAGTCCGAGGGAAGTACGCCGTGACGCGGACGGGGCCGGGGCCGGGCCAGAGGACGACGGCGAGGCCGACGACGATCGCGAGCGCGGTGAACAGGGCCAGGAGTCTGCGGGTCATCGGGTGCCTCCCGTCCGTGGCGTGACCGGGGCGGCGACCATGTTCTGGATATAGGAGTCGAACCAGCGGCCGTTGCCGAGGGTGTTGGTGAAGAGGCGGACGTAGGGGGCGAGCAGCCGGACGCTGCGGTCGAGGCTCGCCTGGTTGCGTTCGAGCATCCCCAGGAAGGTGTTGAGGTTCTTCAGTGCGGGTCCGATCTCCTTGCTGTTGTCGTCGACCAGGCCGGACAGCTCGATGCCCAGCAGCGCGGAGCTCTTGAGCAGCTTGTGGATCGCCCAGCGCCGCTTGTCGATCTCCTTGAACAGGGCGTCGCCGTTCTTCACCAGTGCGGAGACGTCATTCGTGTGATCGGCCAGCACCTCGGTGACTCCGTTCGCGTGGTCGAGGAGCTGGCGCAGTGCCTTGTCGCGGGCGGCGACGGTCCGGGATATCCGCGACAGTCCCTTGATCGACGCCCGCACTTCCTCGGGGGAGTCCTGGAAGGTGTCGGCGATCGTGTCCAGTGCCTTCGCGAGCCGGCCCGTGTCGACCTCCTCGGTGGTGGTCGTCAGGTCGCTGAAGGCCTGGACGACGTCGTACGCCGACACGGTCCGCCGAAGCGGGATCTCGCTGCCCGGCTTCAACTGGCCGGGCCCCTTCGGGTAGAGGGCCAGGTACTTCGCGCCGAGGATCGTCTTGACACGGATCGACGCCCCCGTGCCGGTGCCGAACGCCGGCCGGCCCTTCACTTTGAAGGTCACCTTGACGTGGTCGCCGTCCAGGTCGACGTCCTCGACCTTGCCGACCTTGACCCCGGCGATCCGTACCTCGTCGTCCGGCCTCAGCCCGCCGGCCTCGGAGAAGGCCGCGCTGTAGGTGTCGCCGCCGCCGATCAGCGGCAGGCTGTCGGCGTTGAAGGCGGCGACGGTGAGCAGCGCGAGGACGGTGAGGCCTACGGCGCCGACGACGACCGGGTTGTGCTCGCGGAAGGGTTTCAGGCGTGGGCGTGTGAGCCGGATCCTGGGCAGCTTCGGCGGTAGGACGCGCACCTTCGCGAGGGGTCCCTGGCCTGGTTTGGGCTTCGGCAGCAGCCTGGGCAGCTTCGGTGGCAGGACCGGGAACCTCACCAGCGGCTCGGGGCGGCGGCCATCGCGCCGCCTGATGCGGAGGCTCATCCGCCACACCTCGCCCGTGCCACGTGCAGCTCCGGGGTGATCACCTGCTTGGTCTTCGGCAGCACGATCCGGCCGTCGAAGTCGCAGAGGTAGAAGTTGAACCACGAGCCGTACGAGGCCGTCCCCGTCAGCTTCTCGAGCTTGTTCGGCAGCCGTTTCAGGACGCCCTCGACGGTGTGCTCGTTCTTGTTCAGCGTTCCGGTGAGATCGCCGAGCCGGGCGATGTCGTCCTTCAGCGGTGGACGCGCGTCCTTGAGCAGCTCCGACGTGACGTCCGTGAGGTCGCCGATGCTCACCAGCGACTCCCCGATGGGCTTGCGGTCGGCGGACAGCCCTGCAACCACTCGGCGCAGCTGCGTCAGCAGTCCGGAGAAGCGGGAGCCGCGCTCGTCGAGCGTCGCCAGGACGGTGTTGAGGTTGCCGATCACCGATCCGATCAGCTTGTCGCGGTCGGCGAGGGTGCTGGTGAGCGAGGCCGTGTGCGTGAGCAGACTGTTCACCGTGCCGCCCTCGCCCTGGAGGGTCTGGACGATCTCGGTGGCGAGCTGGTTGACGTCGTTCGGGCTGAGCGCCGCGAACAGCGGCTTGAAGCCGTTCAGCAGGGCGTTGAGGTCCAGCGCCGGCTCGGTCCGGGACAGCGGGATGGTGCCGCCCGGCCGCAGCCGGGCGGTGCCGTCGCCGGTGCCCTCGGTGAGTGCGACGTACCGCTGCCCGACCAGGTTGCGGTAGCGGACGACCGCGTGGGTCCCGGCGAGCAGCGGCCGGTCCGCGCTGACGGTGAACGTGACCTCCGCCAGCGTCCGGTCCTTGATCCGGATGCCCTCGACCTCTCCCACCCGCACTCCGGCCACCCGGATGTCGTCGCCGTTCTCCAGCCCGGTGACGTCGGTGAACACGGCGTGATAGGTGTCCTTGGGGGTGAAGGAGACGTTGACGATGGTGGCGGCGAGGAGCGCCGTCGCCGCGATCGTTACCAGCGCGAAGAGGCTGAACTTGATCAGCGGGGCGGCGGTCTGCCGCGCTGCGGACCCGCTCATGCGACAGTCACCGCCGTTCCGCGCGCCAGCGGCCCGAACAGTAGGGTCGCCACGGGCGGCACCTCGTCCGCGGGGACGCCCATGGCGGGGGCCACGAGCGAGCCCACGGCCCGCTGCTCGGCACGGGTGGCGGACACGTCGGCACCTCCGGGGAGTGCGCCGCCGGAACCTCCGGCCGACGTACCGTCGTCGAGATGGGGCTTCGGCCCGGGCACCTGCGGATGCGGCAGACCGCGGCAGTTCGGGCCGGACCGGGCGCCGTACGCCGGCTCCTCGCCGGGCCGGTACGCCTCCTGCGGCCGGACGACCTCAAGGGTGATCCGCATCTCGCCGCCCCGGAACGCCTCCTCGGAGGCCTTCTCCTGCCGGACCAGGCCCTGGAACAGGCACGGGTACTCGGGGGAGTACCGGGCGAACAGCTCCAGCGTGGGGCGGGAGACCCGGCCCAGGGTGATCAGCCGGTCGCCGTTCTCGGACAGGAAGTCGTTCGCTGTGCCCGCCACGGAGGCGGTCGAGCGCAGAGCCGACACCAACTGCTCCCTCTTCTCGACGATCGTCCGGCTGGTGGTGACGGTGTTGCGCAGGATCCGCATCAGGTCGGGCGCGGCGTCGCCGTACACCTCGGCGACGTCCGCGAACCGTGTGATGTCCTCCTTCAGGGAGGGCATGTGCGGGTTGAGGCGGCGCAGATAACCCTCGACCTGGGTGAGATTGCCTCCGATCCGGTCGCCGCGGCCCTCCAGCGCAGTGGCGAACGCCGACAGCGTGGCGTTGAGCTCACCCGGCCGGACCGTGCGCAGCAGCGGCAGCAGGTCGTTCATCAACTGCTGCACCTCGATGCCGACCTTCGTTCGGTCCTGGGTGATGACGTCACCCGCACGGATAGGCCGAGCCGACGCGCGCGCAGCGCCGGCAGGAGCGACCAGGTCGACGTACTTCTCGCCGAACAGCGTCTTGGGCAGCAGCCGCGCGTGCACGTTCGAGGGGATGTACGACACGTACTGCGGCTTCAGCGCGATGTCCAGGGTCGCCTTGGTGCCGTCGGCATGAACCTCGCGCACCTCGCCGACCAGCAGCCCGCGCAGCTTGACGTCGGCGCGTGCATCGAGCTGGTTGCCGAGGGTGTCGGCCTCCAGGGTGATGGGCACCACCGAGGTGAACGCCTGCTGGTAGACGGCCACCGCGAGCGACAGCAGCAGCGCGAGCACGGCGAGGAAGGCAATGCCGTACAGCCTGAACCGCATTCTCTGCATGCGCACCGCTCTCACCCCGCCACCCGCACCGTCGTGTTGGCGCCCCAGATCGCCAGGCTCAGGAAGAAGTCCAGGACGTTGATGGCGACGATCGAGGTCCGCACCGCCCGGCCCACCGCGACGCCGACACCGGCCGGTCCGCCACTCGCGTGATAGCCGTAGTAGCAGTGCACCAGGATGATCAGCAGAGCAAAGACGATCACCTTGCCGAAGGACCAGAACACGTCGACGGGCGGCAGGTACTGGTGGAAGTAGTGGTCATACGTGCCGGTCGACTGCCCGTAGTAGCCAGTGGTGATGGTGCGGGCGGCCAGGTACGAGGACAGCAGCCCGATCACGTACAGCGGGATCACCGCGACGAAGCCGGCGATCATCCGCGTCGTCACAAGGAACGGCAGCGACGGGACGCCCATCACCTCCAGCGCGTCGGTCTCCTCGCTGATCCGCATCGCACCCAGCTGCGCGGTGAACCCCGCCCCGACCGTCGCGGACAGGGCGAGTCCGGCCACCAGCGGGGCGATCTCCCGAGTGTTGAAGTACGCCGACAAGAACGCCACGAAGTTCGAAGTGCCGAGCTGGTTGAGGGCCGCATAGCCCTGAAGGCCGACCTCGGTGCCAGTGAAGAAGGAAAGGAACGCGATCACACCGACCGTGCCGCCGACGACGGCGAGCGCGCCGCGCCCGAAGCTCACCTCGGCAAGGAGCCGCAGGACCTCCTTCTTGTAGCGTCGCAGGGTGCGGCCCGTCCAAGCCAAGGAGCGCCCGTAAAAGGACAGCTGGGCACCCAGCTCTTCGAGCGAGCGCAAGGGGCGATCGAGGAGGTTTTGCGGTCTCATCGGCTAACCCCTCTGCGGGACGACTTGGAAGTACACGGCCGTCATCACGAAGTTGGTCACGAACAGCAACATGAAAGTGATCACCACGGACTGGTTGACGGCATCGCCCACGCCCTTCGGCCCGCCCTGCGCCGTCAGCCCCTTGTACGAGGCGACGATCGCAGCGATGGCCCCGAACACCAGCGCCTTGATCTCCGCCGCCCACAGGTCAGGTAGCTGAGCGAGGGTGGTGAAGGACGCCAGGTATGCGCCGGGCGTGCCGTGTTGGAGAACGACGTTGAAGAAATAGCCGCCCGCAACACCAACCACCGAGACGAGGCCGTTGAGCAGTACGGCTACCACCATCGACGCCAGCACCCGCGGTACGACGAGCCGGTGGATCGGGTCGATGCCGAGCACCTGCATCGCGTCGATCTCGTCCCGGATCTTGCGCGCCCCGAGGTCCGCGCAGATCGCCGTGCCGCCCGCGCCCGCGATCAGCAGCGCGGTGACGATCGGCGATGCCTCCCGCAGCACGGCGAGCACGGACGCAGCACCAGAGAAGGACTGCGCGCCCAACTGCCGGGTCAGACTCCCGATCTGCAGCGCGATGAC
Organism: Streptomyces sp. NPDC059718; assembly: GCF_042733315.1. NCBI lineage: Bacteria > Bacillati > Actinomycetota > Actinomycetes > Kitasatosporales > Streptomycetaceae > Streptomyces > Streptomyces sp. NPDC059718. The sequence goes on from NZ_JBHWGA010000040.1 coordinate 75,568, forward strand.
CGCCCCGAACGGAATCGAGACCAAAGCCGTCGGCAGGATCGTGACGCTCGCGACGAACCAAGCCTGCTGAATGAACTCCCTCGCCTGGAAGGGCCGTCGGGGCAGGGACCGGACGACGTCCAGCGCCATCGCGAAGAGGCTGCCCGAGTGCCGCAGCGCACCCGTCGGGGAGAGCCTCATGCGCCCCTCACCCCCCTACCGTGCAGCTTGGCCTCGCGCCTCGCGATCGCATCCCAGCGGGGCGGGCGGGTGATGCCGGGGCTGGGCAGCAGGCGCGGGGCCAGCACATCGGCCCGAACACCCTCATCGATCCGGGCCAGCTCCCGCTCGACCTGGGCCGCGTCCTTCTCCTCCGCCATGCCGATCGGCCCCTGCATCCGGCCGTTCAGGAACTGCCGTACGACGGGCTCGTCACTGGCCAGCAGCTCCTCGCGGGGCCCGAACATCACCAGCTCGCGCCGGAACAGCAGCCCGATGTTGTCCGGCACCTGACGGGCCGAGGCGATGTCGTGGGTGACGATGAGGAAGGTCGCGTCGATCTGTGCGTTGAGGTCGACGATGAGCTGATTGAGGTAGGCCACGCGGACCGGGTCCAGGCCCGAGTCCGGTTCGTCGAACAGGATGATCTCCGGGTCGAGGACCAGGGCACGGGCGAGCCCGGCCCGCTTGCGCATACCGCCGGAGATCTCGCCGGGCAGCTTCCCCTCAGCGCCGATCAACCCGACCATGTCCATCTTTTCGAGAACGATCCGCTTGATCTCGCTCTCGGACGTGCGGGTGTGCTCGCGCAGGGGAAAGGCGATGTTGTCGTAGAGGTTCATCGAGCCGAACAGCGCGCCGTCCTGGAACAGCACGCCGAACAGCTTCCGCACCTCGTACAGGTCGCGCTCGCGCAGGCGGGTGATGTCCCGGCCCGCGACCTTCACCGATCCCCGCTCCGGCTTCAGCAGCCCCACGAGCGTCTTGAGGAACACCGACTTGCCCGTCCCCGAGGGGCCGAGCATCACCGAGACCTCCCCGGCAGGCAGCGTCAGCGAGACGTCCTGCCAGATGACCTGGTGGCCGAAGGACTTGGTCAGCCCTTCCACACAGATCTCGACACCCATCCGGTTCCATCCTTCGGCCGTGGAGCAGTTCCGACAACTGCTCTACGGGGAAGAGAGGCGCGTCCGTCGCGGTGAACCAAGAATCTTTTTTGCGGACGTGTGTGCGGGGCGCTACGGCAGCTTCGGCGACGACGTGAGCGAAGGCGTCCCCGGGCTGGAGACAGACAGCGGAGGTACGACCGAGGTCGGGCGAAGCGACGGGAGCGACGGGAGTGACGAGGCGACCGACCCCGTCGGCAGACCCGGCACGACGGTCGGCAGGCCCGTCACGGCCGTCGGCAGCCCCGGCACCTTCGGAACCCCGGGCACCTGAGGGACCTGCGGCGCCGAGGGCGGAAACGCCGACACGTCCGCCAGGGATGGCACCGGCACCGGCAGAAACGTTCCCCCGGTGGGTGAGGGCGTCCGGCCCCAAGGCCCGTGCGCCGGCGACGACGGGGTGGGTGCTGCGGGGGCGTGCCCCCGGCCCGTGACCTCGCCGTGCAGGAGCCGCGGGTCGCTGGACACGGCCGGCCGCGGCGCCGGACCAGTCCCGTTTCCGCCCGCGTCGAGCGCGTACGGCAGCACGAACCCCGCCACCACCAGGGTTGCCGCCGTCGTAGTGAACGCGACCGCCTGCGCATTGCCGCCCCCGCGCAACCGTCCGCGCCCGACCAGGAACAGCACCAGCCCGAGCGTTCCGGCCAACGAGGCACGCAAAGTCCGCCGGGCCCGGGCCAACAGCGACTCGACGGTCCGGTAGCTGAGCCCCATCCGCACCGCGACCTGGTTCACGTCCAGGTCCTCGGACCTCAGCCGAAGCGCCTCCGCCTGCCGGGCGGGCAATTCGCCGCTGCGCACCGCCAGCCACTTCGCCTCGGCCCGGTCACACACCGCCTCCTCGACGGGTACCGGGCCCGGTGTCATGAGTGCGGGGCGGCTGCCCACCTCGGCCTCGCGGTTGACCTGCCGGTGCCGGTCAACGCACAGCCGCATCGTTACCGTCGTCAACCACGCGCCGAGCCGCTCGTCGTCGAGGTCCGGGCGCTCCGCGGCTCGCAACATCGCCTCATGAACGGCGTCCTCGGCGTCCTCCCGGCTCACCGATCGCCGCCGGGCCACCTTGAGCAACTGCTCACGATGGCTCCACAGGCGCTGCCAGCGCTCGTCGGCGGCCGCCGTGTCCGCAGGCATATCCGTCGCCATGAGGGCCCGCCCCTTCGCACTCACCCGCCGGTACATGCTTCCGACGTGGCGAGATTACCGCCGAGTAGTGGCAGTTGTGGAGGGGCAGACACCCATCGCGTTCCGGCCCTGGCCAGTGGTCAGCGGCCAACCTCAGGCAACACGCCGCCCCCGGGCAGCGAGAGGGTCAGTTCGGGGACGGGAACCAGCGGCGTCGCGGACGCCTTCGGGACCCCGGTCGCGAGGGACGGCCCGGGGGAGGGTGCGGTGGGCGACGTCGACGGCATGCGCGAAGGACCAGTGCTCGGCTTCCGGTCGTCCGACGGCTTCGGCGGCGCAAGCTTCTGCCTCTTCGGGCCGGACGGCTTCGGCCGGACCGGCCGGGATCCGGCGGATGCGTCCGGCACCACGCGGTGTCCGGTCAGGTAGTACACGTACCACGCCTCGACGGCACGCAGATAGGCGTCCGAGTGGTTGTAGCCCAGTATCGCCCGGTCCAGGTCGGCCGGGTTCGACAGGTCCCGGTCGCCCGCGCACAGGTAGCGGCCGGCTGCGAGCGCCGCGTCGTACACATTGTTCGGATCCGTCCGTCCGTCGCCGTTACCGTCCGCTCCCCAGCGGGCCCAGGTGGACGGGATGAACTGCATCGGACCGACCGCGCGGTCGTACACCGCGTCCCCGTCGTACGCGCCGCCGTCGGTATCCGCCACGACAGCGAAGGCGCCGCCGGTCAGCCGCGGGCCGAGGATGGGCGTCGCGGTGGTACCGTCCCGAGTCACCCAGCCGCCCCGTGCCTGCCCTGACTCCACCTGGCCAATCGCGGCCAACAACTGCCAGCGCAGGTGGCAGCGCGGCGCGGTGCGCGCCAGATCCTCCTCGGCACGCCGGTACGCGGCGAACACACTCGCAGGCACATTGCCGCCAGTCACTCCCTGTGCCATGCCCTTCTTCCGCGTCCGCAGCGGCGGAAGTTCGGTGCGGTACGGGGTGTCGCCGGAAACGCTGAGGCCGTGCTCGGCGGGTGCCGCCTTCCGTGCGGGCTCTTCGGCTTCGGCCGTGACCGCCCTTGGCGCTTGTGACGCGGTCAGCACGGCAATCGCCGCCGCCGCGATCGCCGTACCCCTGGCACCCCTCAGTGGTCCAATGAGCGCACGCACTGTCATCGTGCAGTCCCCTCCGTGCATGAATCCGTTGTCTGCTCTACGCGGCCGGAGGGCAGGTCCGTCGCGCAAAAATCTGGGGATCGGGCGGGCGCCTCTTCAGAGGGCGTGGCGGCGGGCCAGACGTGTGGACGATGTGAGGCGGACCGGCCCCGCAGCCCTGTCCGAGCCGCTAGCTGTATTGAGGGTCAGGCCGATGTCCTTCATGAAAGCCCCGGACCTGACCTTCACGTCGAGCACCGGCGAGCGGCCCGCCGATTCCCGCTTCAGGCTTCGGCCCTGCCCCATGCGGATCTGCCTTGTGACACCCGGGAGTTCGCGTGCTGCCGCAGCAGCGGTGCCTAGCCCACGCCCTCCGGCTGGGAACGTGAGGGGAGACCGGCGGGCCGGGGCTGACTCGTATGAGTGACCCGGTTCCGCGCCGGCACCTGGCCGTGCCGTGCTCGTGGGCCGCTCACCTGCTGGTTTCTCCTTTAGGTGAAAGTGGTACGGAAACCTCCCGCGGGAGCGGCTTGCACGCCGATCCGCACAGCATCTAGCGTCCAGCCTTGCCGGACAGATCGTCCAATGATGCTGGACGGGATGGTGTGCGCGCACTCGCGTACGCCGCACGTCTACCTGCGCCCGTCACGAAGAGGAATCACCATGCCCGACGTCCCAGAACCCGACAGCGAGTCCGCGGGGCCGCCTCCAGCCTCGAGGCTCTGGGCAAGCGGCGGAGGAAACCGCCGCGCCTGCCTCCGGCCGTCACGGAGGGCGCCTTCGCGACGCGACCACGAGTACGCAGGCTGTCCCGTTTGAGGGCGAGGCCGCACCCGGCCGCCGTACGAGGGCAGTTGCAGGGCGCGCGCTACTCGGATCCGCTCCTCCGGCGTCACAGGTGACGCCGCGCAAAAGAACCACCGACCGCTGATGCGGCAGCCCGTGCCGACCGGGACGGCATGTCGATTCCCTTCGTTCCACATTTCCGCCCCTCCACCAGGCCGGTGCACCGGGCGATTCAGCCACATGCCCTGAACCAGAGCCACTGCCGCACGCCACCACCTTCGTGACGTGCGAACTCCCGCATGTCGCCGGGCACGCGCCCGGGTCCGCGCATGCGACCAGGAAACAAGAGCATCACCAGATTTCCCATCGCCGACTCCGCGACCGGCACCAGCCCGTGGGGAACCCGTTCACAGCTGTGGCGCTCCACAGCCCGTCTGAGGGGCCTTTCTTGCTTTCCGTGCTCATCACCGCCACGTCGCTGGCGCTGTTCTGGATGGCCGCCTTCACTCTCTGGTGGCAGATGCATGCCTGGCGCACACCGGAGACGCTGGCCGCGACCCGCTTCGCCCGTCCCGAGGGGGAGGCCGGGCTGTCGTTCTCGCTACTGGTGCCGGCCCGGCACGAACAGGCGGTCCTGGAGCACACGGTCAACGGACTGCTGCGGTCCACCCACGGCGACTACGAGATCATCGTCATCGTCGGCCACGACGACCCGGGCACCACCGAGGTCGCGCAGCGCGTCGCGGCCTCCGCCCCGGACCGCGTGCGGGTGGTGGTCGACACCAACGAGGCCAAGAACAAGCCGAAGGCGCTGAACACCGCGCTGCCGCACTGCTCGGGAGCCGTCGTCGGGGTCTTCGACGCCGAGGACCAGGTCCACCCGGCGCTGCTCGCCCACGTCGACCACGCCTTCCGCACCACCGGCGCCGACGTCGTGCAGGGTGGGGTGCAGCTGATCAACTTCCATTCCAGCTGGTACAGCCTGCGCAACTGCCTGGAGTACTTCTTCTGGTTCCGCAGCCGGCTCCACCTGCACGCCCTCAAGGGCTTCATCCCGCTCGGCGGCAACACCGTCTTCGTCCGCACCGAGGTGCTGCGCGAGGCGGGCGGCTGGGACGAGAACTGCCTGGCGGAGGACTGCGACCTGGGGGTCCGGCTCTCCAGCAGGGGCAAGCGGGTGGTCGTCGCGTACGACTCGGAGATGGTCACCCGCGAGGAGACGCCGGGCACCCTGGTGAGCCTGCTGAAGCAGCGCACCCGCTGGAACCAGGGCTTCCTGCAGGTCTACCGCAAGAGGGACTGGAAGCAACTGCCCACCCTGGGGCAGCGGATGCTCGCCCGCTACACGCTCATGACGCCGTTCTTCCAGGCGTTCACCGGCGTGATCATCCCGCTCAACGTCGCGGTGGCGCTCTTCCTCGACGTCCCGGTCGGCATCGCGGTGTTCACCTTCCTGCCCGCTCTGACCGCCGTGGTCACCTTCGTCTTCGAGGTCGTCGGCCTGCACGACTTCGGCCGCCAGTACGCACTGCGGGTGCGCCTGGTGCACTACCTCAAGCTCATCGCGGGCGGACCGTTCTACCAGCTCCTGCTGGCCGGCGCCGCCACCCGCGCGGTGTGGCGGGAGCAACGCGGCCGCACCGACTGGGAACTGACCCGCCACGTCGGCGCCCATCTCACCGAAGAGACCCGGAAGGACGTGCTCCGGTGACCGTCACCCGGCCGGCCGCCACTTTGCCCACCGCCACGCTGCCCGCGACGGTGCCCGCGCCGCGCGGCGGCAAGCACCGCGTCGCGCAAAGCCCCGCGCCTCGATTCCGCTTCCGCACCTCGCGCCCGGACCTTGTGCTGTGCGGCGCCCTGCTGACGGTGATCCTGACCGTCCAGGGCTGGAACATCACCCGCTTCCCGACGTTCAGCGACGACGAGGGCACCTATCTCGCCCAGGCCTGGGCGGTGCAGCAGGGCACCGGACTGGCCCATTACACGTACTGGTACGACCATCCACCCGTCGGCTGGATCCAGCTGGCCCTGGTCACCTGGCCGGTCTCGCTGCTCGACCCGGGCGTGATGACCGTGGCGACGATGCGGTACACGATGCTGCTGGTCAGCGGGGCCGGCGCGGTACTGCTGTTCGTACTGGCCAGGCGGCTCGGGCTGCCGCGCTGGGCGGCGGGGCTCGGCATGGCCCTGTTCGGGCTGTCGCCGCTGGCGGTCGTGCTCCACCGGGGGATCTTCCTGGACAACATCGCGGTGTTGTGGATGCTGCTGGCGTTCTGCCTGGCCGCCTCCCCGAGCCGCCATCTGTGGCACCACTTCGGGGCCGGGCTCGCCGCCGCCGTCGGCGTGCTGAGCAAGGAGACCATGCTGGTCGTGCTGCCCGCGCTGCTGGTGACGATGTGGCGGCACAGCCACCGCGACACCCGCAAGTTCGCGGTGGCCGGCGCGGTCGCCGCCTGCGGCCTGACGGGCCTGGGCTATCCGCTGTTCGCGCTGCTCAACAGCGAGCTGTTCCCGGGCAGCGGCCACGTCTCGCTGGTCGACGGCATCACGTACCAGATGAGCCGCGACGGCTCGGGCTTCATCCTCGCCGAGGGCACCGACGCGCACACCGTCTTCGAGTCCTGGCTCTACTACGACCGCGTGCTGCCGCTGGCCGGACTGGCCGGCGCCGTCCTGCTGCTGGTCACTGTGCGCCGGTCGGTGACGGCCAGAGCACTGGCCGGTCCCGCACTCGCCGTGGCGACCCTTGCCCTGGTCATCATGCGTCCGTCGGGCTATCTGCCCGCCATGTACGTCATCCAGGCGCTGCCGTTCCTCGCGCTGATCACCGCCGGAGCGGCCGCGAGCGTCACCCACGCGGTGCTGCGCCGCGGCGCGGGACGGGCCGGCCGGACCTCCCGGTACGTACGCGCCACGGCGCTGGCCGCCCTGGGCGCGGCTGCCGCCGTCCTGGTCGTACCGCACTGGTACGACGGCGACCTCACCGCGCTCACCACCGACGCCAACGCGTCCTACCGCGCGGCCGCCGCCTGGATGCGCGACGGCGTGCCCGACCCGGGCCGCACCCGGGTCCTGGTCGACGACGCCCTGTGGCTCGACCTGGTGCACGCCGGGTACCGGCCGGGCGACGGCGCCATCTGGTTCTACAAGGCCGACCTCGACCCGGCCGTCGCCAAGACGCTGCCGAACGGCTGGCGCGACGTCGACTACGTGGTCGCCTCCCCGACCGTGCGCCGGGACGCCGTCGACCTGCCGACCGTCGAGGCGGCACTGCAGCACTCCACCCCCGTCGTGGTCTTCGGCCGGGGCGAGGACCGCATCGAGATCCGCCGCATCACCGGAGGTACCAGGTGACCGTGTTCAGCACCGGAACCGAAGAGCTCGACGACCCCGATCTGCGCGCCGCCGCGTCGGCCGCGCCCGCCGCGGCCGGCACCGTCACCGTCGTCATCCCCACCTTCAACGAGTCCGGCAACATCCGCGAACTCCTCGCCCGGCTCAGCGAGTCACTGCCCGGGCGGGTGGGCGCCGGCGAGGTCGTCTTCGTCGACGACAGCACCGACGACACCCCCGCCGTCGCCGAGGCGGCCGGCCGCGACTGCCCGTTCCCCGTCACCGTCATCCACCGCGACATCCCGGCCGGCGGCCTCGGCGGGGCCGTCGTCGAAGGACTGAAGGCGGCCCGCTCGCAGTGGGTCGTGGTGATGGACGGCGACCTGCAGCACCCTCCGTCCCTCGTCCCCGAACTCGTCCGGGCCGGCACCCGCACCGGCGCCGACCTCGTCGTCGCCAGCCGCTACACCGGCGGGGGCAGCCGCGCCGGGCTGGCCGGCGCGTACCGCGTCGCCGTCTCGCGCGGTGCGACCTGGCTCACCAAAGCCCTGTTCCCCCGCGCCCTGCGCGGCATCAGCGACCCGATGAGCGGCTTCTTCGCCATCCGCCGCGACACGGTGCGCGAGCAGCGGGACAACGGCGCGCTGCGTCCGCTCGGCTACAAGATCCTGCTGGAGCTGGCGGTGCGCTGCCGCCCGCGCGCCGTCACCGAAGTGCCCTTCGCCTTCCAGGACCGCTACGCCGGCCAGTCCAAGTCCACCGCCAGGGAGGGGATGCGCTTCCTCGCCCACCTGCTGGGCCTGCGCACCGCTTCCCCGGTCGCCCGGGCGGTGCTCTTCGGCCTGATCGGGCTCACCGGCTTCGTACCCAACCTGGCCGCCCTCGCCGCGCTCACCGGGCTCGGCATGCACTATGTGCCGGCCGAGATCGCGGCCAACCAGCTCGGCGTGCTCTGGAACTTCCTGCTCATCGAGCTGCTGATCTTCCGCGACCGGCGCGGGCACCGCCACTGGGCCGACCGCGTGGGCCGCTTCGCGCTGCTCGCCAACGCCGACCTGCTGCTGCGCATCCCGCTGATCGCGCTGTTCGTCGCGCACCTCGGCTTGGACGTGCTCCCGGCGACCACGCTCGCGCTGGTGGTCACCTTCCTGCTGCGCTTCGCCGGCACCGAGGTACTGGTCTACCTGCCGCGCCGGGCCCGGCGCGGCCGCCCGACGACGGGGGAGTCCTGATGCCGAACAGCGCCCGCGGCCCCTTCGCGGCCGCCACCGCCTTCATCCTCGCCGCCGTGGCAGCCCCCTTCGTCCTGCTGTCGGCGCCGCCGCAGGCCCAGGCGGGCACCAACCTGATCGTCAACCCCGGCTTCGAGACGGCCGGCACCCGCGACATGCCCGCCTGCTGGGAGAGGTCCGGCTGGGGCGACAACGACTTCACCTTCTCCACCACCGCCGACGCGCACTCCGGAAGCACGGCGGTGACCGTCGCCCTGACCCGCCGCGCCGACGGCGACCGCAAGGCGATGATGACCGAGACCGCCGACTGCGCCCCCCACGTGACGGCAGGCCGGCAGTACGACCTGTCCGTCTGGTACAGGTCGACCACCGTCGACACCTCCGTCACGCTCTTCCGGCACGACACCACCAACGGCTGGCAGTACTGGACCGACCTGACCAACCCCCCGCAAAGCGCCACGTGGTCGCGGGCCGAGGTGCGCACCCCGCCCGTCCCCGCCGGCACCGACCAGCTCACCTGGGGCGTGTCGGTCTACGGCGCCGGCAGCGTCACCACCGACGACTACACCACCGAGCTCGTCGCCGCCCCACCACCGGATCCGGTGTGCACGGGCACCGCCGCCCAGTGCCAGGACGGCCAGTGGGACGTCCTGCCCGCGCAGAACCCCGTGCGCTCCATGCACTCCGTCGTCCTCAACAACGGCAAGGTGCTGCTCATCGCCGGCTCCGGCAACAACACCGACAACTTCGCGGCCGGCTCGTTCACCTCCGCCGTGTACGACCCGCAGAACGGCACCTACAAGGTGATCCCCACCCCGGACGACATGTTCTGCTCCGGGCACGTGCAACTGTCCGACGGCCGGGTCCTGGTGATGAGCGGCAACAAGGCCTACCCGGCCGCCGACGGCTCGCACGGCTACGAGGGCTACCGCCACTCCTACGTCTTCGACCCCGGCACCGAGACCTACACGCGAACCAACGACCTCAACGACGGCCACTGGTACCCCTCGGCCACCGAGCTCGGCAACGGCGACGTCCTGTCCTTCGGCGGCCTGCGCGAGGACTCCACCGGCTCCGTCACCGCCGAACGGTGGTCCGCCGCGCAGGACAAGTGGCTCCCGCTGTGGCAGGTCAACCAGACCTGGTCGTACTGGGGCCTGTACCCGTCGATGATCCTCATGCAGGACGGCCGGCTCTTCTACTCCGGCAGCCACGTCTTCGGCAACGGCATCCCCGGCACCGGATCCGCGATCTACGACTACGACGCCAACACCGTCACCCCCGTGTCCGGGCTGCAGAACAAGGACCAGCGCGACCAGTCCGCGAGCGTGCTGCTGCCCCCCGCCCAGGACCAGCGGGTACTGACCCTCGGCGGCGGCAACATCGAGACCAACCCCGACGCCAACCGGCTCACCGACCTCATCGACCTCAAACAGCCCAACCCGGCCCACACCCCCGGCCCGCCACTGCCCCAAGGCACCGTCGACCTGCCCACCGGCACCGTCCCCCAGACCGGCACCCAGGGCAAGATGTACGTCTCCGCCGTCCTGCTGCCCGACGGCAAGGTCCTGGAGACCGGCGGCGCCCTGCACAACCGGGCCGACCCCGTCCACGAGACCTCCCTCTTCGACCCGCAGACCGACACCTTCCACCCCGTCGCGGCCGACCCCCAAGCCCGCGGCTACCACTCCTCGGCCTTCCTACTGCCCGACGGCCGCGTCATGGCCACCGGCGACAACCCCGGCAACGGCACCTGGAACCACAACGTGTCGATCTACACCCCCGCCTACCTCTTCAAAGGCCCCCGCCCGCAGATCACCTCGGTCACCGACGACCACTGGACCTACGGCAGCACCCAGCAGATCACCGTCGACCGCCCCATCACCAAGGCCGAACTGATCCGCCCCGCCGCCGTCACCCACTCCTCCGACCCCAACCAGCGCCTCGTCGACCTGCCACTGACCGTCAACGCCAACACCATCGACCTCAACGTCACCACCAACCCCAACCTCGCCCCGCCCGGCTGGTACATGCTCTTCACCACCGACGCCAACGGCGTGCCCTCGGTCGCGAAATGGATCCACCTGGACTCCGCCGGGACCGGGCCGGCGCTGCGCTCCACCACCCAGGCCGACGCGGACACCCCCTCCCCGCACATCCACGACTTCGCCCGGGACCTCGCGAACGCACCCCTGAAACCCGGCAGGAAGCGGACCTCGGCACCGGTGAAGGTCAGCGTCTCCGGCTGCGACCCCCGCTACGGCACCCCGGACGTATGCGTCCCGGTCGCGTTCCCGAAGGCGGTCGCCCGCACCTCCGCCGCCCGCTGCGGCTGGCTGGACGCGCAGGGCTACCGGCTCCCCCTCAAGGTCAACGACCCGAAGGACCCATTGCGGCTCGATCCGGACAACAACGGCATGGCCTGCGACCGCGGCGACCGCGCGTCACCCAGGTGACCTCGCGGGCACATGCCCGACCGGTCGCAAGTGGACCGGTGCCGGGATGCGGCACGACCGGCGCGGCTGAAGGCCAGGGAAGTGAACACCGACCGTCCAGTGCCCATCCCGCCCGTCCTGGTGGCTCTCCTCCGGGTCACGTCCCCATGAGGAGCGGCGGCCCGAGGCGTCGGGCCGCGCGCCGCCGAGCTGTGCGTGATGGGAGCGCCTTGATCGAGTAGGCGGACGTCCAATGAACAGGTCTCGCCTGCAGGAAAGGGCTACGTCTGCTGCTCTTCGATTCCGCTGGGAGAGTGGACGTGCCAGAGCCTTCGCACTGGCGCTCGGCCCGTGCGAAGGCTCCGAGGGCAAAACAGTCCCCGGTAGATCTGCGCGTGTCCTGAAGCTTCAGCCGTCACTGTCGCCTCGGTATCGCGCCGGCTTGCCGGGGGCCTGAACCACATCCTGTCCAAGTCACTCCGCCGACTAGACGTCCTCATCGACTTTGCAACTCTTCCGGTGTTATGGCCTATAAACCACGATGCACAACATATGTAGCAAGTCAATAGGTTTTCGGTAAATTCTGCAGGAAGCTCCACGCGATCACCTTCGACTGCGACACCCGGCTCGCCCTGCGGCGCCGCTGCAAGCTCCGGCCCTCACGGCGGGCCCTGGTCGTGCTGGTGTACCTGCGCAAGCACGAAACCCTCGCGCAGATCGCTGCCGGCTTCCGGATCAGCGTCGGCACCGCCCACGCCTACGTCCGATCCGTCACCAGTCTCCTTGCCCGCCGTGCTCCCGGCCTGGCCCATGCCCCGCGCGCAGCCGATGCGGAGTATGTGCTGGTGGACGGCACCCTCGCCGAGTGCGACCGGGCCGGTGACAGGCGCGCTGACTACTCCGGCAAGCACCGCCGCCACGGCGTGAATCTCCAGGTCATCACCGACCCGTAAGGGGAGATCGTGTGGACCTCTCGCGCTCTGCCCGGACGCACCCACGATCTGACCGCGGCCCGCACCCATCGCATCGTGACCACCTGCGTCCGCCTCGGCATCCCCGTCTCGGCAGATCTGGCCTACCTGGGCGCGGGCGGCACCCGCATACTCGGCTGCGGGTGAATCGGACACCCGCCGGTCACTCACCGTGGATGTCCGGCCGGACCTCCACGATGATGTCCGCGTCCGCCTGGTCGCCCTCCTCGTCACGCCAGAGGAGGACGCGCACGTGCCTCGCCCTGGAAAGGCCGCTCACCTTCCACTCGGTCATCAGGTCGGCGACGACGAGGGCGACTGCGTATCGGGGGCCCTCGTTCGAATCATCTGCGGTGATCGTGCCCCGCCACCGCTCGGAAGCCCTGCCATAAGGGCGCCATCCCTCCGAGCCGTGCGGCTCGAAGACCCGGTACACCCAATCCGTCTCGGTGCCCATAGCACCGATCCTGTCACTGTAAGGAGTCCCCTGTGCCATATCGGATCGACGCCCGCCGAGCGCGGGTCGACCGCCTACAGCGACTGCCCCGACGTCCTGGAGCTGGACGCCGGCGAATCCCTCGTCATCGGGGAGCGGCTCGGCGCCGGACGTGACCCCCGGGCGACTGGCAGTGAGAGCCGCCTGCCACGCGATCTCGCCACCCTCTCCCCAGCGACATTCCGGGCAGCGAACCCCCGCGTACACGTCGTCCCGCGCGTGATCCAGCGCCCGCCAGTGCTCCTGCTTCGACCTGGGCGAACCGCAGCGAACACAGCCAACGGCCACCCTGGCGACCTTGGGGTACTTCGCCCCAACAGGCCCGGTGCTGTACACCGCGGCGCCTCGGCTCCATCCCACTGCATGGATGCTGTACGGCGCGAGGGACGCCAGGAGGCCGAACTGCGGGTCCTCATGGACGGCCACTTCGATCCCCATCCCGGGGTCGTCGTCGAAGCCGCGGGCTTCGCGGCCTGCGCCGATGTGCGGGGCCTTCGGCGGTCGTCAATCTCACTCGACCACGATCAATAAACAACGCTACGCATTCCATCACTCCAATGGGGGTATCGAATGGCGGTTCCCTTCCGCCCCGCCCAGTCTGGGCTCGTGCGTTCGATTCGTCCGAATGCACGAGCCACTCAAGGGAGGTCGAACCATGACCCGCACCAAGCTCCTCGCCCTGGCCGCCGCCCCCGCGCTGGCTCTTAGCCTCGCGTCCCCTGCGCTGGCTGTGGAAGTGACCGCCTCGTCCCCCGACACCGTGAACAGTCCGGTGGGGTCGATCGAGGCCAACCAAAGCAAGACCGTCACTGTCACCTGCGCTGCGGGCACCAATGCCATCAGCGGTGGCTGGAAGGTGTCCTCCGCCAGCATCGACGTGACGGACAACCGTGCGATGAGCGCCACGCAGTGGCAG